>DATDKS010000134.1:0-62249 GCA_036519825.1 Nitrososphaera sp. | reverse complement strand
AAACTCTGCAGCCTTTTCGATGAATGTTGCGCCTATAAAAAAGGGATACAGCGACTTTAAGAGTAGAAAGGTAAGAATCAAGTTCCTCACTGAAATAACTTCACAGAATCTGCAATGTGTGAAGGAGTTGATGGGTTATGCAGAGGTTAAACATATGGATGCTGTCAAAGGAAATATGGCGGTTAGCGAAACAGAATACATAGCTACAGCAACGCTTGAGGGCACAAAGCCGATAACGCAGACAATTTATAGCAATGCCAAGCCAATTGTGGAGCAACAGCGTTATTTTTTTGAAAACCTGTGGATAAAGGCTATCCATGCTGACCAAAGGATAAGGGAGATAGAAGAAGGCATAGAACCGGATATTACAAAGATAATTGACTCTCAAGAGGATATCATTTCAAGGGCAAGACATGTTATAGAAACTTCTAATCACTTATCTGTCTGCTCTGACTTTGGGGGCTTGAGAATGATTGAGTCTATTGCCTCAGATCTGATAAAGAAAATTTTAGAAAAATCGCAAAAAGGCGAACATAAAGGTGTGAAATGGATTGGTACGATAAACAAAGAGGATAGGGATCTAGTCCAGAGATTTTTGGCGTTAGGTATGGAGATTAAGCATCTAATCTATACTCCATTGAACTTTAGCGTTACAGATAAGGAATTTAATTTCACAGTATCTAATATGGTAGCTGGTTCCATAGCTTCAAATGTTCTTGTCAGCAATGAACTGCCCTACATTAAGCAATTTAATTCTCTATTTGAGAAACTGTGGTCCCAAGGTGTTAGCGCCACTCACAGGATACTCGAAATAGAGAAAGGAGTTGAACCAGACTTTTTTGAAGTCATTTATGACAAAAACAAGGCTGCTGAACTTTTGCTGTCATTGTCAAGATTAGCAAAAGATGAAATCCTATTCCTTTTGCCAAATGATAAAGCACTTGTAAGAATGAAAAAACTCGGAGTACTAGATATCTTGCAGAAAGCATCGCGACAGGGGGTAACTGTCAGAGTCATCTGCCCAGATACCGGCGCTAACTCTGAGATAGTTGAAAGGCTAAGAGTAGAATCGCAGATAAAACTTGTCAAAGGAACTGAAAGTCAATCGGGGATCATGATAATTGATTCCTCCCGCTTTATTAGTGCAGAATTGGTAAATCCTACCCTAGAGACTTTTTCAGAAGCAGTCGGGATCACTCTGTACTCTAATAGCAAGCGAAGTACTAGCATGTTGCGCTCATTTTTCAATTCACTTTGGAATCAGGCTGAACTATACAAGCGTTTGGAACTTCAGGAGAGGATGGAGAAGGAGTTTATCAACATGGCGGCTCATGAAATACGTACTCCTGTGCAACCGTTGCTCGGTATGTCAGATATTCTCATGTCTCAATTTGAAGAAGAAGAAGAAGAAGAACAGCAAGAAGGAGAAAAGAAAAACAAGAAAGAGATCGCAGTGACAAAGGAGGAGATCGAGATGATAGCGCGCAATGCCAAAAGACTAGAGCGACTAACTTCGGATATTTTAGATGTATCTAGAATTGAAAGCAATACCCTGAAGTTAAAAGAAGAACGGATTGACCTAAACGAAAAGATAAGAATTGTAGTTAATGATGAAAAAAGCGCCATCCCAAAAGAAAAGGAGTTAGAAATTATCTTCGACCAAAGGGAGAGTGCTCAACTATTCGTTAAAGGGGATAAATCGAGATTATTTGAGGTGCTAACAAATCTAATAGGTAATGCGATCAAGTTTACTGATTCAGGAGGCACAATTACAGTAACTGCTGAAAAGAGTGCCGATAAAAAGGAAGTTATAGTAAGTATCAAGGACACAGGAAAAGGAATTGACAGCGAGATTCTGCCAAGATTATTCACCAAGTTTGTGTCAAAAAGTGACAATGGTACAGGATTGGGATTATATTTGTCAAAGGGCATAATACAGGCTCATGGAGGTAGGATATGGGCTGAGAATAATAAAGAGAGAAAGGGAGCTACCTTTAGATTCACACTTCCACTGAGAAATTAGATATACTCTAGCTTCTTAGCTAATCGGTGCGAACTGATGAATGTACAGCAACTATTTAGCATTTGGGAGTAGTTGTTTTTCACAGTATCTTTAGTTTAGGCTTTAGTCTTGTCGTGGTAGCTTGGCTGGTCATGAAAGAAGAAAAGCGGCATAGACTTCCGTGTATAGACATGTGTGCGCAGAGACACAGAGAGACACAAATACACACTCTCGCTGACTGCACCGGTGTAATCATGTGGAAAAATAGATATTTTCCTTTGTTGTTTTTTCGTCTTTACTATTAATAGGACTACTTGGACATCATTTTATTGTAAATATTACCCCCAGCTCACGCGCCGTTTTCAACTCCAGTAAATGACGGAGAAGATTTAGGCAAGCAATCCAAGAGGTTGAAGAGGTAGGCGGCACCTCAACACATCAGCTGCAGCCATAAATGACGGCAAAATGCCAAGCGTGAGGGTAAACTGGCAATCAGTACACCGAACTAATCAGGGAGACCGATCATTGCTACATGCGCGTCAGGCATTAAAATAGAAAATATCACCATTGAGAAACTCTTCTTATCTATGTAAGGCTTCTACTAGGGCAGCCGTATCATTGAATACGCGGAATTCTGTAAATCTTCCATCACGTAGAGACCATAAATGAACAAACTCAATCTCATATGGTCGTCCTGTAGGCTTGGCTTTCCCCTTTTGGTATCCAAGCACTACAACCTTGTTGCCATGAGCTATAATATCCCGCAGCTCAAACTGTTGCACTTCAAGGGATTCGCCAACAGCCGTGAAGAATTCTGCAGCTCCTTTACGACCATTGTGAACACCGCCCCACGGGAGGACTCCAGATGGTGCAGGTCCATGAATAACGGCACAATCGGTAAACATATCTAATAGAGAGGATATGTCGCGGCGCCTAAAAGCATCATATAATTGCTTTACTGAGATGACGTTTTTTCCTTCTTCTTCTTCCTCTTCTTTTGTTTCTTTTGTCATTGTTTATTGTCTTTCAATCTCATTTTCCGAGTTAATAAAAAGTATTATAGAATTTGGTCCTGGGGGTCTGTTATTCACTGTTCATTTTAGCAAACTGGCAATTCTTCCTTGAGAGGCTGCAGCCGCCGTTGATCTATCCATTGCTCCCTCTCTAATAAATCCAATCTTTGTAACTGATGCTCTAACACACTAGCAAGTCCCAGATAGTGAAATTACCCCATTAACTGAAGTTGTCGTAGACCTCTGAGAACTACTACTACTACTACTTCCATTCTTTACTACTTCAACATTCAATGTACCAGATCTTCCGTCTGACCTTTGCACAGTTAGCGAGTATTTGCCGTCACTATTACATGTTATTTGTATTGTCCTGTCGCCAAAACCATTTACCGAATGTGAGCTAGACTCGCTATCCTTTATGTCAGCTGACCAAGCGCCATCGGATTTGATGACTACCTCTACCATGTTGGGATTTTTTCCTCCAATGCCCATTATCTGATTATTATTCTCCCTTCCTGAAGCATACACCCCAACTGTAATAGCGATTACCACTATAATGGCGGCTACTATTACAAGAGCACTTTTTCTTATGATAACATCATCACCATCCTGTTGTATCATCCTCAGGAAGCATGGAGAATTTTTGTATGCAGACGTGTATATAATATAGTATCCCTTGCGGCACCATATCGTAGTTCTAGTAGCATAAACATTCTGTTCGATAGATTCACATGCTGAGTATTCATTTTTTACAATCAAATATCTCTAACATATTATTGCAGCCCGGGGTAGTTGAATGTGCCTTGTTATCTGTCTGCGAATAGGAGCAGCTAGTTTATTTCTATGCACATAGTAGCGGTCAATACTTATACGATTCCCTGCCCGTTCGCAGAAAATCAGTCTTGCAAAATTTGACCCTCTGTTACAAAGATTATATAATATCCATGATCCGCTATATACTATCTTTGAACCTTAAAGAGGTAAACGAAATCTTTCGTCGAGCCATTATCAGGGCTTACTTTGAACCCGAGCTGCTAAAGATGGACTATCACAGATCGAGCGTAAGGCATCCATCCATTCTAGACGATGGCCTGACAGTAGAAGACATTTTGCATCTATACTTTGACATTCCAACTGGCATAGACTACCCTGATGGCGATGAATGGTTCACGATAGAATACTTGCTGCCATTCAATGTCAAGCTGCCAGACAGCCTCAAGGGTCTAGATTATTTTACCACCCTCTCAGTTTCAGAAGGAAAGCATTTTTGGCGCCACCGCGAGCTGATAAGGTTCAAGATGGGCAAGTCAAAAAGGTTATCCGAGTCGCTCGTCTTTATCGACAAAAAATACAAAGAGCTCAGCAAGGCGATCCATGACTCATCTGTTATAAATCAGCTCAAATGAGAGAATGAGAGAGGCATATATGGGATAATAGTAATATTATGATAAATGGTAGGTATTGTTCTTTCAGGATTATTCTATTTTGTTTTCCAATCGTTGTTCTTGAAAAGATAGTTGAGGCCGCTCGTCTTCGCGACAGACGGATTCCATTTGGAGCTGGCCTCATCATACAAGTACCATATTTCTTCTGCGTCGGGCGGTATCAATTGCAATTGAACAGGGATAATGTCTACCAGGTATTCTATCTTTTCAATGCCCATCTCAAATTGCCTGTCCCCTTTGCTCTGCAGCGGAAAAACAATACCAATTTTTTTATTATTTCCAAAGCCTGCAAATCTAATGAATACTTTGATACCCTTTCTGCCCCGCCTTTTTTTTACATCTTTTATAATGCCTTTTATCTTGAACCAGCTATCCATGGTGAATTCCTGCTGGAAGAATGTCTCGTTGTATGGGACAGGAAATCCGATTTCAAGCATGCTGACGTACTGTGGATCGTCTGGTTGGAGCTGCTTTTCTTCAACTCCAAAAGACCGATTTAGAGTATCATAGATGACTTCAATTTCCCAAGGCGATATGCCATAATGGTAGAATGTGGCCGTACTTGGCACTTCAACTGATTTAGCCTGCAGAAATAATAAAGTCTTCTCTACTGGAGTATCCCGAGAAACTTTGCTAAATAGATGATCGATAGCGTCACGACAGAGCCGGCCATGGGCCTCCAGGGGATTGGTGGAAGCCTTGGAGCGCTAAGGGTTATCTGGTGGTTGTCAATGACACTTGTAATGACCCGACGCATCTTTGCATGCCAGATCTGATATTCAATTTTGTGTTTTTTTAGGATCGACTCTATTTCATAAATAACTGGGGCCCTTACAGAGCGAATGTGTTGTATATACCTGCGGGAGATTTCAACTTCTGCTTGTATTGCGATAAGACCCTGCTGCATTTGAAGCAACCTTACATGTATCTCCCAAGGTGAGACCAGCTTTTTTGAAAAGCCATGACCGATCTGAGTCGGCTTTCTATTTTCCAGCTTGACACTCTTAAAACCCTCAGAGATCAATGCAGTGATGATTTCGTCCCTCCTTATCTTAACCATGATGCAGAGTTGGTTAAGTTCTATCTCTTCTTTGCGAATAAAGTCCTGCAAGCCCTTAATGACACTAATTGTCCTTGGATAACTTGTAAGAAATTTGGACATTTAGGTTGTGTATTCTGAGTACAAGTTAGGATATATTAAAACCCTATGCAGGTCTGTTAAATACCAATCATCTGATACCCGCAAGCCCGAATTCTCCGCGCAGATATATGTCCTCAAACGGCTCAACAGCCATGTCTTTCCATGAGAACTTGTTGTTGGACCAAACCACATTTGCCCCCCTCACTACGGCAGCTGGCGTAGATTCATTGCCCTCCCCCATCACTGCCACACCCATAGTGGCAAGTCCATCGGCAACTGCCTTAAACGTGACTCTTAGAACATTGCCAAACAAGTCTCGTCGCCCCCTTTGGTCCTCGACTGGCTCAAAGCCAGCACATGCTATTGCAACTCCTGTTGTCCCTATACGAGTTGGCATTAGCCTGCTGTCTGCTATCACGATACCCACTCTTATTCCAAGCTCGGCAAGAAATTTGAGCTTCAACTTTTCTGCAATCTCAAAAGGATTACGGGGATACAGTATTGCATAGCCCCTTGGAACATTTGATTTGTCAATGCCGGCGTTTGGAGCGATCATGCCATCCCGAATAGAAAGCAAAAAGCCTGGCACTGCTCTCCTCATTACATAGTCTGATTCTCTAAGCACAAGCTCAGCTAGCTTGGCATCCATGTGACATTTTGCCGCCAGATCTTTTGCCTTTTTCCCCACCTTAACTTTGCTGAGTTTGACTATAGAGCCTTCGCTCATTGACACAAACTTGCTTGAGATGACTACAATGTCGTTGTGTTTGTAGCCAAATACTTGCAGGCTCTCAAATAACTCAAACCTACCTCTCTGAGTTTTGATAGATATTGGCAAAACCTCGACCAAGCAGTATATCTCTGTAGGCAAGCCCCTCTCTTTTGTGCTTTATGTCCAGGCTCCAAAGGTTTTAATCCGTCATGTAGACAAAACTTCTCATCTATACTGCGTGAATTGTTTTGGTGGGAATGACAATTACGGAAAAGATACTTGCGCGTGCATCAGGCAAGCAAAAGTTGTCACCTGGCGACGTTATGTTTGCCAAGGTGGACAAGGTCATGTTACATGATGTTTCAGGCCCAGGTGTCATTAAGGTGTTTAGCGAATGGGAAAAGAAGAGAGGATTAAAGCTCAATCGAATCTGGGATCCTGATAGAGTATGGGTCGCAGAGGATCATTTTGTCCCGTCGGCTGACAGAATCTCAGCAGAGAATATTAACAATCTTTCCAATTTTACCAGACAGTATGGCATCAGCAAACATTTCAAGTACGGGCTCGGTCAATATGGAATATGTCATACACTTTCACATGAAGAGGCCTTGGTGCTCCCTGGCGAAGTCTATGTTGGAGGGGATTCGCATACAAACACCACTGGCGCCATAGGTGCATTTGCTGCCGGCTTGGGACACACCGATATAGCATATGTGCTTATGAAGGGCGAGATCTGGTTCAAGGTGCCAGAGACAATGCTCTTCAAGATCGACGGCATCAAGCCGGATCATATCATGGCAAAGGACATTATATTAAAGATTATTGGGGATATTGGAACGGATGGTGCCAATTACAAGGCGATGCAGTTTGCAGGCAGTATAATGAAAGACCTGCCGATGGAAGAGCGCCTGACTCTTACCAATATGACTACGGAAGCAGGAGCAAAGAACGGTATCATTGAGCCAGACGAAACAACCTATGCATACTTGAGCGAAAGAACAGACACAAAATTTTCCCCAGTGCACGGCGACCAAGACGCACACTATTCTGAAGTTTTCACGTACGAAATAGAAAAGCTCGAGCCTACCGTTGCCAAGCCGTTTTCGCCCGGTAATATTTCTGCGGCAAGGGATCTGCAGGGAACGGAGCTTAATAAGGCATACATTGGTTCATGTACTGGCGCCAAGCTAGAAGACCTTCGAGCAGTAGCTGAAATCCTGAAGGACAAGAAGGTCAAGATAAGAACAGAGGTGCTGCCTGCGGCGCAGTCAATTTACATGAAGGCATTAAAAGAGGGACTAATCAACATCTTTATGGAAGCTGGTGCAGTTGTGGGCCCTCCCACCTGTGGTGCTTGCTGTGGTGCGCACATGGGTGTGCTCGGCAAGGATGAGGTGTGCATCAGCACCACTAATCGGAATTTTCCGGGTAGAATGGGCCATGTTGAGTCAAGGACGTATCTTGCTTCGCCAATAGTTGTCGCGGCTTCAGCAGTTACGGGCAGAATAACAGATCCTCGGGACGTAAGAAATTGAGCGGCAGCAGCAAAATCAACATCAGCAGTAAGAGCATAAGAGGCAAAGTCCACAAGTATGACAGCGACAACATAGATACAGACGTTATCATTCCAGGGCCTTACCTGAAGATTCATGATCACAAAGAACTTGCAAAACACGCGATGGAGGGGATTGACCCTAGCTTTCCAGATAAAGTGTCGCAGGGCGACTTTCTCGTGGCCGGCAACAACTTTGGTTGTGGCTCTAGTCGCGAGCACGCACCAATAGCCCTTTCTCAGACAGGGATCAAGGCAATCCTTGCACAAAGCTTTGCACGAATATTCTACAGAAACGCAGTAGATGGAGGCTACCTGCTCCCAATAGAGATCGACGCATCAACAGTCAAGAAAATATCTGATGGAGATGAATTAGCAATAGACATAGAGGAGAACAAGATAACCAACATTACAAAGAATGATCATTACTTGATGAAGCCATTTCCTGAGCTGATAGCAAAAATTGTCGAGGCCGGTGGACTAATCAACTACAAGCCAGACTAATCTTCTTTTGGCACCCACTTGTCACCTTTTTTCTTGTATTCTTTTTTTACAGCGGACCATGCGACTTTGTGAGCAACCTGCTCTTTGCTCTGACGCTTACCCCCGCGTCTCTTTGAAGGGCTTGTATACTGTTTTAGAGCATTTTTGTGAGCCTTGGTGTATATTTTCTGAGCATGAGATGGGAGCGTGTCTATTGCCTTTCTCGTCCTTGCAGATAGGGCTGAGCTACTGCTTCTACCACTACTACGGGTGCGGCTGCTGCTTCTCCTAGTGGTCGTACTACTATTATTCCTCCTGCTACCCCTCGCAGTATTGGTACTAGTAGTTCGGCCTGGATTGGTGCGCTTTCCTCTTCTTGGTGTACTTCTACGTCTGACAGTAGAAGAAGAAGATTTTCTTGGCATATCGCAAGTGGCTCAACATAATATATAATATATGCATGAATATTACATTTCATGACTCGCAAAGGCAGGTTGGAGGAGATTTTCAGCAAGGCGCTGTACGCCGATGACGCATCGCTTTACTCCGTTAGCTATCGCGACTTTGAAAATGTTGTAGAAGTGCCGCTGAATGAATTTCTCAAGCTGTCTGAAAACTTTACATTAATACCGCCTAACAGAATTCTTCTTGTCAAAAAAAATGAGCAGAAGCTATACCAAAAGTACGGCTACTAGCGTTCGAGAATCCAGCCTTCCGGCAGCAAATCATTTGATTTGCCGGTGGCAGTTGCATAGCGCCAGATAGAAATATCATCATCTGCAGTCACACTGGCTCTGATCTTGGCAAGTGCTTCAACTTCCTGCTGCAGGCCTTCGCTGCTAGCTTTGCTGGTTGAGAATTTCTTGCAAAACTGGCAATGAGGATCAAATCTAGCTTTATTGTTGAATACATTTATGACAGGATAGGCCTTGCATGCAAGTGGTCGCTCAGAGTATATTTTGCATTTAAATCCACCATGAGGAGACCTTTCCTTACTTTCAACTTCAAGGAACGGGCAAAGGTCACCATCGTCATTTTTGCCCATCATCTGGTATGCGATTATTCTCTCTGGCGACTTTTTACCAACTGCAAGGCGTGGTATTATCCTGATTCTTATGCCCAAGTTCTTTGCAAGGCACTCTATTGCAGCTTTCTCTTCAGGCAGGACAAGCACCCCTATCTTGCCATATTCAACAGAGGGATAGTATTCTCTGAAAATACAGCAGTCAGAGCATCCTTGCACGCAGCTGAACTTTTTTTTCATTTGTTTTCCTCTATGCACTGCCTTTCAATGCTTTCCAGCGAAAGCTCCTCGTACCTCAAAAATGCAATATCATAAATCGATTTTGATTTCTTTAAGATTTCAAGGTCATACTTCCGGTCATCCTTTTTCTTTGGGTTTTCTTTGTATATTCCAAAACGCAAAATTGCCCTCTTTTCATATCCTGCCTTAAACCGGTTGTAATTGTCAGACACTTGAACCTTCTTCACAAAGCCGATATTGTCACCTTTATACGTGGAACCGCCATAAATTATCAGCCAGTAGCTGTCGCTCTGCTCTACAAACCTAACCTTTATTTCATCATCTGGCCACCAATTGATGGTCTTTTTCCATAACCGATAAGCAGGCATTTTATCCTCAAAGAGTGGAATGATGTTCATGTAGACGTCATGGTAGCGATAGCCTACACCGATAAAGTCCCTGAACCAAGAGGCAGGCTTGCTACTCACCATGTCCATAAGATTGCGCGCTACTTTAATAAAAAGAAAGGTGTAAAATAAATCATATTCTTAATTGTAGGGTATACCTAAAAACGGCGTTATGACACTGCTGCTTTTTCTGTTCAAAATTATTCATTTGTTATTACCCAGATATCTCATTTGTTACAAATACCACTAACAGAGGTGGAACCTTGCATACATCCAAAATATTGTGATGCTTAACTGGGCTCGACAATCCATCTAATTAGTATAATATCAGCCACGCATATATAGAATATTGCGCGTTTAGAGAGAGCAGCATATGGTTGAGCAAGAGACCCTACAAGGATATTGTGGTGCTCCTTTTTTGTAATGAAGATACAATTCAAGAGAATGCGGGTTGGCGGATGAACCATGAATCGTAAATGATAACAGAGTAGAGATAGTGAGTCGAGCATATTTCTTAGTATGACCTCTTCGGGACAGGATAGATCTCTATATACATATATGCGAACAATTGCTCAAATGCCTGCTCGGAATTATTCGTAGTAATGCTGTATTTTACGGTTCCTTTTCAACTGGTTCAATATGGCACTCGTGACCTCTGTGCTCCTTGTCGAGCTGCATTGCCTCTTCATTTGATATGGGAAACCGTTCTTCGCTCACACCACGCTTTTCCAATAGGACCTTCCCACAGGTATCGCATATGAGTTGCATTAAGATGATACCCATTTGCTAACGTCAGTCCAGATGATAATTTAGACTATGCTGCTAGCCTATTATATTGCGCATCTTGCCAAATATTCCCTTTCTGCTCTTTTCCTTATCCTCTACCGACTTGAAACATTCAGAGCAAAGAGCGCGTAGATTGGAAGGCCTGTTGTCCTTCAGAGAGCCATTAATGTGCTCAAATTGTGGCGGCACGCTTGGACTGAACTTTGTGTTGCACTTCTGGCACCGGTTGCGGGCACGCTCAAGCACGGTCTGCCGGATAGCAAGTGTTAGGTGCTCATACTTTTTCTTATCATAACTTGGAGTGCTTGCGTCACCGAAAAATGACACGCATTAAATATGCATATAGCTGCAACTTATGTCTTGCGATCGCAGAACAAATTTTTGTGCCAATTAAAGCCCCTCCAAACAAGGAAAAAAAGGAGTAATTATAATAAGAATAATCAGTTGGATAACAACAACCACCGCTGAAATGGAAATGGAAATGGCAATGTGATGGATTTTTTAGTTTTTTTATTATCTTCTTCTTCTTCTTCTTCTTCTTCTTGCTGCAGTCGGTTAGTATGCACGTGAGCAGGTCACTTGACTATATTTCCTCAAGAGGTTTATTACTTCTTACAATATCTTAGTACTTCTTGCCACGGCATAGACATGCGCCTTCAGTTCGTGCTCATAAAGCGAATCCATTTTTTCAATGAGCGTCTGGCGTGCATGAGCCCTTGATTCTTCCGTGCCAGCTGAAAGGGCAGCCGCAAATATGTCAGGCAAATTCTCCTTAATCCAACCATCAAGCACAAGATACCTGCTTTCGTTTATCCATAGCACCCGGGAGCTAGCTTGGTCGACCTCTTCGTTGAACTTGCCAGTTTCAACTCTGTCGATCAGCAAAAAGATACAGTTGTTGGGGTCAGGGTTGCTGAGTACTTCGCTTGGTCGCCCGGCCGCTCTGCCTGATTCTATGCGCTCTATTAGGCCCAGCGGTCGGACATAGGTGCCAACAACCTGGACTCTGCTACCATTCACCGATCTGATGCGACCGATGATTATTTTGTTGTGTCTTCCATCTTTTTGCACTACAAACACATATTGGCCTGTCTTAATTCCTCCCCCCCTGCTGCTAAACATCCATTAAAACCCCATATTCCAAATTATATAATGTTATCTCGACTCCACTCTTTGTATGTGTTATGGTTTAAAGGATCATAAGTTTTTCATGATCCCCTAGTCTTCAAACTAAGGAATTGAGTTTTGGCTACATAATCCGTTAGAATTACATTTATTAACACTGTCCTATAACGTTAGACAAGCCTATGCAGAGATTTGACGAGCTCGATATGAGGATATTATCTGAACTGACCAAAGACGCAAGCGTTTCAGTTCCAAGGTTGAGCAAAAAGCTAAACGTTAATGCTTCCGTCCTTTACAGCAGGATAAAGCGCCTATCAAAACGCAGTTTGATTAAGAATTTCACAGTGATTGTCAACGACAGCATGCTGGGGATAAATGTCAAGGCAACGGTTGGAATAAACCGCGATCCTAAGTTGAAAGAACCCATTCATGAAGAATTAATGAAAATTCAAGAAGTGAGATCGCTCTCTGAAGTTACAGGTAGATTCGACATGATAGTAAGCATAAGCGCCCATACGCTAGAGGAATTACATAATGTCGTCATTGCGCGCATTGGCAAGATTGAAGGTATACAAAACACAGAAACATTCGTTGAGATGCAGAGAACCGACAAAGAACCCCTCTATACGGTCCATCCGTCACTTTCAAGGTATTGACAGATATTTTATATAACGCAGCCACCGTTTAGTATATGAATTGTCGCTTATACAGCGCAGGGTTACAGAAATGTTTCAGACGCTCAGGCTAGCGAAGAAGACAAGCAAGGACGACTATTTGCAACACCTGCGCCTAGTCATACTTGGCCTCCTTGCAGTCGGTGGTATTGCTTTTGTCATGAAGCTAATAGCGGAATTTGTCACATTTGGCACGGGAGGCCGGTTTGGATAGTGGCATCCTTCGTCAATAGGATTAAAATACCGTTGCTTCCCACTTGTAAGTATGGAGAGCAAGATAGACAATAATAACATAGTCACCCGCGTCACTACTCCACGGTGGGACGCCGAAGTGCTCAAGTCAGATGTACCTGTATTAGTTGACTTTTGGGCAGAATGGTGCGGTCCATGCAGAATGGTGGGGCCTGCAGTGGAACAGGTTGGCAAAATATTGGCTGGCAAAGTTAAAGTGGCCAAACTAAACGTTGATGAGAACCAGGAGATTGCAGCGAGGTACAACATCCAATCGATTCCCTCACTTTTGCTGTTCAATGGCGGCAAGGAAATATCAAGGACTATAGGTGCAGCGCCAAAAGAGAGATACCTAAAGTTCATCGAGGATTCGCTTAGGTCCTAAACTCTATGTTCTTTCCCTCTTTCTTTCTCTTTTCAACGAAAGCATTAATACATATATTTTGATGTCTAACACAGGATAACAGCCATTGGGAAAGAAGGAGCTCGCCGCGCTATTCTCATCTAATCCTGACAGGTACTACAAAGTATCGCTTTTTGACAAAATGGGCTTTACGCGAAAAAAGTGCGCCAAGTGCGAAAAATACTTCTGGACACTTGACTTTGCTAGGGACTCGTGCCCGGATCATGAAAATTACAGTTTCATCGGAAAGCCACCGACAAACAAACATCTAGACTACGTCAACGCGTGGAAGGAGACTGAGAAGTTCTTCCGCTCAAACGACCACGAGATAGTTAGGCGCTATCCTGTGGTATGCCGCTGGAGAGAAGACCTGTATTTCACAATAGCATCAATCGTTGACTTTCAGCGAGTAGTCGGTAGTCAAGTAGTTTTTGAACTACCAGCAAACCCACTCCTAGTTCCACAGATGTGCCTTCGATTCAATGACATTGAAAATGTTGGACTGAGCGGTAGGCATTATACTGGCTTTTGCATGATAGGTCAAACATGTAATGCCGATGCTCCAGGCGGCTACTGGAAAGATAAATGCATAGATCTGGATTTTGGCATGCTGACAAATGGACTTGGCCTTAAAGCCGAAGATATAACGTTTGTCGAAGATGTATGGATGGGAGCTGGCGCGTTTGGATACTCATTAGAATATTTCGTCCGAGGTCTCGAACTGGGCAACGCCGTATTTACCGAATTTGAAGGTGATGAGAACAACTACCGCGTCATGCCAAATAAGATAATAGACATGGGCGCTGGGCTTGAGCGCTTTTCATGGATAACAATGGGTACGCCCACAAGCTACGACTGCTCCTTCGGACCCATAGTTGGCAAGCTAGTAGACATGACAGGAACTGACAGGGATCAGGAAGTACTGTCTAAGTATTTTGAGTCCATATCATTAAAGCTTGATACCACGACTAGCAGCAATAGTATCAGAAGTAATAGTATCCACGATTTGAAATCGCTAATCGCAAAAGAGATGAAAATCTCTGAGGCAGAGCTGAGTGCTTTTGTTGCACCTTATGAGGCGATATACACGATTTCGGATCACATCAGAACGCTTGTATTTGCGATTTCAGACGGAGCGCTTCCGTCAAACGTAGGGGGAGGTTACAATCTAAGGGTGATCCTTCGGAGGGCGCTTTCAATACTAGAAAGGCTTGGCTGGAAAAACATCATCCGAGTCGAAGACATTGCCGAATTACACATCGACTACCTTAGGCAGATGTATCCCGAACTTGAAGAGCATAGGCAGGATGTCAAGACAATCCTTCAACTTGAAGCAGGCAGATACTCCAGTTCGCGTGAGCGCATGAACTCTGTGGCAATGTCGATCAAATCAACCAAAAAGACGAAGGTGTTGACGGTTGATGACCTTATTAGACTTTATGAGTCAGATGGCATAACTCCAGACTTTTTGATGGAGCAAGAAATTATCCAGAGTGTGCCTTCAACATTTTATACAAAACTTGCGGAACTGCATACAAGTCAGTTATCAAGCCTGGCTTCAAAACCAATCCCTGGGCTGGACGGTCTGCCACCCACTAAATTGCTATACTACCAAGACGAATCGATACGCAATTTTCATGCAAAGGTGCTCAAGGTGGTGGGAGGCAAGTATATTATTTTAGACCAGACTGCCTTTTACGCAAGGGGCGGAGGACAAGAGCCAGACACTGGACACATTGAAGGCATCAAGGTAGTAGAAGTTACAAAGCAGGCCGATGTGATAGTACACAAGATTGAAGGTGGAGGCAGGATACCTGTGGAGGGACAGACAGTACATGGAACAGTAAATGGAACGCGGCGTGATCTTATTACCAAGCATCATACTGCAACCCATGTCCTCAATTCCTCTTCTAGGAATACACTTGGCTCATGGGTCTGGCAGAACTCTGCATTCAAGGAAGAAAGCTACGGCAGGCTTGATATCACCCACCACTCCACACTTACAAGAGAAGAAGTAAAAAAGATCGAACGTATGGCAAACTGGGTAATTCGAGAAAATCATCCGGTCATTATTAAGACATATGATCGCGGAGACGCCGAGCAGCAATTCTCCTTCCGCATCTATCAGGGCGGAATCGTGCCTACAAGCAACGTTAGAATAGTCAATATCAATGGATGGGATATTGAAGCCTGTGGTGGAACACACGTGAATAGCACAGGAGAAATCGGACTAGTCAAGATAGTTAAATCTGAGCGAATCCAAGACGGTGTAGTCAGGCTAGAATTTGTGGCAGGCGAGGCTGCTGTCAGCTATATGCAGCAGCTAGACAGCCAGCTTGCGTCCATCTCTCACACACTAGGCTCAAGCAGAGAAAAAGTTATCGAGTCATTCAACAAGGCGATGGAAGATGCAGAAACCGCAAGGAAGAAGCTACGAGCTATACTGAGGGTTGTCTCAGTCCCGATAGCAAAGAGTATTTCAGAGCAAGCAAAGAAGCTTGACTCAGGTATCCACTTGTATACCACGTATGATGAAGAGCTTGATGACGATTACCATATTGCAATAGGAGAGAAAGCAATCGAGCTTGACAAAGACCTAATCTATCTTGCCCTTCTGTCAAAGGGTCCAGGCATTAGGGTTATCGTGTTCGCCGGTGAAGCTGCGTGCAACAAAGTCAAAGCCAGCGTAATTGCAAGGCAGGTATCCAGCAAGCTAGGTGGCTCCGGTGGCGGAGATAATCGCTTTGGGCAGGGTGGAGGCAAGTCAAAAGACAGGATAAAGGAAGCACTGCTGCTGGCTGAAGAGGTAGCAAGGTAACTGTGAGCGTCCGCATAGACTGGAATTCTATAGAGAGCAAGTGGATCGAGATATGGGAGAATCAAAGGATCTTTGAGTCAGACCCTGACAGCAGCAGAGAAAAATACTTTGTGACAGTGGCCTATCCTTATCCAAACTCGCCTCAGCATATTGGCCATGGCCGGACATACACGCTTGCGGACACCCATGCTCGCTATATGAGGATGAAGGGCTACAACGTACTCTTCCCTATGGGCTTTCACTATACCGGCACCCCTATCCTTGGCATGTCGCGAAGGGTTGCCGCCAACGATGCTGAGCTGATGGAAACGTTTCACACAATATACAAACTATCAGACGATATCATTTCAACATTTGTCGAGCCAGTCAATATAGCAAGATACTTCCACCTTGAGATCAAGAAGGGTATGAAGGAGATGGGTTATTCTATTGACTGGCGGCGCGAGTTCACCACCATTGACAGGATGTATTCAAAGTTCATCTCGTGGCAGTTTAGGACTCTTCGCAAAAAAGGTTTGATAGTGCAGGGTTCGCACCCTGTTGGATGGTGCCCGCGTGACCAGAACCCTGTTAGCCAGCACGATACGATAGGGGATGTAGAGCCGGATTTCAACGAATATACGGTAATCAAGTTCAAGTCAGGTGGTGATGGAAATCTTGTCATCTTGCCTGCAGCAACGCTCAGGCCAGAGACGCTCTTTGGAGTGACTAACATATGGGTCAACCCTGAGGTTGACTACGTGCAGGCTCAAGTCGATGGCCAAGACTGGATCATAAGCAAGGAAGCAGCAAGAAAGCTAGAATTTCTGAACCACAAGGTTGAGATCATAAAGACAGTCAGAGGTAGCGAAATGATCGGTTCGAATGCCACCAACCCCCTCAACAATACTTCTGTGCCCATATATCCTGCGTCTTTTGTTGAAGCCGATAGTGGCACGGGAATCGTGATGTCAGTACCGGCACATGCACCATATGACTACAAGGCCCTCGAAACTCTAAAATCAGACAAAAAACTACAGCTAATGTTTCATATTTCAGTTGACGACAACAACATTCGCCCCATCAAAATAATCGAGTCTGAAGTGTACACTAATGGCATCCCTGCTGCTGAAGCAATCAAACAGGTGGGCGCTTTTGGCCAGAATAATAATAATAATAATAATGAAGATGATGACGAGGGACTGGAAAAAGCGACAAGCAACCTTTACTCCCATGAATTCTACAAAGGTCGAATGACACAAAATACCGGCAGGTTTGCGGGCATGCCAGTTGCCGTAGCAAAGAATGAGATCAAGCAGGAGCTCTTGCAGTCAGGCTGGGCAGAGACAACATACGAGCTTGTCAACAAGCCAGTAAAGTGCAGGTGCGGAGCTGAGTGTGTGGTCAAATTGCTGACTGATCAGTGGTTTCTAAACTACAGCGATAGAGAATGGAAGGAACTGGCACATAGGTGCCTAAACAGCATGGACATATTGCCCCAGGACATCAGGCAGGAATTTGATTATGTTATTGACTGGTTACGCGAGCGGGCTTGCGCAAGAAAATCAGGTCTTGGAACCAAATTGCCGTGGGACAAGGAATGGATAGTTGAGAGCTTATCAGATTCGGTCATTTACATGGCGTATTATATTATTGCAAAATATGTCAATAGCAAAGCTATAAGCGATGATGACATGGACAACATCACCGATTCATTCTTTGACTATGTCCTGCTTGGTACCGGTAGCGCAGATCACGTTGCCAAAGAGTGCAAGGTTGCGGCATATACTGTAGAACAGATAAAAAACGAATTCAGCTACTTTTATCCTGTAGACTCACGTCACTCAGGGCGCGACCTTGTTCCAAATCATCTCACCTTCTTTATCTTTAACCACGTAGCCATTTTTGACGAGAAAAACTGGCCACGGCAAATAGTAGTCAACGGGTCTGTTCTGATGGAAGGCAAGAAAATGAGCAAGTCGCTTGGCAATATCATCCCGCTTCGGGCCGCAATCAGAGAATATGGAGCAGACATAATCAGGGTTGCAATGTTGGTCTCCGCAGAAATACTTCAAGACGCCGACTTTTCCTTTGATACAGTTCGCGGCATTAGGTTGAAACTTCTTGGCATTTTTGAAATGGTAGAAAAGTGCAAGAATAGGCCACCTCACCAGGAAACTGAGCATCAAAAACAAGAGCAGCAGCTGCTGGAAGATAAGTGGCTTGCCAGTCGGCTCCAGCGTACGATAGCAGAGACATCGGCTTCCATGGACAGATTGCGGATAAGGGAAGCAATATACTATGTCTTATATTCACTTGACCGAGACCTGCAATGGTATCTGAAGAGAGCTGCTGCTAGAAAACGCCAAAACATAACTGGAATGCTTGTAGAATTTCTCAACCTTCAGATCAGGATGCTTGCGCCGTTTGCACCCTTTACAGCAGAAGAAGTGTGGGAACGCATGGGCAACAGGCAATCAATAACTACAGCAGAGTGGCCTGCAGTGGAGGAAGAAAAGATAGACATAATGGCAGAAGAATCGGAGTTTCTCATCTCTAGCTTGCTTGCAGATGTCCAAAACATAGTCAAGGTCACCAAAATAACAGCAACTAAAATTGTAATTTATGGTTCAGCTGACTGGAAGACACAAGTGTACAAGGCAATACTTGCAAATATACAAGATGGCACGATAAATTTTGGCCAAATAATGAAGCAGCTAATTGCAAACTCCGAAACAGCAAAGGCCAAGAATGACCCTAAGATGGTGCAAAAAATGATAGAAGACATTCTGTCAGCGCCTCTTGAGGCAAGGAACCGGCGGCTCAAGCTCACAGGGTTTAATGAAGTAACTGCAATAGAGGATGCCCAATCACTTCTGTCAGATGAGATCAACAACGCACAGATAGTAGTTTATTCCGAGGAAGACTCCACAAAATATGATCCAAAATCAAGAGCAAAGTCTGCAAGGCCTTTTAAGCCTGCGATATATATTGAATAATCTGCTATGAAAATATCCTATAAATCGAAGTTTGGCCCGATATAGACTCCAAATTTCCGTTTCAGACTAAATATGTAATCTATAGTTCGAGCTTTTATCATAAAAAAAGAGTCTTCAATCCTGCAGAACAATTGGAGGGTGCTTTCAATCTATCTCAGATGAGCAAAGAATAATCTAAATTAATGCAAGTAGACATTTAGCTAAAGTATTGCAGTCTACTACAGAAATACTAAAATCAAGAATTGCTCTTATATCGTAATTGGGCACGAAGATATTTAATTCCCGGGAAAAGTGGATCGGTAGAGTCATTGCATGTATTGACTTGAATGCTTTTTATCCGTCCTGCGAGGAACTAAGAGACCCTTCATTGAAGGGAAAGGCTCATGCAGTCATCATGACAGATGAAAAAAAGGGAGATATCATGAAAGGAGCAGTTTCTTCGTGCTCATACGAAGCGAGGAGATATGGTGTTAGCTCTGCCATGTCACTTTCAAAAGCTAAATCGTTATGCCCGGATTTAATACTACATCCTGTCGATATACCTTACTATAGAGGGATATCAGAACAGGTGATGAATGCAATTCAAAGATATGCAGATACTCTAGAACAAGCTAGTATAGATGAAGCCTTCTTGGACTGTACAACAAGAATCCAAAGCGAAAGTCCCGAAACCTATGCTACAAGAATAAAGCAGACAATTAAAGACAAATGTGGTGGACTGTCATGCTCTATCGGAATAACATCAACAAAATCCGCCGCAAAAATTGCGTCTGATTTTGAGAAACCTGATGGTCTAACTGTAGTTTATCCTACCGAGCTAAGGAAATTTCTTGGGCCCCTCGATGTCGGGTCAGTGGCCGGCATTGGGCCAAAAACACAAAATGCATTAAAAGAGAAGGGCATCTATACACTGGGACAATTAGCCAAAGCTGACGTTCAGAAACTAAAAGAACGGTTTGGAAAAAATGGTTATTGGATGTGGAAAGTCGCTAACGGCACTGATGAGGAGATCGTAGCGGCAAGAACCGACAATGTATCTCTCAGTACCGAGAATACCCTGGATGTCTATACTCGAGATAAAGAAAAGATTCATAGGCATCTTGACGAGTTAGTTGATGAAATCTACCAAAGGGTCAAAGAACACGGCTATCTGTTCAGAACCGTGGGCATTAAGCTTGTAAGAACGAATTTTTCAGTAGAAACCAGAGTAACTACATTTGAGGAGTTTCGAAATGATAGTGAGAGCATTTCTTCTGCTATAAGTCGATTGTTGGATAAGTTTGAGATATCTGAAAATAGGCCGCCTGTCAGAAAAGTGGGCTTATTGGTAACCAATCTAGTACGCGAAGAAATCATTCAAAGAGAGAAGAATGCTCAAAGAAGTCTGCTAGACTACTATCATTAAGACAGTCCCCTTATGTTCAATAATAAACGAGCTAGAGCAATTTTTAATGCTCCAAAATAAAAAAAAGAGACACACACGGCTTTGCCAACATTACTAACAACCAAAATTGACTTAGGGAATATCACTTTGGTGCTTTCTATCTACAACAGAATATTGGGATTTAAGAAATCGACCTCAAGAGCCATCACCACTACAGAATTATACCCTTTGCAGCCAAGCTAATCCAATTGACAAGGTACTTTATGAGTACAATATTAAAAAAGATGGAGCGGTCGCTCAGCCGCGAAAAAAAACTGCAGCGCCTGACTGCCCTCCGCGGCTTGCAGATGGAGGAACAAAATGACCCCTTCAAGATCCTTATCGGAACTATTTTGTCGGCACGAACAAGGGACGAGAATACTACCAAGGTTGTCAAGAAACTGTTTGCAAGATTCAAGACACCAGACGACATAGCCTCAGCTGACATTGACGAAATAAAGAATCTAATCCGCAGCATAGGCTTTTACAATGTCAAAGCAGTGCGAATCAAGCAGGTTTCACAGATAATAGTAAGCAAATTTCGAGGTAAGGTTCCTAACGACTTTGATAGTCTGCTAGGATTGCCTGGAGTGGGCAGAAAGACAGCCAATTGTGTGCTTGTATATGCCTTCAACAAACCAGCAATACCTGTCGATGTACATGTGCATCGGATTTCAAACAGGCTTGGGCTTGTCAGAACCAAAACGGTGACACAGACTGAGATGGAGCTGAACAAAACGGTCGACAGGGAGGTGTGGACTAGGGTAAACAATACTTTTGTCATTTATGGGCAAAATATCTGTCTGCCTGTCAAACCCACATGCCAGATATGCGATCTAAAAGGGATATGCAAATACTACAATCACAGTTACGGCTACTCTAATCAGAAGGCTTTCTCTTCTTGAGTATCAGAAGGCCTGCGACGAGGCCGAATATCCCTGCTCCAACTGCTGCTGGCACAAAGTAGATAGAGGACTGGTCGACGCGTCCGTAATAAACCTGGAAAGAGAGATCGCCAGCATAAGCATTGGCAAGCGTAGAGTTTCTATCATTGCCATAGACTTGTATCGATCCAATTGCAAAGCCATTAACATCAAGTCTATCAACTACTGTTCTAATACCATTTGTGACAGTCAGACCTCCGTTTTCCGTATGAGTCAAAGATATGGGCTGTTCGGTTGACCAGCCATTTTCACTCTCATACATTCTGGCGTATCCTGCTTCAGGGGTATTTACCGCCACCCAGAACCTCATTGATTGATCGCCGTATAACGCAAGTTCAATGTATTTTTCACTTGGTGCCGGCTCCTGTAACTTTATGATGGTTCTGGCACCTTCCCTTGGGACATAGGACAGATTGCTTTGTATTGCGACAATCCAATTTGGCTGCTTGGGCTCGTCAAATGTGTATACAAGAGGATCCTGTTGGTTGCGGTTAGCAGCAGTATAGGGAAACACAAAGCTTTCACTCCTCTCCGACTTGACCACCTGGAAATCCTGCTGGGTCTGCGCAAATGCGAAAATAGGCATAAGCAACATCGAAACCACAATTACTCCAAGTGCTATATGCATGCGTTGCAAGTCATTTGTCGCTTTCTTAATATATACGCCTCGCTTGGGCAGGATTGGCCTGGTATGTGTCAATGAGCAGACTCTTCTTCTTCTTCTTCTTCTTCGTCTTCTTGAATGCTCTCAATCGATGTTGGCTTAACTTCAGATATCAAGCAGGATTGAAAGGATGTTAGTAGAGATAGAGAGAGATAGAGAGATAGAAGAGTGGCATTTAGTGCAAATGTAGTGGCTTGTTTATTAGTGAGGCAGGAAAACTGTAGTTATATATACTCCATTACATCAGTTAAAACTCTCAGTTTTCATTCATTATCCAATCTTGTTATTGGACCAATTGTTTTGAACATAACATTAGCAAATGATACATTGTACTCTTGAGATAGGGGACAAGTAACATATTAGACCTAGAGCAGTTGTGTTATGTTTTCTGATTAGAATAAGCAACAATACACAATGAAGATAACTGTAGAAGCATAACAATGGGAACAATGTAAGAATGAGCTGCAAATGCCGAAATGAACGTTGCCTGATCCACTTTTTACAGGTACAATGTACATAGTATATACTGATGAGTCATGAATTGGAGTAATAATTGGTCCTATATCGATTTATAAGTTCTATTTTCTGCACGATTATGAAGATGTTGGTAGCCTAAGACTTACATTTTTACTGTCAATGCATTGGGAATAACTTCAAATGTTGCAGGCAAAATTCCAATTGGCTCTCCATCGGCCGTAACAGTAACATCCCTTTCCTTTGATGTTAAAGAGACTTTTCTAACCTGTCTGTATACTATATTGTCCTCTTCCTTGTAATCGCCATCCTTCATGTTAATGAGCTCATCTATCATTTTGAGGCCTCCAGAATCTTTTATTATGACCAAATCAAGCAACCCATCTGACATGTTGGCCTGTGGTGCTACTTTGAATCCACCCCCTAGGAATTGACCATTAGCAACGACTGCCATTGTCATTTTAATAGCAAATTTCCTTCCATCGTTATCAATAGATACTTCGCACTCATTGCTTTGATAGGTTGGCAAGGTAGCAGCAATGCTTGTAATTGTGGAGACAATCCTACTGTTAACCACCTCCCTGACTTTCTTTGACCTCTCAATTATCTCTCCTGCAATGCCCATCTCAGCAGCATTAAGACAAATTCGACTCGTTGTTGAGGAGGGGTCTTCTTTACTTGTAGCAGTGGCATAGATAGCGTCTATTTTTTTTAGCTCGCCAGAATCAAACCTCTCACAACATGCAACAATTCCTTCGGGCAGGCCCAAAGACTTGGCAAGAACATTTCTTGTGCCAGCCGGTATAACTCCCATTATTGCATCAGGATTTATTGGTTTCAAAGAAGCGGATTCTGCCTGTCCACTGATCTTGTCTGAATGTATTCCTACAGGTTCTTCAAAGAAACCATTTGCGACTTCATTTAGAGTTCCATCGCCTCCTATAGCTAGAACTTTTTTGAAGCCTTGTTTTAAAAATTGTCGTGCTAGCGTAGAACCATCACCAGGCTTCTCAGTCAAAGCAACCTCAAGATTACTACCTAGCACATTCTTAATTTCAGAGTAGAGATCATCCCATCCTTTTCCAGTTACGCCGCTGCTAGAATTTGGATTAACTATTAATACAGTGTCAATATACTTTTGCCTGACTGACTTCATTTTTCTTTTCTGAAAGGTTCTCTTAATAGAGGTGGCGGCGGGACTAGTCTTCTGAGGCGTCACCACAGAAGCATTAATGTTTTGCTCGACAGGCACTTTCACTTAACTTTCGATAACATCACAGATAAACTATGCATTCAAGTTCACAATTGTATACCTCACTAAGAATCTTAAATAACTGATTTAATTCATAATCGCCTTTATTTTTCTCATCAAACCTGAATCTGAAGATCATGGCTACCTGTCCCGTAGGGAATACATGGTCAAGCAACTTGGTGCTAGGAAAATAGAATTCATCGCAACTGCTGTCATATGTGCTATATTTGCCATATCATTTGCTCACCTTGAATACTATTACATCAAGGATCCGGCGTTGCAAATTTCTAACGGAAAGGTGGAAGTAAATGATGCCAACTTTGACAGAAGCAGAGAAACAAAACCAATCGTTGGCAACATGTATCAGTATCACTTGTTCCCAATGCTTTTCATCTTTGTTTTGATTAGCTTTGCTGCCCTTTGGGATGATATGGCCTTCAAGTTACTTGGAAGACACAAAAGAATAAAAGCGCTGATGCTTGGGTTTGGCAATCTAGTAGCTGCTATCACAATCGAGGACTTTGCATGGTTTGTCAACAGGTGGCTGGTTCCTCTAGCAGACGATCCAAAAGGCGGGCAGCTTATGCAATTCTCTGATTGGACGTCTATGCATCTTGGAGCTATAAACATAGGTAGTTTTGTGATACCGAATTGGTATATCATTGCGCTTGCTTTGGTGACGCTGGCATATTACGGAGCATTTAGAAAGCACGACGAATTTGAGAGAGACTAATTATTTGGCAATAATCATGGTAATAGTAATAATAAAAATGATAATAATTCCGCTGTGAAAATATCTCCAGGGTTAATTTAAAAAAATATACAATTGATTACTATTCAAGCCAAAGAGCAATAAGGCACACAGATATCCTTTTTCCCTTTTAGTTGTCCTTTGTCTCTGAGCTTAATTTAGTCTGCGGGAGTATACGCATAGAGGAATCGCCTAGAGCCTTTTCTTGGAGTGTAAGTATATAGCAAGGCCTGCTACAACCGCCGTAGCCGGTGCGACATAGAACATCATCAATTCATCAAATGGTATCAGCTGGTTGCCTGCCGAAATGTCAAAGCTCGCTACTAGTGGGCTGTCTTGGTACTTTTGGTCGCCAGCTATCCTAGTTTGTAGGGTTACTACATAATCGCCTGTATGATTAAAGTTGTAGGGGATGTTGATGTCACTGAACTCTTGAAACTTATACGGCACTTGGCCTACGATATCACCCGATTGCTTGTCGGTCACGACTAGCGCACTATAGATATTGTAAATGTTGGTGTTATTTTCCAGCACGCTAAAGTTCAGCGATGTGGAATTATCGCCTACAATAGGTATAGAAGGACTTGGCGAGAATACCACCTGGTAGTTGTCTATGTTTTTTGTTGCTCCGAAAAAGTGGCCATAAGCTGGGCCTATCTGACTGAGAAAAATAATGCAAATTGGGACTATGAGTAATGACAAGTTGGACAATTCTTTACTAGCAAGAATATGCCTCACATACATATTTCAACTCTCCGTGGCAGATTTCGAGAATAAGGCAGAGAGAGAGAGAGAGACACCACACCCACCAGCAGGACTGCTACCACAGGTTTGTTCTCGTACTACTACAGTTCTGTCCTGCCGGCCTTCTGCTCCCTTTTCTTCTTCTTTGATTTCATAAAAATCATCATTGCGACTATTCCAACAACAGCTGCCACTGCGACTAAAGGTGCTGCAATGTACAGATAGTCAGATGAGCCTGCAACATTGATAAAAAAGGTAAACGTGAGGGTTTCTCCGCTGTAGCTAAAGTCATTCAAGTCAATATAGAGCACATATCTGCCAGACTGGGCAAATGTAAATTCTTGAGTGTAGTGGCCATAGGGTACTATTATCGGGTTTGTCCTCAGAAGTTCAGTTCCATCCTTGGTTAGCCTCATCATTACTGGTACATCAACTAGATCATCACCATTGACCCCTGCTATCCTTATCATAATGTCAGTTGGGCTATTCCCGGCCGTTGGGGTTTTTGGCTCTGTTGTCATTTCAACATCATAGTTGCCTATTCTTTGCTTAGATGCAGCTTTCAACGAATCTGCGAGCACCTGCTCGCCTGCTGCTAATATTAACAATCCTACAACCAGCAATATGGCAAAAGATGCAGCAAATCTCAAGTCCTACTACTACTACTACTGACTAGTGCATACTGGCTTTTATAATTCTTCTAGCATCTCAGTGTAGTTATCCACAACTTTATCGAGAAAGCTTACAGTATACTTTGAGAACACTTCAGCAACCAAGTCTCCTTCTACAATGCAATAGAGCTGATAATACTCGCCATACCTGACTGAAACAATGCCGGCCTCTTTTAGCCGCTTTAGGTGGGAAGAAACTGTCGAAGGAGCCTTTCCGGTGTGGTCGACAATTTCATTGAATGTGCACCTCTCATTTTCTAGAATGAAGAGCAATATTTCCCTTATAGGCGCGTGCCTAACAAATTTCAAAATTGCAGATTCCTTATCGGAGATACTGACTGGATAGTATCTTGTTAGCCTAGACTCTCTATAGACTTTTATCACGTTTGCCTTTTCAAGCGCAGCCAGATGATGGGTAAGAACACCATTAATAAGGCCTGTCAGCCTCAAAAGCTCTCTGTAGCGTATTCCCGGAGTCTGCTCTATATGCCTCATGAGCAAGACTTTAGTGTCTTCTTCTTGTTCTGTAGTTTGCATGCTATTTGGTCACCTTTAATACTCCAAGCCCAAAGAGGCTGACCATTGCCAAGAGAATTATGTGGGAAAGCTCGATATTAACCGCGGGAATGTTAAATTGTACCACTTCAATTCCCCCTGCCTGAAGGAGATAGAAGAACTCAACCAATACCAAAGTTGTGAATCCAACCGCCATTAGGAGCATCCTTGTAGTCGTATTTCTTGAATATGCTAGAAATGACACAATGCTCAGGAATATGGCTATTGTAAGGCCTGCCATATGCAGGAGAACGTGATATATCATTGAAGGATGAGAGGCATGGGGAACCACCAGCGGCGCAACAACACCCACTACGACTGCTGCTATAAGCCCTAAGAGGACGGGCTTGCTTATAGAGTCCTGTACTGGGGCACGCGATGACCCTTTTTGCATCCAAATTCTAGTTAGCCTTGAACGACTAATAAAGACATTGGTATATTACCCGAAGGAGAAAAAGAAAAGGTGCTATTTAGCTCATTAATACTATAAATTCCTGAGTCTAAATTGCATTTATTACCCGTTCGACTATCAATCTCTTTTGATCTCCTCATGAATCACATGAATTACATATATTATTCTCTAGAACAACAAGGAGAACAATTCGAAGTTTCATGATACTATTCCTACGTATGCCTCTAAAGAGCGTTCAGGTGGATTCGAACCTATCATATACAGGGGTTCCGTAGTTGCTAGCTTTGACATTTTAATTGAGACTGGCCCGCAGTGATTTGAATTGGCCATAGTCATAGATTCATCCTCTGGGAGCTCTAAAGGCGCATGTGTCCTTAAGAAAGAAATTCTTACTTTACCACCAGTACCGGCTTTGTAGCATATGTAACTACCCCAGATGCAACACTTCCGAGAAGCAGTTTTTTGAGACCAGATTTTCCCCTTGTGTCTACGACAATCAAATCCACGTTTTCTTTATCGGTATAGTTGGCTATGGTAACCTCTTCAGACACCGGGCTCTCTACCATCTCTGTTCTCAGCTTTAGATATTTTCTGGTATGACATCAGTTGTGATTTTTCTGCTGCAAACTTTAGCTCTGGAGCAATTCTTGTTCCTATATCTTCTACCAGAATTGTACGTAAATTATGACCTCTATCTATAAGCCTTTGAAGGGTTTCGCTAGGTAATGACAGATTCTCCTGCAACTACCGTTGTCGAGCAAGTCATGTACATCCTCTACGATCTCTTCCAATTTATCATATGTTAAGAATGCTATATCTCATATTGATCTGGATTTTTTATTGCTTCTTTTAATACTCCTTGTATTTCATCCATAAAAAGAAAGTAGGTTGTTCTTGCATCTTCAGACAAGAATAATCCTCCTGTTCCGAAATACCATTCTCGGCAACCCTTCCATAGATCCAGAGTCAACTTATAACTTACGGGCTGTGGACGCGCATATTTAGCCAACGGTTCAAGCAGTTTCCACAACTTGCCATAAACTTCTACTCTACTTTCACGCAATTTAACATCGTACTGGCTAGACAGATCTAGTTCGGTTTCTAGATTTTTCATTCGCTGTTCATTTTCAAATTCCAAACTTTTTTCCTTTGTTGGTTTTCGAATTCAGATTGTCTAATTTTCATCTGGAGTTGACTCATTTTGATTTCTCTAGTGTAAGCAAAAATACCGGGATAACTGCTACGAGTACTCCGGGGACTAAACCGACAATAACACTATCCCATTCTACCATTGTTTAATAGATAGAATTACTACTCCTTTCTATTATGTAGTACAACATTGAACATGACATTTCCGTGCTTCGATCTGACATTGGTTCACGCTCATTTTTAGAGGAGGTGACACATGTTTGTACACTTTATATATTTCCTCAATGTTTGACCTAAGAAATAAAGAATGTTTTGAAAAGCAAGAAGGCTATCCAACGTGTGGATCAATTTAATGTCTATTAAGAATAAGCAAACAAATGGCAGATGGATCACTCGTATCAGGATTAGAAACATCATTCAACCTATAGCTAGTATAAGCCGAATTGTGATCGCAATATCCTTCTTAAAAAAGATCACAGGGACTACTATGGCCTTTGATGTGATCTGCATGTTGTTCTTGTCAGTGTTCTTGAGCTAGAGTCAACCCATAAATTTGCAACAGAAGTGGATGAATGTTCACATGAGCAGTCATCATGACATCATTTGGAGTTGCTTTGCCATTGATGTCATCTTTTAGCTGTAGCAAACCTGCTTCTAACTTGTCAATATTTGATGGCATGATGCCACTTGGAGTTGTTGAACTTGAACTACCCTGTCCTTCTTGCGTCGTCGTGGTGGCATTGGTGTTATTGTCAGCTGATGTCCCGTTCGAGCTCATAGTAAGTGGTTTGAGTGTGTCATTGAAAAGTCGTAATATGGTATTGTTTGCCAAATATTGGGCGCTTTGGTAGGCCGCTTCATCAACTATATTTGCGGTCATGTTGTTGCTCATTGAAGAAGTGGCATCATTTGCCCCCATTGTCATCGTATTAGCGTCGCTACTATTGCTAGACATTTGCACATGTTCATCGCTAGTCATCATTGTCATGTTGCTAGTAGTATCGTTCAATTCCATTCCTCCTCCTCCCATCCCCTCCATGTTGGACATGTTTGTGAGGTCAAATGATGCACCTGTGGCATTTCCATAATCACTTAGTACAACATTTACCAGGTCTGCAAGAGCCAATGCCCATGTTGTTGCATTTTTCTGCTGCTCACCTTCAACTCGTACGTTTACAGCCTCTGCCAAGGTATCATTGAGGGACATAACTGTCTGGCTTACGTTCTGTATTCTATCTTGCGGTATCGGGCCTTGCGATGATGAAGCCAATAATGATGTTACATTTCCTTGTAAATGCTTCAAGCCAGTTTCCAGACTGTCTGCGATTCTGTTATTCCTCTCTCTAATCTCACCAAGGGTATTATTGTCCAGAAGAATTGAGGCTTTTTCGGCGTGGGCTTGGGCTAATGTTGCATTGTTATTTTCCAGATTCATAGTCACTAACCGCGTTTCCGCTCTAATCTGATCGGTTAGAGAAAAAAACTCAGCACTTTCATTGGTTGAGAACGTATGGGCAAATACTAGGCGGCTGGCTGGGAACATAAAAGAGCTAGCTAGGATTAAAGACACGAGAAGAAATCTCCAACTATAAAAAATAACTGGGATTTTTATTGTAATCACGATCATCATTGCTCAAGAGTAATTAATAATCATTTTAGTACAATAACCGAAGGTTGCATAGCCTTCTTGTGATTAATGCCAAATTTTTTTTGTTAGTTGTTAGCACATTTAATGATATCGTAAAAGATAATTTTATAGTCTCCAACTGCCGAATCCCCATACTAGTAAGTAGATGGTATATTTTTTGATCTTTCGTTATATCTTTCACAATTCTATCTTCCAGCCTCCTTGTAGGGAGGCTTATAGTTCTTATCGTTTGGAAGTGCGCTCGATTCAATTGTGGATTGCAGCTGAAGACCTCATTATGCAGATAATGCAGCGATCCCCTTTGCCTTCACCTATGCTCTTCTTCCTTCAGAGCATATCTATGATCCCTGGACTTGGGCGCGAACTGTCAACATGATGATCAATCTTCCCTGCTTAAGGGGTGACACCGGTTCTCACCCAACATGGCAACCTTTTGATCATCCCAACAAGTTCTTGGAAAAAGAGCTGCATATTGAGAGGACTAGTTACGTACAAAAAGAAAGACAGAAGATGTCATCATAACAACCTATTGTTCTGTCGCTATGACAGTTCCTACCATGTTTGGATGAAGTGTGCAATAGTACTTGAACACACCAGCTTCGTCGAACGTGAATGACTGCCTGCCACCGTCTGGTCCTATAATCTCGGGAGAGTCATCTGTCCCACCGAACATGCCAGTTGAGCCCGAACTTGAAGATCCTGATGTTGCAGTATGTGGCGTTATATCATCATTGATCCACGTTACAGTATCGCCTACATTGACTTCGACGGGGTTTGGAGCGTATGCATTCTCAGTCAACTCTGAAGAACCTTGGGGTATTCTCACTGTTACTTCTTTGTTACCTGCGTCAGGGGTTGTTGCGGCAGCCGCCGCTGCATCTGGGGTGTTTTGTGGTGTTTCCCCATTGGCTCCTTCTTGAATTCCTCCTACGGTGTCCGCAGACGTGGTACTGGCTGTACCTGCTGTACCCTCGTCTCCGCCATCTTCTCCCTCGTCTCCTTGTTCCCCAGTAACTGGCGCTGCTCCACTGCTTATATTATTCATCATCTCTGTTGGTAGAACCTGCGCACTTACGGCATACGATGCAACAAATGGGGTTCCATCTGATGTGTGAAGCCAAATTGCATTCCCTGCAAATGGAATTGATGCGGATGGTTCTGGTGAATCGCCATAGGGTGGAGTAATATAAGAAATCGCTATACTGGTTTGGTTATCAAGCTTTGTAAGCAGTGATCCAAACTCGCTATCTTCGGGGACATTTACGATAGATTGCTCGGTTTCATTGAAAGTTTGCATATTTAGAATCGCAACCTCTACTGGTTCACTAGCTGTATAGGTTAGTACCCCTGTATACATAGAGCCATCTTGCCTGAATGGCAAAATCGTTGCCCTTTGTTGGTCTTCATGTCCTGGTAGCGCATCCGGTGAGGACGTTACTATTCCTTGTTGGATCATCGCTTTTTCTTCTCCTTGTTGTGTTATTGGTTGGTTAGTAGTCAGTGGTTCTGATTGTGCATTTGCCATTAAGAGATTATCAAAAAGAACAATAGAAGCGGAAGCGCCAGTTGTTAGAGATATAATAACAACTGTTGTGATTACTGATAACAACAATGACAGAGACGATCTCATAATTACCGAGCAAAGAAGGATTAGAAGCAAGATAAGGATATGGATTAATTATTCACTAAAATGGCTCTTGATAAAAAGGTAATTTTAGTGAGCTCTTATCAGGTGAAAGGAATAATATGCAGAATACAAGGATAGAGCTCTTTATTAAATGCGCAATTTTTTTGATTCTTCTGTTTTTGTCAGGATATGTCTGACAATCATAATTAATTCTGTCCTAGCAGTTCGAAAACATCAAACTTAATCATCAATTCTAAGAATGTATGAAAATCGATTTAAGTTTGAGCGAAATTAAATATTGTCGTGAACAATACACTACGACGCTTTGTTTGTGCGTCTTCTATGGCCACCTTAATTGTCTTGGGCTTACTATTCTATCAGTATCCCAACACACAACTGGCCTATGCACATACGTTTTCAGGCGACGAGAGTGCAGCATTTATTGCCACTGTCGGAGTGTTAAGAACAGAAATCCGTCTTGTTGACAGCACTGTGGCGACTAATGCCTCTCTGGCCAACGAGCATGCTAAGATTGCAGCCGAACACCTCAGTGAAAACGATACAAGTGAGTTAACTGAGAGAAACGAAAGGATAGGAACAGATTTGCCGCAATACTTGAGCGATTTGCAGAATATGACTACCAATCTATCTCCCACCAATACGACAGGCATTACAGCAATCAAACAAAAAGTGAGCGACACTGACGCATTGTTAAGCGAAGCGCTAACAGTCCGCATTGAACCGACAGAGCTAAAGAATGCAACAATAAACGCGTGGGCAGTCGCTGACTTGCTTAATGAAACTCTTGAGCGATATGGCGAAGCTCTTGGTATAGCAGAAGAGAATTTGTCGGCTTCTTCAGCCGCTATTGATACCGACCCTATCGACATGTCCACCAATGCAGAAATCAGTGCTACCAGCACCAACGGCTCAAGTATGAGCAATAATATGACAGCCAACATAGCTAACTATGCAGACTATCAGAGCACTCAAGGCCTAGTGAATATGACAGAGGAAATGTTGAATCAAATTGAATCTCTTATGGGCATCAATAGTTCTACAATCACATCTGTAGATAGTAGCACCAACACTTCTACTACAATGGGGAATACAACAACAGATTCAAGCGCGCTATCAAAGGTATACGACGATGTAAATGAGCTAAAAAGTCTAATTGACAATAAATCAAGCTACACACGAGTCGCTACTTTCATCTACGACACGATATACCCAGACCTCAATACCGCATTTGGAGTTGGATTAGAGAGTGTAGACGTGACAGAAGCAATAGAAGAGGCAAGATCAGGTACGGAAGAGCAAGAATAGTCTTTCCTTGCACCTTTTCTTTGTTTTCATTCCGCTTCCTCCCATTCCATCGTGGCCGCCGTAACAGCTTATGGCAATTGCAGTTTCGAGCTTGTCTACAGGTCTCAGTCAATATGACTCTAGAGCGTTGGCCGCAGCAGCAGTCCGCTTAGCAATGTTGGTGCCTACAGGATCGCCGGAAGTAATTCACATCCGACTTGCTTTCGCTTTCAATACCTACGTATTTTTTCCCCTTCTATTCTTTCTCTACGCGATAAAGCAACGACTGCTATAGCAATACCTGCAACCCCTATGCCTACTGCTATCATCGCAAACATGTAGGCCCCATCTGCTGATACTTTTATACTCTGAGCCGTTTGCGTTGCATTCTGGGCAGTCTGCTGCGCTTGGTCAGCCGATGCCTTGGCATCGTCAACCTGTGTCGACAGATCTGCTATTGCATTGCTGACTTGATCTATAATGCCACTTGTTATCTGACTATTGCCCGAATCTGCCGTAGAAGGAAATGTAAGTTCTTTTGGGTCTGACACATCGTCAAGCGGAACAGACCCATTTATATTTTGGCCGTTGACTGCGCCCACAAGAAGGAGTTCGTATTGACCAATTTGTCCTGGTATTACCTCGGCACCATACAGTCCTTCTTGTTCTTGGGGCAACAAATCAATAGCCTTGGTGTCACCACCTTTTTTTAGGGTTGCCTGAATCTGTCCAACAGCATTCGGAATTGGTTTATTGTCAGAGGCATTTGTAACTCCTACTGTGATGGTATTCAGCTGACCTGCAAGCGGCGGCTCATTTCCCCAGCCTACTTCAATATTGATAAGGCCAAACTTTGCAGTCTGGTGAGCAAAAGCAGGGAGTACAACGGTGCTGCTGTTTACCAAAAAAGCGAATAAAAGCGTACCAGCCAAGGCCAAAACCCTCAAGACAGTCCTTCTCATTCAGTCTGTAAATACCTTCACAATACTTATAATCTTTGGGCAGAGTTCGGACTTTGTACTAGAAAACAAGCAAGAGTAAAAAGAGAGGAAACATAATACACACATGCATATATGCAACGCAGGTACTGGCGTTTTAGTTTAATTAGTATAGGAATACTTGTTGCTCTATTTGCTTACAGCCTGCCGAACTCTTTTGCCCATCCTGCTTATGTCAAATCTGCTCCACAAGCCTTCCAGACAGTTACTTCATCACCCCCATCAGTAAATGTTTTCTTTACTGAGCCGATAGAATTGAAATATAGCAAGATCTCAGTTATAGGTCCTGATGGAAGTAAAGTAGATAAAAACGATCCACATAATGTTGATGGAGACACAGCTTCATTAGGAGTTAGCCTTCCGCCGGGGCTGCCCGACGGCACCTACACTGTATCTACAAAGGTACTTTCTGCAGTTGATGGCCATACTCTTGACAATGCATTTACTTTCGGTGTCGGATTGGGCACGCAAATTACCGGCCAAACTGCAGAGCAGCAAACACAGGATTTGTTTTCTACGCCAGCGATTGCATCGAGATATCCTGGAATGATTGGACTAGTTATGATTGTAGGCGGTTCCTTTGCCACGTTGTGGCTATGGAAACCAATCTCTAGAGTGCCGTGGCTTTCCGACGCTATTGCGCAAAAGAAAATTGCAATAGACAAAGCCATGGTAAAGTTTGTTATCATAGGCGTTATACTTTTGCTTGCATCGTGCGTAGCGATGATCCTTGTGCAGGCCAATTCGGTAGGCGGCAGCATCCAAGATGCCATCGCAACTAAGTTTGGAAATGTCTGGCTCTCAAGAATGCTGCAATCGGCAATCTTGGCTGCTATTGCTTTTTCAGTTTATCGAAAGGTCATCAAGAAGCATCAAAGTGCGCGAAGATCAGAAACACTTGCGATACTAATTCTGGGTCTTGCCATACTTGTTACTTCCAGTCTAATAGCCCATGCCGCAGCAACAAGCCAGATAGGTGCAATAGCGCTCGACTTTTTCCATGATGCTGCAGCTGCAATCTGGATAGGTGGTCTCATATTCCTTGGATTTCTTGCAGCTCCTAAAATACTTGAAATTGCTGATGAAAGGGTAAAGGCTACAGCAATTTCGCTTCTGATTCCAAGATTTTCTATAATAGTAGTGGTGATACTTGGAGTCGTAGCAATAACAGGCCCCCTCTTGCTATATTCTATCGAAAGTGATCTTTCGCTTGTACTTGCATCTCTGTATGGTAAATTTCTCATAATTAAGCTGAGCCTTGCAGGGGTCATGTTGGGGATGGGAGCCTATTCGCAATTTGCAATACAAAAGAAGGCTGTATCAGTGGTCAATAGCGGCGGTGGTGGAGGAGGAGGTACAAGTATGATACATACAAGGACTCCAAACCTTAAACACTTTGGCAAATTCCTCAAGGTAGAGGCGGCAGTTGGTATTGGTTTGCTATTGATGGTAACCTTGATGGCAAACAGTGCCGTGCCATCGGGTGAGTTTCCAGCATATCAAAGCCAAGAGCAGCTGGCAGCAACTGCTGCTGGCAGCAGCAGTGGTGGTGGTGGTGGGGGTCAAGCAAATGATACTTCTGGGCAAACGTCTCCTTTAAAGACCGACTTTGCTCAGACTGTATATTTAGATGATGGTGCCAAGATAAAGCTGTCAATAAGCCCCTTTGATGTGGGTCAGAACAACTTCAAGATGTCATTTGTTGGAGCAGATGGCAAGCCGGTTAGCAGCATCGATTCTGCATCGATAAAGATGACTCAAATTGACAAAGCCATAGGACCAATTACAATTGACACAAACAAACAGTCAGATGGTGTGTTTACTTCCACTGCCAGTTTTGGCGTACCCGGCAAATGGGATGTAATAATCGAAGGAGTCAACTCGCAAGGAAGTAACATGATTGCCTCCCTTGATCTGAATGTCAAACCGCAGGTATCAAACCTGGATTTTAGCGTCAATCAGTACAGGACTCCAACTAGTAGTATGCCTCTCTTTCCAGTATTTGATGCCGAGAGGCAAGCAATATGGGTGGGGGACTCGCTGTTAGGAAGCGGAAGGATATGGCAGCTAGACATTGCTACTGGCAACTACGCTGCTCACAATATTACAGGCGCAAATATTGTGACGCAAACGGTGCTCGCCCCTGACGGTAAGCTATGGTATATTGACCCATTGGCGGCACGGCCAAACAGTACCCTCGGAGTTTATGATCCCAACACAGAATCGCAAAAGCATTTTGTGATACCAATAGAAGGTATTGGGACCGGACTTACGGTGGACAGTAGTGGAAATCTGTGGGTACCCACCTCTCAGTCAAACAAGGTCGTAAAATTCATACCCCAAACAGAGCAATTCGAGTCATATGACATTCCAACAGCGCAGGCAGAGCCAGTAGGAATCATGACTGACAGTCAAGGCAACGTGTGGTTTGCAGAAGCTATTGGAAAAATTGCGAAAATAGACGTCAACAGTGGCAATATAACTGAATATACCCCAAAAAATGGGCAGCAAGCGCTTGACGAGCCAACAGCAATATTTGAGGATCCGAATAACCCCGGCACATTATACATTTCAGAGCATACCTCCCATACGGTTACTGCTTTTAATACACTTCTTGGCACTTTCCACAAGTACCCGCCGCTTGATGAGGCCGGCCTACCCTTCGGTATGACCACGGACAGCTATGGCAATCTATGGGTCGCAGAGCACACGATTGACAAGATGGCAGTGCTAGACCCAAGAACAGGAGCAAATAGGGAGGCTAATATCCCAATTGCAGGGTCATTCATACAGTGGATAACTTCAGATGACAATGGGAGGATCTGGTTTGCAGCCCAACAGGGTAACGGACTTGGTAGCATTACCATAACAGCCAAGCCTTCTTCATCCCCATCGCCTTCAGGCAATGGCAGCGGAGTAGAGCAACAGCAGCAGGCCGGCGCATCGACTGCAGACAAAATTCCACAACTTGGATTTTCATTCGCTGCTGGGGCTGGGCCGGGCATTGCAGCCGGCATAGTTATGAGTGCGCTTTTCTACGCCAAGTCTTCAATTGACTTGAAGCGTAATATGCATGCTGCATTAAGGCAAAAGAGCTAGTCAGGACACAGAAAATTGTTGTCAGTAAATTATCTGCTATTTTGTATGTCATCTTGCAACACACAGGCTTAGTTATTATATTCTTGATCGCCCTACGAAGCAAAAAATGACAAAGGAAACTAGCACGAGAGCTGGTTGTTAACCTTTACTAAAACCATATTGGTGTGGTCCAGCTTGTTCGCTGACAACAACATTGATGCTTAAATGCCGTCTGAAATATCAGTTTGGAGAAGAATATATCTCAGCTAATTGCGATATGCAGGCAATACTGGAACTATAAAATAAAAACTCATTTCATCTAGCATATATGTCTCTCTTTATGTGTATATGTATGAACTCATTAACTACAAGCTACATCATCATTGTTCTACTCGTCTTAGCCTAAATGTCGCCGCACGGACGTTGCGCTCAAGATCTGTCACATTCCTTGGATTGGCCAGAGCGCTTCTGACCATTAGGACGAACGGATATCTTCAGGACCGTTACATCTGCAAAGCAGTACTGAGGTTGGGGTTTGAGGGTTCTTTCTGGCAGGCTGTTCATGATAAGTTGGCTTTGCTATCATAGCCTGGTCACCCTGTCTCCCAGTGAAAAAAATTCTAGAAGTACTTCAGCCTTTGTGCGAGGAATATTCCAGTGGTCATAAATACAGCCAGAGAAGCAGGTAGCACACCGGCAGGAAATTCCGGAGTCACAGTTACCGAAAATGTGGCTTCTTCATCAGTCGGTATTGTAGGGGCTATGCCTGTGCCAGCAAGGTACACCTGTATTGTATAAGCTCCATTTTCTTGAAATGTATATGGGATTGTCACTGTTCCCTCAACGTTGTGAAGAACTGGCTGCCCTGTCTGATTTGCCGCGCTGAAGACTTGTTGACCATCCTTCAATATCCTAAAATCATAATCTTGGTGCTCATGGACAGCTTCTGTGCCAGGGTTGAGAAAGCTCACGTTGAATGTAGTCTGTCCGCCATCGCTCCATGCAGGTTCTAAGCGAATATCAAGCGTGCCCTTGCTGGTAGTTTTCACCATTCCTCCGTCTTGGGCGTATGCAGCAGGAGCGATAGCTGTGGCAGTAATGCTGAAAATCGCTGCAAGCATTAACGCAACGAAGAAGAATATGCTTCTTGCCATTATCATGATTGATTGATCGGGTGCCTAAATAAATTGTTACTATTGGAGCTGGCCGCAAGCCCTGCTAGGCCCAGTGCCGCAGCCGCAGAAAGCACAAGCATCTGAGGCCTGAACTCAGGCGTAACCTGTATTGGTATTGTGACTCGCTCTCCCAGATCTTCAATATCATCTATGCTTATTTCATATGATCCAGGGTCTTCAAAGAAAAACTCTTGAGAAACTGATACTTGATCTAACTTTTGGAGCAGAGGCCTGTCGTCTTTATAAATTGAAATGTCATATTTGATATCTTCAATTTCGCTGCCAGTATCCGGGTCAAAAAAGTGTATTTCAAACTTGTTTACGTTGCCGATATCATTTGGGATCCATAATATTTCAACCTTGAACGTACCCCCATCGCTTAGTGCTCCAAGGCTGATCTGCTCCTGTGCTGTTATCGGCTGCAAGGTTAGAACGGTTGAGAACAGTGCAAGATACAGAATAAGACAGATGATGACAATAATTACCATAACGCATGCAAAGGAGTTGGTATAAAAAAGCCTCCAGATAATAATAATCTATTGTGAAATTATTGTCTGAGTGACTACATTGAGCAGGGCAGTTGATTTGCTTTCGGACCCTGCAGTTGAAGATTCCAGAAATAGAAAAAGGTGAAAGGAAAATAGAGGAAGAACAATGTTCGCACCCTAATAACATGTCCTATGACGGGATAACTCCAAGGAACAATCTGGCCAGTCAGGTTTTTAAGAGTTGAAACTTTTCATATCCTGTATTGCGGATTGTCTCGTTTCTTCCAAGCGCAACTGAGACACTTTATGAACTTGGTGCTGGAAACCTGATAGTAGGCGTGACACACGAGTGCAACTATCCATATCAGGCAAGGAAAAAACCCCAGGTTATACGGCCCTCTTTTGACCCCAGCCGAATGTCAGGGCGTGATATAGATAACAAAATAGTTGAGCTGACGCACTCAGGGAAGGACATTTACATTGTAGACGAAAACATCCTGAAAAGAGTCTGTCCTGACCTTATCGTTGCACAAGGGCTTTGTGAAGTGTGCTCGCCATTTACAAAAGAGATAAACAGAGCAGTCAGCCTGCTTGGAGACCACCGACCAGATGTGCTAGTTCTCGACCCTCACGATCTTGATGATATACTTGTCGGCATAATGGAAGTAGCAGAAAAAATAGGCAGAGTTACGGAAGGACGAAAGCTTGTAGCTTCACTGCAAAAGCGTATTGACATGGTGCGGAGCATGAAGGTAAAGCGCAATCCCAAAGTGCTCTGCGTTGAGTGGATTGACCCGCTTTTTACTGCTGGGCACTGGATTCCCCAGATGGTTAGATATGCTGGCGGTGAAAACGGCCTAAGCTCTACCGGCGAGCCGTCGCGCAGAATGGACATAGACGAAGTAGTACAGCTGAATCCAGATACCATTTTGCTTATGCCATGCGGCTTTGATATAGAGGAAACGTTGAGAGAACTGCCAGCGCTTGCACGAAATGAAAAGTGGAAGTCGCTTCAAGCAGTCAAAAATGGAAATGTCTACACTGTCAATGCAAATGCATATTTTAGCAAGCCGGGGCCGCGTACTGTTATAGGTCTTGAAATAATGGCAAAAATCTTGCACCCCGATACTTCACAGCACATCAGGGTTCCGAAAGGTTCGTACAAAAAAATTAGTAGGGTATTATTATTGCGTTAAAGAGACTTCGATATAAACGTCGTCGGGGATCTTCAGACGCATCAGCTGTCTAATGGCCCTGTCATCGGCCCCAACATCTATCACGCGCCTATGGATACGCATTTCATACTTGTCCCAGGTGTTGGTTCCCTGGCCAGCAGGAGATTTTCTAGTGACTACTTTGAGCTTTTTTGTCGGAAGTGGATGCGGGCCGCGCAATCTGATCCCTGTCTTTTCTCCAATCCCTTTTATCTCATTACAAACGCCTTCAAGCGTTGTAAGATTTGTGCTTGTAAGTTTAATTCTTGCTGCCTGAGGCATATCTATCGTCCACTTTACTTTTTGCTTGGATCGTACTTCTCAGTAATGCCCAGCACAACCCCGGCACCGATCGTGGTGCCCATATCCCGTAGGGCAAACCTCCCGATCTCTGGAAAGTCCTTGAAAGTCTCAATAGGTAGTGGCCTCACCGGCTTGATTCTGACGATTGCTGCATCGCCTGTCTTGAGGAACTTGGGGTTCTGCTCTGTCGTTGCGCCTGTCCTGGGGTCAATTTTTGAGACGAACTGCGAGATTGTCGCAGCCACCTGCGCCGTATGTGCATGCAAAACTGGAGTATATCCAGGGGCTATTGCTGTTGGGTGGTGGATCACGATCAGACGAGCTTCTAACTCCTTGGCAACTGATGGAGGGTTGTCCGCGGCTCCAATCATATCGCCTCGCTTGATCTGCTTCTTATCTACACCTCTCAGGTTAAATCCGACATTGTCTCCTGCTTCTGCAGACTCTAGCTGAGTGTGGTGAGTCTCTATCGACTTGATCTCGCCAGCCGCACCAGAAGGCATCACGATGACTTTTTCACCCGGCTTCATCTTACCTGTCTCGACCCTGCCTACGGGGACAGTTCCAACACCTGTAATAGAGTATACGTCCTGTATAGGGATTCTCAGTGGCTTACCCACTGGTTTTTCTGGCGGATCTAAAATATCAAGTGCCTCAGCAAGTGTGGGTCCTTTGTACCAAGGCATATTCTCCGACTTTTTAACCAAGTTATCGCCCTTCCAGCCAGAAATAGGGATAAAGTTGATCTTGGCGGTATTGTAGCCGACAAGCTTGAGCATCTTTTCGACTGCCTCTTTGGCCTCCTTGTAGCGTGATTCTTGGAAGTTAGCATCATCCATCTTGTTCAGTGCAACTATGATTTGATTCACGCCAAGGGTCCTAGCAAGGAAAGCGTGTTCTCTTCCCTGTCCTCCCGGCTCAATTGCTGCTTCCATTTCACCGGGCTTCACAGAAATCACCAAAATGGATGCATCAGCCTCTGATGCACCAGTTATCATGTTTTTGATAAAGTCCCTATGACCTGGAGCGTCAATCAACGTGTAGAAATACTTTGATGTTTCAAACTTTTGGAAAGCGAGATCGATAGTAATACCTCTTTCGCGTTCGTCCTTGATGCTATCTAGAACCCATGCATACTTGAAGGTGTCACCCTTGCCCGTTGCTTCTGATTCTTTTGCATATTGCTCGATGGTTCTCTGGTCAATGGCACCCAGATCAACCAATAAATGACCTACAGTAGTTGATTTACCATTATCGACGTGACCGGTAACAACTAGGTTCATGTGTGGCTTTTTGCTAGCGCTCATAGAGCAGGAACGCCCCATGGGCTTTATTTGTATTTCGGCCAAGATTGTTTGAAAATTCACATCAACTGGTCTATCGACTAGGCCTCTGCAGCTTTCAATCAGTTTGTGGCCTACCACTTATCGGAAAGGATTTAAGTGATAAGTCGCGACCTGTCTCATTATGCGAGTTACAATTAGTGCTATCAAAGCAGATATTGGAGGCATCGGAGGCCACACCCGCCCAAGCGAAGAACTTTTAGAGACTGTGAGGGACTTTGTCATTAAAAATGCAAAAGGGCTTCTTATAGATCATTACATTGGATACACTGGTGATGATATACACATAATAATGACCCATACTCGAGGTGTGGAGGACGAAAAAATTCACAAGCTGGCGTGGGATGCCTTTATTGAAGGCACTAAACTAGCAAAGGATCAGGGGTTGTATGGTGCAGGACAAGATCTACTCAAAGACTCCTTCTCTGGCAACGTCAAGGGAATGGGACCGGGTGTTGCAGAAATTGAAATGGAAGAGAGGCCAAGTGAAGTATTCTGCATATTTGCAGCAGACAAGACAGAGCCAGGTGCATTCAACCTGCCGATGTGGCGCATGTTTGTTGACGCCGGTAGCAACACTGGCATTTTGATCAACGAGCAGCTTGCAGAAGGTGTGATATTTAGGATAATGGACGTCATGAGTGGCAAGGTTGCCGAGCTGAAATTGTGGGAAGATAAGGCTGAGCTAGAAGCATCGCTAATGTATCCAGGCCGCTACGTTGTCCATTCCGTTGTGTCGTCTGACGGCAATGAACAGATCGTATCAGCGTCTACTGATAGGCTGCACAACATCGCTGGCACGTACGTCGGCAAAGACGATCCAATAGCAATAGTAAGAACTCAAAAGAATTTTCCAGCCACCGAAGAAGCAGGCAGCTCCTTCAACGAGCCTCATTATGTCGCAGGCAACACAAGAGGAAGCCATCACATGCCCCTGATGCCAGTCAAACTCAATTCTGCCGCATCACTGAATTATTCTATCCCAATCGTATCATGCCTGCTTTTTAGCATGCGCAATGGCAAGCTCACCGGGCCACATGACGGCTTTGGTACTGCCGACTGGGATTTACAGAGGATGAGGGCAGCAGAGCGTGCAATGATAATGCGTAACCAAGGCTTTATCCATCCAGCCACACTTGTTCCAGATGAACTCGAATACAACAAAGGATATGAGGCTAGAATGTCAAAGTTGCAGAGCAAGTTCAAAAATTTAGAGGAGATAATGAATGGCAAGAGCAAGGCGACTAAGGCTACTGCTTCTACAAAACAGACTAAAGCTGGCAGTAGCAAGCTTTGAAGCAGCCACTAATTATCAATTTCAAAAACTACGAAGAGGTCTCGGCTGACAGGGCAATCCAATTAGCTGAGGCAGCGTGCGAGATTGCGCAGAAGCTTAAAATAGAGATAGTAGTTGCGCCACCCCCGCCTGTACTGGCTCTGATTGCAAATAAGGTACAGATACCAGTGATATGTCAGCACGTCGACAACGAAAAGATGGGCCCTAGTACAGGTTTTATCGTACCCGAGATCGCCAAGTCCTATGGTGCAGTTGGGTCACTGATAAATCACAGCGAGCATCGAATAGAAAGAAGATCAATCGCAAGCCTGGTGGAGCGGATGAGAAAGCTTGGTATGGCGTCAATCGTGTGCGCACAGGAACCTCACGAAGTTGCTGAGATATCTACGCTTCAGCCTGACTTTATCGCAATAGAGCCACCCGAACTTATCGGCAGCGGAAGAGCAGTGTCAACTGAAAATCCTGCAATAATAACCAAGTCTATAGAAGCAACTGGATCACGCTCGAGAGTCATCTGCGGAGCAGGCATCACCGGCAAGGATGACGTCACTAAGGCTAAGGAGCTTGGTTCTCAGGGCATACTTGTTGCAAGTGGTATAGTCAAGGCCACTTCCTGGGAAAAGAAGATTACCGAGCTAGCTTCTGGCATGAAGGGCTAGTGTTCCTCAGAGATCTCATCCATCTTTTCAATCATGTTTGGTATGAGATCTACTACTGCTCGGCTGTGTACTGTAAACTAAGTTTTTGATGAAGAATTCTCCTGCCTTGTAGGAGCTTCGGACGAAAGGACCTGCCACCGCGTACGCAAATCCCATCTTTTCAATGCATTTCCTGTATGAATCAAATTTTTCTGGCGTGATATACTCTTTAACGGGGAGGTGTCTGCTGGTGGGTTGAAGATACTGGCCGATGGAAACTATGTCGACACCTGCCGACCTGAGGTCCCTGGCTGCCTGCATAACCTCCTCTTCCATCTCTCCAAGACCAAGCATTATAGAAGACTTTGTATAGATTTTGTAGTCAATGTCTTTTATTGTTTCCAGTACACGCAATGATTGCTCATAGGTTGCTCGTGAGTCTCGAATTAGCGGTGAAAGACGGGCTACAGTTTCAATATTGTGGCTTATGACCTCCGGCCCTGCACTCGCAACCTTTTCTATGGCATGGCGATGGCCATGAAAATCCGGGATAAGGGGCTCAATTATTGTTTCAGGGCACTGCACCTTGACTGCCTTTATTGTTTTTGCGATATGATCCGCCCCTCCGTCCTGAAGATCGTCTCTGCATACAGAAGTGACCACTACGTATCTCAGACCCCACTCTTTGATCGCTTTAGCTACTCTCTCTGGTTCGTCTGGGTCAAGATATAGTGGCTTGCCACTTCCAACCGAGCAGAACCTACAGCCTCTTGTGCACACGTCTCCCATGATCATAATTGTGGCCGTTCCTCCTCCCCAGCATTCGCCAATGTTTGGGCATCGTGCTTCTTCGCAAACTGTGTGAAGCCCTAGCGAAGCAATGGTTTGCCTGACGTTTACATAGTTCTCCCCAGAAGGCAACCTGATGCGAAGCCAGTCAGGCTTTTTTTCGAGTCTATTCCTGATCGTCATTTTGTTCCCTTTCTTCGTATGCCATTTAGTCAGACAATATGCTCAATAATAAGGGTTCATCTAACTTTGATAGTGCGAACTCCTTTCTATAATATCCACAAATCGCTTGGTGCAAAGATCGTGGATTTTCATGGTTGGGAAATGCCACTTCAATACTCCGGGATCATGGACGAACACGTCAATGTCAGGACAAATGTCGGTTTATTTGATGTCTCTCATATGGGTCGATTTGAAGTTAAAGGTCAGGACTCTCTCGCCTGTCTGCAAGAGATAGTAACAAACGACCTTGAAAAGCTGGTCGACCATCAAGCACTGTACTCTCCGATGTGCTACGAAGATGGGGGGATAGTTGATGACATAATTGCATATAGGCTCGCCCATGATCGCTTTCTAGTTGTAGTCAATTCCTCAAACAGAAGCAAAGATTTCGAGTGGATTTCAGAGCATTTGAAATCAGCACATGTCGAGGACATTAGCGCTAGAACTGCGCTGCTTGCAATACAGGGACCCCAAGCGTGTGATCTGCTGCAGAAATTAGTAGAAACTGACCTGCAGTATCTTAAACCATTTCATCTTGTTGATGAAAATATTGATGGATTTGAATGCATGCTATCGAGGACAGGCTATACAGGAGAAGACGGATTTGAGATATTCTTTGATTCTTCAAGAATAGAAATCTGGGACAAATTGATGGAGTATGGTGAAAAATTTGGAGTCAAGCCGGCGGGCTTGGGTGCACGGGATACACTACGGCTTGAAGCTGGTCTAATGCTTTATGGAAACGACATGGATGAATATATCACTCCACTAGAAGTTCCACTAAAATGGACGATCAGCTTCGGCAAGAAGCAAGAATTCATAGGAAAAAAAGCGTTGAGCAATAGCCACCCATCAAGAAAGCTGGTTGGTTTTGAAGTTGTGGAAAAGAGGATAGCAAGGCAGGGCAACAAAGTTCTCGCAAATGGACGGGAGATAGGCTTTGTGACAAGTGGTAGTTTTTCGCCTACGCTTAGAAAGTCCATCGGGTTTTGTTTTGTACCTGTTGACATTTTACAGAGCCAATCAATTCATATTGACATTGGAGGCAAGCAATATGAAGCTAAAGTCACAAGCACAAGGTTCTATAAGCGAAAATAAAAATTGAGAGGATAATCTTTGCATCTGCTTATTTTTTTACGAAGTGCGTGGAATTGAAAAGAGATAAAGTTTTATGTTTGCTACAAAGAAACGCATTGTGTCAGAGTTAAAATTCACAAAGGAACATGAGTGGATTACCATAAAGGATGGAACGGTAATAATTGGAATTTCTGACTTTGCTCAAGAACAACTTGGCGACATAGTCTCAATAGAATTGCCAAAAGCCGGCGGTTCCTTCAAACAAGGACAGACAATGGCCATAGTCGATTCAGTAAAGGCTTCTTCTGACATTTACGCTCCAATCAGTGGTGAGATCGTAGAAGTCAATGAAGGATTGATTGAAAAACCGGAAATGATAAATCAGTCTCCGTATGACTTGGGGTGGATTGCAAAGATTAAACCATCAAACATGGATGAATTTGAAGGTTTAATGGCAAAGGAAAAGTATGACAGATATATTGGCGAAATAAAATAAGAGAGAACAAAAATCGATGGATTACATACCTGTAACAGAAAAAGACGTAGGAGAAATGCTAAACCAGATCGGAGCAGGTTCCATAAATGATCTGGTCAGAGAATTCATTCCTGCTTTCACGGGTAAACTAAATCTGCCTCAACCAAAGAGTGAGCTTGATCTAATACGTCATATGAGAGGCCTCGCCGATACGAACAAGGTCTTGCGCTGCTTCGTCGGCGCAGGAGCTTACAATCATTATATACCCTCAGCTGTGAGCCACCTGCTTGCAAGGGGAGATCTCTTTACAGGATACACACCCTACCAAGCAGAAATGAGCCAGGGGACCTTGCAGGCAATATATGAATTTCAGTCCTTCATATGCCTTCTTACCGGAATGGACGTTGCAAATGCATCTTTGTACGAGGGCGCCTCCGCCTTGGCTGAGGCAGCCCTACTTTCATGCTCTTATACTGGACGGGACAGTATTTTTGTAAAGGAAGGACTACATCCGCAGTATCTTGAAGTTTTGCAGACATACTGCCAAGGGGCGGAACTTACCCTCACTGACAAAATAGACAACAATACTGCTTGTGTAATAGCCCAAAACCCGGATTTCTATGGTAACGTAGAAAACCTGCATTACCTAGCCGAGCAGGCGCATAGGGCGGGCTCACTCTTTACCACTTGTATTGCCGAGCCAACTTCACTTGCAATACTTGAGCCTCCCGGAAAATACGGCGCAGATATTGTGACAGGAGAGGGACAATCGTTTGGCATACCTTTAAGCTTCGGTGGACCCTATCTTGGGTTTATAGCTGTCAAAGACTTTTTGCTAAAGAAACTTCCCGGGAGGATCTGTGGCATGACCACAGATTCGAGAGGCAACAGAGGCTTTGTCCTTACCTTTCAGGCGCGGGAGCAGCATATCAGAAGAGAGAGAGCCACAAGCAACATAACAACCAATCAGGCTCTAATGGCATTGGCGGCGACAATATACTTGGCGCTCATGGGCAGGAGCGGCTTGACAAGGGTTGCCAAACTCTCTTATGCTAGAGCACACCTGCTGAATGGGAAACTGGAAAAAGTTGGTTTCAGGAATTTGAACAGCAAACCCTTTTACAATGAGTTTGTAGTCAAGGTTCCCGGGTCTGCAGAAGCACTTGCCTCAAGGCTGCTCAAAGAGGGAATACTGGGAGGCGTTTGTATGGGTGAAGACAATCTTTTGATTTGTTGCACTGAGATGAATTCTGTGCAGGATATCGATGATTTCGTTTCTGCCGCAGCAGGTGATTGAAAAAAGTAATGAAAATAATATTTGAATACGAAGAAGAGAAAAACACAGGGCATATTCAAGAAGAAGATGTCTGTATCGAGCTGCCAAGCGACATTTTCAGAAAAGAGTTGCCGATTCCAAACGTAAATGAAGTAAATGTTGTCAGGCATTACACAAACCTGTCAAGAATGAATTTTGGTGTTGACATTGGATTTTATCCACTAGGCTCATGCACCATGAAGTATAACCCAAAGGTAAATGAAGATGCTGCAAGAGCCGAAGGATTCAGCAACCTTCATCCTATGTCTCCAGAAGAATGCACTCAAGGATCGCTGCAATTGATGTGGGAGCTGAAAGGCTATCTGAAAAATATCACAGGGATGGATGATTTCTCTCTGCAGCCTTCTGCCGGCGCGCAGGGCGAACTCTTAGGAGTTATGATAGCAAAGGCCTACTTTAGGCTAAAGGGAGAAAGAAGGACAAAGGCGATAATTCCTGATTCAGCCCATGGAACAAATCCTGCTACAGCTTCAATGTGCAAGATGGAGACAATTACAGTCCCTTCTGATTCCCGGGGCAATATGGACATACGCAGATGCAAGGAGTCTCTTACACCAGAGGTAGCACTCGTTATGCTTACAAATCCAAATACACTTGGACTCTTTGATGAGAAGATTTTAGAGATCAGCGATCTTGCACATAAGAATGGAGCTTTAATGTACTGCGACGGTGCAAACATGAATGCACTGTTAGGAATCACCCGGCCAGGGGACCAAGGCTTTGACATGATCCATCTAAATTTGCACAAGACGTTTTCAACTCCACATGGCGGAGGCGGCCCTGGAGCGGGAGTGCTGGGGGTCAAATCATTTCTTGCAGACTATTTGCCAGTACCCCAAATAGTTAAGCGTGACGGTAGATTCTGCCTTGACTATGCTCGTAAAAAATCAGTTGGCAGGGTTCGATCCTTTTACGGAAACTTTGGTATGCACGTCAGGGCTTATTCGTACATCCATTCATGGGGAAGCAAGATTAGAGATATATCAGAACATGCCATACTGAACGCCAATTACCTTCAAGCTCTTCTAAAGGACACTTTTGACCTCGCCTACGATCGCCGGTGCGCCCACGAATTTGTCGTGTCGTCAAGGAGATATGGTGAAAAGAGCGCCCTGAACATTGCAAAAAGACTTATGGACTATGGCTTCCACCCTCCCACTATTTACTTCCCACTCATAGTCCCGGAGGCTTTGATGATAGAGCCTACGGAAACAGAAAGCAAAGAAACGCTGGACAGATTTGTGCTAGCGCTTAAAAAAATCACGAGTGAAATAAAGGAAGATCCAGAGATGGTTAAGCAGGCGCCACTGTCCACACCGGTTGGCAGGCTGGATGAAGTTGCTGCTGCTCGGCGGCCCAATCTGAGGTGGCAGCCTCCCCGAAAAACAAACCAAAGTGGTAATCAATGAAAAGAACCCATAATGTATACAAGTCTCAGAAACTTATCAGGATAATGCTGGAATACGATGAAATAGAAGATACCATCAACTCAATTGCAATTTCCGGTGATTTCTTTCTTTATCCAGAGGAAGCTTTGGAAACCCTCGAAGCACATCTTATCGGCACAGAGCTAGAAAGAGAGGCTCTCAAAAAAGAGGTCGACAAGTATCTGAAGAACTCTGAAGTATACGGTTTTGATTCATTATCACTGACAGAGGCAATACTTGGTTGTAAGACAGATTGAGCATGATAAGGTTCAGCAAAATAAGGGTATTGGAAACCGGTCATAACTCTGCTGCGCTCAACATGGCAATAGACGAAGCGCTGATAGAGAACATTGACGAAGTGCCGGTTCTCAGAATTTATGGATGGCGGCCTGCGGCTGTCTCTGTCGGTTATTTTCAGAGCATTAGAGACGAAGTTGATATTGAAAAGTGCAGTGAGATTGGAGTTGATGTTGTCAGGAGATTGACAGGAGGCGGGGCTGTACTACATGAGTTTGAACTCACCTACTCCTTCATAACAAAGCGATACCCTCAGAACATCATGGAATCATATCGATGGATTTGCGAAGCCATCGTGACTTCGATAAACAGGCTGGGGTTTAGTGCAAACTTTGTCCCGCTTAATGATATAGTCATAAACGGCAAAAAGGTCTCTGGGAGTGCTCAGACAAGAAGAAAGGGGGTACTGCTTCAGCATGGCACTTTGCTGTTAAACGTTGATGTAGACAAGATGTTTTCCATTCTAAAAGTGCCTTCTGAAAAGCTTAAGGACAAGATAATCAAAGATGTCAAGGAAAGAGTAACCAGTCTAGCGGGTACAACATTTGATGACATGGCATGGTCGCTAAAAACCGGTTTTGCTACAAAATTTGATGCCAAGCTTGTCTTTGACTGCCTGAGCACAAATGAAGCAAGCCATGCCAAATGGCTGGCAGAACGAAAATTCAGCAGCAACGAGTGGAATTTTAGAAGATAAGCAATTTTATTGCTAACTGTTACAAATCACTTTGCGTATATGTATGATGCTATAATAATAGGCGCGGGACCCGGCGGCTATACGTGTGCTATCAAAGCAGCGCAGCTGGGGGGCAAAATCGGTATAATAGAAAAAAATGGGTTTGGGGGAACATGCACGCAAAGGGGATGTATTCCGACAAAATATCTCCACTCTTTAGGAGAGATAATTAGAAGGTCTAAGGCTGCAAGGAAGGATGGGTTGAAGGCACATATCGAATTGAATTATGCAACTGTAAAGTCAAGAATGGCAGGCACCGTTAACAGGCTTGCATCAGGGATTACAACTCTCTTGGAAAGCAATAAGGTAGACATTATGCATGGCGAAGCCCACATGATTTCCGAAAATAAGGTAACAGTTAATGATAAGACCTTGGAAACAAAGAACATTGTTATTGCTACAGGAAGCCACCCTGTGTGCTTACCCCCCTATACGTTCGAAAAAAACATAATTTCAACAGACACGTTTTTTGAACTCGAAAAATTGCCTGAATCAATCGTGGTTATAGGTGGAGGATATAGCGGCTGCGAACTTTCTGCCATCTTCAATTCTTTTGGATGTAAGGTGTCCCTGATCGAGGCTCAAGACCACTTGATGCCTCTTCAAATTGAAGAGATAGGAAAGACTATTGAAAAGTATATGCGCTTGGACGGGATCAATATAATGACAGGATCCACGGTTGAAAAGATCTTCGACACAGCAGTGGTGGCCGGGGGGCAGACCATTGAAACAGAGAAGGTGCTAGTATGCATAGGGCGCAGACCATCCATAAACGCCGGTGAATTGAGCAACTGTGGTGTAAAATTTAGCGACCGAGGAATAACCGTTAACGGCGAGATGCGCAGCACGGTTCAAAATATTTTTGCAATAGGAGATGTAACAGGCATCTTTGAGCTTGCTCATGTTGCCTCAAAACAGGGCGAGATAGCTGCACAAAACATAATGGGAAAAGGAAGCGAGATGGATTATAGAACTGTACCTGCGTGCGTCTTTACATATCCAGAGGTTGCTTTTGTGGGGAAGCTGGAAGGAAAATGCGGAGAATTTCCGCTTGCTGCAAGCGCTAAGGCAAATTGTCTGGGTGACACAAAGGGAATCTTTAAGGTTTATGAGAAAGACGGAATAATCGAGGGAGCTTTAATTATCGCGCCACATGCAGGCGAGATGATCGGAGAAGCTGCCCTTGCAGTCAGAATGCACATGAAACCCCAAGATATATCTGACACAATACATGCCCACCCTACGCTTCCAGAATCGCTTGTAGACGCCATAAGAGATATTGACAGAGATGCCATACACATTCCTAACAGGAACAAAAAGTAGAACGACTAGCCCAGGATCTACAGTTCCTCTTGACTATTAAGAATTGAAATTATTATTATTATCCGCAAACACATAGTTACATCTACACACACGCACACACACAACATTTTAAGCCATTAAGGAAAAAGATCACAGTATCCAGAAATGTCTGAAGACAGCAGCAGCTTTGGCAGAGCCCCTCCCATTGTTAAGCCAATATACTTTTTCGATGAAGCAGACGGCAGAAATAAGATGCTGCTTGGAGGTAAAGGAGGCGGCCTTGCAGAAATGACACGGCTAGGTCTGCCTGTACCACCTGGCTTCATAATAATCACTGAAATTTGCGAAAAATTTTACGAAGCAGGTAGACGCCTTCCAGACGGATTGATGGATGAAGTGCGCAAGTCCATAAGACGACTAGAAGATCTGACGGGAAAGAGGTTTGGCGACTGTGAAAACCCACTCTTGGTGTCAGTTCGTTCCGGCGCTCGCGTGTCGATGCCAGGTATGATGGATACTATTCTTAATATTGGCCTAAATGACGAGACGGTGGATGGCCTAGCAAAGCAGAGCGGCAAGCCAGAATTTGCGTGGGATACCTATAGGCGGTTTATCCATATGCTTGGTAAGATTATTGTGGGCATAGATGCTCGCAGGTTTGACGGCATTGTGGCCGGCAAGGACCTTTCTAACATAGATGCACTCAAGACTATTGTAACGTCATCGAAATCCCTATATGAAGAGACTGGCAATAAATTTCCAGCAGATCCGTATGAACAAATAGAGCTTGCTATAGAGGCAGTCTTCAGGTCATGGATGGCAAAGCGCGCAGTAGAATACCGCAAACAATACAACATCACCTCAGAAATGGCAGGGGGCACTGCCGCGACGATAGTTGCCATGGTATTTGGAAATATGGGCTGTGACAGCTGCACAGGCGTTGTGTTCACTCGCGACCCAGAGACGGGTGAAAAGCGGCTGTACGGCGATTACCTTGTAAATGCGCAAGGGGAGGATGTAGTTTCAGGCAAAGTGACACCAAACCATATTGACTCGCTTGTCAGCGAAATGCCTGATGTATATAGACAGCTAATTGAAGTGGCTGAAAAGCTTGAGAACCATTTCAAAGAGCCGCAAGATATCGAATTTACAGTAGAAAGGGGAAGGCTTTATATCCTTCAGACAAGGGCAGCCAAGATGAACGCAGTAGCAGCGGTTAAGATCTCCGTTGACCTCTACCGCGAGGGTCTTATAAGCAAAATTGCTGCGCTTGAGAGAATCGACCCCGAAGCACTTGAGCAGCTTTTGTATCGCAGGATAGATCCGCACTCCAAACAAAAGCCGATTGCGACAGGAGTAGGTGCATCTCCTGGGGCGGCAAGCGGAAGTGCAGTATTTGACATTGCATGTGCAGAGGCACTTGGCAAAAAAGGGGAAAAAGTGATCCTTGTAAGGGAAGACACCAAGCCAGATGATGTCCCTGCTTTCTTTCAGTCAGTCGGGATATTGACCAGCAGAGGTGGCAAAACATCTCATGCGGCAGTGGTTGCACGGGGTATGGGCAAGCCTTGCGTTGTAGGATGCTCGCAAATAGAGATTGATGCGGATGGTAAGAGCTTTACCATTAATGGGAAAAAAATGGTGACATCAGGTCAGAAGATAACTATTGACGGCTCTACAGGCAGAGTCTATGTAGGAGAGGTTCCAACAGTTGAGCCGGAAATTTCATCGGAGTTCAAGGAACTTTTGCAGTGGTCTTCGGAGATGAAGGGAATAAAGATAAGGGCAAATGCAGATACGGTGGAGAGTGCTGCGCTGGCCCACAGATATGGCGCAGAAGGAATAGGGCTTTGTAGGACCGAACGTATGTTCAACCATCATGACAGGATAGTCCAGTTTGTTAATATGATAATGGCACAAGACGAGAAGGAGAGGAGGCAGGCGCTGGCAGAACTAGAGCCGCTGCAAAGATCAGATTTTAAAGCTATCCTAAGAGAAATGAAAGGCCTTCCTGTTACAATAAGGCTGCTAGATCCGCCACTGCACGAATTCCTGCCAAATGAAGAGGATCTGATGCAAAAGATATTTGAGCTCAAGTCGGGCGGCGGAAAGGTCTCTGAAATCGCTCGTATAGAAAAGATACTTCATCGCGTACATGAGCTCTCTGAGATTAACCCCATGCTAGGACACAGAGGAGTCAGGATGGGGATATCTTTTCCCGAGATCTATGAGACTCAAATAAGGTCGATATGCGAGGCAGCGGCAGAGCTGACTGGAGAGAGTATGGCAGTGGAGCCACAAATAATGGTGCCTCAGATAGGCTTGGTAGAGGAGCTTGCAGCAGTAAGGCAGATCTTTGAATCAGTCAAGCGTGAAGTAGAGCACCGGCACAAGGTAAAACTAAAGATCAAGTTTGGCAGTATGATTGAAGTAGTTAGAGCCTGTCTTGTAGCAGATGAGATTGCACATCTTGCTGATTTTATTAGCTTTGGCACAAATGACCTGACGCAGGCTACTTTCAGCTTTAGCAGGGAAGATGCCGAAGGCAAGTTCTTGCCATTTTATCTCGAGAAGGGGATCGTGAGTGTAAACCCATTTCAGAGCATCGATACCAAGGGAGTTGGCAGGCTGATGAAGGGGGCTATCGACATGTCAAGAGGCGTGAAAAAGGATATAGAGATTGGAATCTGCGGCGAGCATGGCGGCGATCCTAGATCGATCGAGTTTTGTAGCAATATAGGCCTCGATTATGTCAGCACCTCATCCCATAGGATCCCGATTGCGATTTTGGCTGCAGCCCAGTCGGCCATAAAGCAGAACAAGCGCCTGCACCAACATTCTGTAATATAGCTTAAAATGGGGGGCTTGAGGCTAAAAGGCAGAGAGAAAGCATGGAGAGTTCAGGTGCAGACAGCTCTGTAGCATATGAATGCATGCGTTGCGGAACACGAGTGACGGTCGAAGAGCTTTCTAGGCTGCCAGAGATAAAATGTATATGTGGCTTTCGAGTATTTCGAAAAGCCAGACCGCCGATAGTAAAGCAGCTTAAAGCTGTCTAGTTCTTTTTTCTAATTCACTTCTTCTTGTGATACGAATGAAACTTTTTGGCGTGATCACGCATCTGCTCCATTCCTTCAAAGCTTAAGTTGCATTGATTGCACATGTACATATCCGCCTCGTGAGTTAGCTGTTGGTGCTGCATCAAATCTTCGATCTTCCGGAACTTGCCCCCACACTTGTCACACTTGTGCCTTTCAAACATGTACATCACTTTAGCTCTCGTTGTTATTGTTGTTGTTTCGTCGATCCCAGCACTTCCTGCAGAGGTTGCCTTCTATCTGCCAGGCGGGCTTGGGGTGGTAAAAAAACGGTCCTAGCTTGGAGTTGCAGATCGCGCAAAAGTTCAATTTTTTATTATAGTCTGCATCCTTTTTTTGATAGCAGGATCTGCACAAAAGTGTACCGGACTCCATTTCCCACTGCCATTTTGGCTTGTTTCGATCTTCGTCAGAGAGCTCTTTTTTGCAAATGGCACACATATCAGGGATTTCTTTTTGCTCAAGGATGAAGGCTTTTGTCTTTTCTAAATGGCAGCTGCCGCAGAGCCTGCCTTCAATACCCCATTCTTCGCTAGGCTTATACTTGTGACGGCCAAGCTCTTTGCCGCATACAGCGCAATGAACGACTTGCTTTTTTCCGAAGATGTGCAAGCAGAATTATTACATGCCTTAACGCATACAAAAATGTATATGCTAATGACTATAACTGTTGCATGTTTGGTATTGCAGTATAAAAATAAATCTTCTACAATATAATAATGAATAGCGCATACGAGGAAATGCAAATGAGAAAAGCAAAAATTTTTTAATCAGTGACAGTTCTCTTGGCTACAATGAACAAACCCGTTATGATAGGTATTGCTGCAGGTATTCTGCTGGCAGGGCTCATATTAAGTCCCCTGCCTAGCCTTTTCAGCGCAGAGGCGCAGGACACCCCCCCCGCAGGCAAAACAAAGAAAGTAACTATGATTGCAAGTGAAGTTGAGGTGCCGGTAGCTCCAGACAATGCTTTACACCCAGGAGGTGTAATGTATAAAGCAATGGTTTTTAACGGAACCATTCCAGGACCCGTAGTATCTGTCGACCAAGGTGATACAGTTGAATTCACTCTAATAAACCAAGGTCAAGTCATACACAGTATGGACTTCCATGCAGGTGATGGTACAACACAAGCGGTTGGTTCCAATGCTAGTGAACATGGATCTAATGTTCAGCCTGGCGAAAGTGTAACCTGGAGATGGACGGCGAAAAATGCAGGTGCATTCTACTATCATTGTGGCGCTGATGGCCTCAACGGCGTATGGGAGCACATTGCAAACGGAATGTATGGTGGAGTTGTAGTGCATCCGCAGAACGAACGCCCAGCTAAGGAGTTCTATGTGGTCTTTGGCGAAATCTACAGCAACAGTGTCCAAGGCCTATTTACACCAGCAAATGGCACAGGGTCGTTTGATGTGGGCAAGTTCCTTGCAGGAAATCCAGACATCGTAATGACTAATGGCATGGCTCACAAGTATGTACCAGCTATAGGATCATATGCGAAGATCGACTTGAACCCTAACGCCGAAGTGTTCCAAGTCAAGCCTGGTGAGCTGACAAGATGGTACATATTCGCAGCTGGTCCAAATCAGGGAGTGTCGTTCCACTTCATATCAGGCCAACTCAGTGTCCATGACGGCTCAGTACAGAACAGATACGGCACACAGGTATTGAATGACGAGACATGGTGGGTACCAGTTGGATCTGGTAGTGTAATCGAAGCTGTATTCCCAGATGAGGGCATCTATGTCGGTGTTGATCACGCAATGAATAACGTGCTCAAAGGCGGAGCATTTGCTGTCCTAGCAACCCCAGATTCGACTCCAGACGATCATCCAGCAGGGACAATGGTGCCTCCGAAAGGAAGCGACATGGTAAGCGGCCCACCAATGGCAGCAAACGCAACCGCAGGGAACGCAACAACTGGCCCCGCAACCAATGCAACAGAGGCTGCAACAGCAGTTGGTGCACAGAACCAAACCTTGTCTGTGGTTAATGCAACAGGCACTAATGAAACAAGAAGTGCTGTAACCACTAATGTAACAGATACAGAGACAGCAGGCACTAATGCAACAACAGGTGCTGAAGCAGGTCTTACACAGCTTTCTAACGAAACATTGAACGCAACAACAGGTGCTGAAAGCCTTGCAACAACAGGTGCCAGCAACAGTACAGGGACAGGCGCTAATGGTGGTGGAGGTACTGCTACCAGCGTTTCCATAGTTCCTGGCTCTTCATCCCTGACTGACACTGCATTTTCACCAAATCCTGTTGAAATCAGCGTCGGCAGCACAGTAACATGGACAAATGATGACACACAACCACACACTGTTGTATCAGGCGCAAACGCACAGCCAAGTGGCGAGTTTGATTCTTCACCAAACTTTAACCCACTCATTGCTCCAGGAGCGACATTTGAACACACATTCACGACAGCAGGAGAATTTCCATACTATTGTGCACTGCATCCAAACATGGTTGGAACGGTCAGCGTGAAGTGACCTCCTCCACCACCTCCCTCTCTTCTTCTTTTTTGATTAACTAGAAATCTTTAGTTTAAAAAATAATATACAATTTCTAGAGTTTTAACATAAATTCAAAATGCTTTAATAAAAGCGCTGCCTAGCTCCAGAAGGGTTTAGATATCTTGAAGAAGATTGAAGCAGTCGTTCCTGCTGCAAGACTAGAAAGTGCTTTTGCGGCGCTGGGGGAATTGGGTTTAGGAGGTTTCACATACTATGATTCAAGAGGGCGCGGACAGATACCCCGCCCAGAAATTCACTCAGGAAGAGGCACAAGCACTTACCGTCCGGAATTTAATGTGAACGCAACAATTGTTGTCGTTACCAAGGACTCAATGTCTGACAACGTAGTTTCAAAGATCTTGGACAGCACGAGTTCAGGACTTGCTGGCGAAGGTAAGATATTCGTCTCAGATGTGGACGAAGTCATCGATATCGGATCAAAACAGCGAGGGGAAGGCGCGCTATAGGACTGCTAAAATTTAATTTTCTTATTTTGCTATTAGATCCTCGATAGCCTGACTTATGCTTAACATGCCTCTTCTCTTTGCATATTCTTCTATCATCTTTAGCTGCTCAGAAGTAAAACAAATCGGCATGGTTCTTTTTTCTTCCATATTGGAATATGGTTCTGCAAGATTATAACTCTTTCTCAGAAGGACGCTAATATTTTCACAACATGCCAACAAGAACGGTATGTATGTTGTTATGGTATTGCAAAGGGACACCCAGCGAGCAAGGGATCAGTGAAATGTAAAAAAAGATTTTGTGTGTCTATTTTATTAGGCTTTCAGCCGCTCAGAGAGATATGTACTCCACCAGTCGAGTAGAATGAAGAACAGACTAGGTTACTGGTTTAGCCAGAGCGTTGGCGCTAATAAATGATGGCGTGCACACACACACGCTCTTGCTCTTTTCTCCACTCACTTCCTCCTATGTCCCCCTTCTCCTCCTCTCTAACAATTTCAGCATTAGCAAGAATGATTTTCTTTCATTAGGAGATAGATGTTCAAAATATAATTTCAAAGATGAAATCAAAAGCTCGGCAAGAAGATTGTTAAAGGGCGCTGTCGCCTTTTTCCTTGCTTCCTATATCATACGCTTCGGCAACATCGTAAACAAATACCTTGCCATCAGATGCAGAACCAGTGCTTATAACTTTGAGCACATCATCAATAATTTCCCGGGCTGTGGCATCAGGCACTAGCACTTCAATTTTAGTGCGAAAGCCAAACTCGGGAGTGTATCGCATGACCCCTCGTCCAACTGAAACGGGCTCCCTTTTTGCCCTACCCCTTCCTTTGATTTCATAGAATGACATACCACCTACCTTGTGCTTGTGCAGTAGTTCGTTGACATCTGTAAGGCGTTCGTGTGGAATCAAGATGTCCAGCCTCTTCATGTTGGATCATATTATCAGGACATCGAGGTATTAAGGGTTAATAAGGAAATATGAAAATATCAGCAGGATATAATTTTCCTATTCCCTATGTTGCAGAAGTGCCGCTTTCAAACTCCCTGTGATGCACGAGATCTTGTTGATTTTGGAATTCCTTACCGCACTTGTCGCAGGTGAAATTTGACATAGCAGTTGGAGTGACCTCGGGGTAATCTTTGCGCTCTTCTCTTTCAGTCACAGCCTCCCGATCTTTGATGCTACTATCGGCACCGGTTTGGCGGGTCCGAACATCCAGGCTTTCGCGCGTGTTGTCGGTTATCTGGTAATCATTTTTCTTGGTGGGGACATTTTCTTCGAATGCCTTTTGCACATGATACTTATCGCGATACTGAATATAGCCATCAAGGCTTCCAAAAAGTGCAACAATATCTTCTTCTTCATCTTTAATATTGATGCTTTTGACATGATCTATGATGTTATTTTTGAACGCCGGAAATCTAAGCCCTGCAAGCTGGGCTAAGGCACGATTTACAAATTCAGGGTTTGTAGCCGCTTTTTCTACCGCACGATTGGTCCGCGTTGCATCATGGGTAGATACATGTTTTGTAGCATCGATGCTTTCTTTCGATCTATCTTTCATCTTCTTTAGTCAGTGGCACAACAATCCTGATATTGGTTTCAGCTATTGTTTTGCGGATAGGCCACCATCAACCATCAGGACAGTGCCTGTGACCCACTTCGAGTCATCAGAGCACAGGTATGCCACTGCGCCGGATATGTCCTCTGGTTCACCTATCACACGCAAAGGAAAAGTAGATTCGAGAACTTTTTTAGCCTCCTCATCCTGGAGATAGGGCTCGATTATTGAGCTTCGGATAGTAGAAGGGGCAACACAGTTGCAGCGAATTTTGTATTGTCCGTATTCGACTGCAATACTCCTTGTGAACATTATTACGCCGGCCTTTGTTACAGCGTACACCGAGAGCGGCACTCGAGGAATAGATCTTATACCAAGCACCGATGAGATGTTGACGATGTTGCCGCCCCCGTTTTTCATCATTATGGGGATTATAGCCTTTGTTATCCTAAACATGCCAAAAAGGTTTGTTTTGACAAGGTCATCCCACTGATCCTCAGTCATTTCATGAAAGGGCACTGGATCATTTATTATGCCTGCGTTATTCACCAAGATGTCTATCTTGTCAAATGAGTTGATCGTCTGATCGATCGCGCTGAGGACCTCAGCTTCCTTGGTAATATCGGCTATTACTGTCATTGTGTTCTTTTTATTACCAATTTCAGAAGCTGCTTTTTGCAACTTGGTTCTGTCTCTGCCGAGCATGATGACCTTGCATCCTTGAGAAGAAAGACTCTTTGAAATGGCCTTTCCAACTCCACCGCCTGCTCCCGTCACTATAGCGACCTTACCCTTTATCATTTGATATTAATTCAGCGAATAATCTTTTAAAGTATTTGAGTGTTCACTATTTCAGTATTTACATGGCGGCCAATACTTTGGCTACAGCTGACTGAAGCTCCAAAATAACTGCAGCAGTATCTGATGGGTTGCTCTTGAATGTTGCGCCGGCGGCGTAGTCATGGCCTCCCCCTTCGGGAAGGTTAGCTGCGATGTTTCGGCACGAAACCAACTCGTTGTTACGTCGGATGCTTACTTTGCCCTTGGGACTGTAGAACATGACTAAATCGGCGTTTGTATTCGCAAACACTTCTTCTGAAAATAAGCTGCTCTGTAGGTATGGAGACGACTGGACATATGCTACTTTGAACCTGCCAGCCTGTCTTATCTGCAAAGAAGCAAAGACTTGCGCTTTTGCCTCATCGCGCAGATGCACATAATTGTTATAGTCAATCTGCATATCTATATCCCATAGGATACCCCTTACAGATTTTTCTGCAAGATTTGAAAGCCTATAATAAAAGTCAGGAAACGTTTGGTAGTAGCGAATTAGCTCAGATATTGGCGTTAAGTACTGATCCCTTGTGAAAAAGTCCATGGTATGAGCCATGCTTGCAAGTTTCGCAGCTAATGTATTGCCGGGCAGAAGCGTTTCATACATTAGGTCTGCTGCGCATTTTCTTCCCGAAGCATCAAGCACAACTTCGACAAGGGGCTTGACCGCCTCAATTGCCTGCTGCGACCAAGGATGGTGATCAACCCACATTATCTTCCAGCCCTTGAGTACTGCATCTGAAAATGTCTTCCTGCAGGTTTCGATCAAATCGTCGTTGAGCCCAAGGTCTGCGATGACTATCTGTCCGCATTCCGATGACGAGTATCGAGTTGCAGAGTAAATAAAGTTACCAAGCTTACTGAAATTTTCGGCACCGTAGCCTAGAAACACAGTCATTGCCTGAGGGTAGCGCATAAGTCCGATCGCAGCAGAGTAGAGCCCATCAAGATCGGATTCGTGCGAGAATATTATTACCTTCATCATTCAAACAGATTCTCCTCCCGCTCCTCTAACACCTTTGCCAATTAACCTGTCTTTTCAACTATGGTACCTTGCCCTCCATATTATATGTTGTCAGGGCTAAATCTTGCAAGAGTCCTGTTGTTACGTACTACTACCACTGGTACAACCGGTCGGTGCTGCCATTGTTATAGGCCTTTCCTCCAAGCCACGCCTTTTGATCTACTATTGCATCTGCTGAGCCTATAAACAAGCTATAAGATCCTGTGCTTTCGAAATACATGGAGGGTAGATCTGGCCTTTTCGGTGTGATTTGCCTTTATTATTCTCACATGCACTTTTTCACACGCAGAATTGTCCGACGAGAAGCTGTGTGAGTTAGAAATATCCGTGAACATATAATAACAAAGGTCAGCCTACAGTTTGGGAGGAAAGAATTATTATATTAAGAAGCTTTATGAAACTAACTTGGGCCAAAGACAAATTTTTACTGCATTAGGATGGATGACGTGGCTCAGTGCAATCGAGATATATAAGAGCTGAGGAGGAAGCAAACTCTATGACAAGAATCAGTAATTATCAACGTAACATATGTTGAAAATCAATAAATGTTATACTGACTTCATTGTTCTAATGCCAATAGCACAAAGCAAACGCAAGTTAATTGCTGCTACTGCCCTATTTATTGCCGTTGGATCACTAACGGGAGCAATAGCTACAGGAGGAGCAGCAACAATATCTTACGCACAGCCAGGTGGAGACCAAGGCGGAGCCCAAGGCGGAGCCCAAGATGGACAACAGGGAAGAATAGTCCGCCAAGGAACAATAACCTCGTCACAGAATCCACTACCAGGCCATGAAGAGGAACAAAGAGCAACAATATTGCCATTAAAACAAGATGGTTCTATCTATACAGGAGTACTAACCTTCACAGCTACTGAACCAGTAGACGTCGTTATTCTGGACATGCAGAATCTCAATGAGACGGAGCGAGCTATAATAAATGGTACTAATGGCGACTTTGGAACGCTGCTTACTGCACCTCTTGACAACAAAACCAGCTTAGTACTCACTACGATCACTCCAACATATGGCGATTCACCAGCTCCATCAGCATCAGTTCCATTTGCAGGTAGCGCAGTTTGGCTTCACACATCAGATGGAACGCCATTTGCTGCATCATATGCTGTAAGTGCTCAGACTCAACGAGCAGAGACGATGAATACTATAAGCAATGTCACAGCACCGGTAACTGCTACTCCAGCAGAAGACGGTGGCGGTGATGGCGGAGAAGACGGTGGCGGTGATGGCGGAGAAGACGGTGGTGCAGCCAGCGCAACCAATGCAACCAGTGCAACCAATGCCACAGATACAGATGGCGGAGCGTAGACCAATAGTAACTGATGAAGACAAATAGGCAAGTTGTATAAACTCTCCTTTTTCTTTCTTTTTTCTGGTTTTTTATAGAGGTTCTGTGACTGTAGGCATCTTACCGTTATAGAATATCTGTACGAGAATGCAAAGGACAATTTATGAGCAACATGCAATTCCGGTAAGGGATGAAGTATTTCTTTACGTGAGTGACAGGAATATATTAAATTGAACAGGATAAGTTATGTTGAATTTATCCCGGGGTTTGATTCTTTTATATTCATTCTGTCCATTCAAAAAATGCCGAATAGGACCTAAAGGGTTGATACACAATTTCCAAACGAGGAAAAAATATCTAGTCGAATAAATTTGATCACCTATAGATATCTCTTAATCATATTTGTTGCTCGGTCTATTCCTAGGTCGAGCAAGTAATTACCTATCCTAGGCCCCCTATCTGCATTGAGCAGCATTCTATACAATAATGCAAAAAACTCTTTTGGCTCAATGCCGTTTCCCCTTGCGATAGAAAACACCTTAGACTGGAGGTCTTTGGCACTATCCGGAGAATCGGGTAGGCCGGTAAATGGCCTGATTGCT
>DATDKS010000133.1:0-13663 GCA_036519825.1 Nitrososphaera sp. | reverse complement strand
CCTCCTTTGGGAGATAGCCACTTCCGGTTTTCCCTGCCACGTCCGCTCTTTTGCTGCTCTGCAATGATCACTATGCCGTCCGAATCGGGGTTTTTCTCAGCAAGCAAGATTGCAAGGTTCTGAGTCGAATGCGTGGTTCGCTGGTAGACTATTTTAGCTTTACCTACAAATATAGTATCTAGCAGCCTTGCTAGCTCCCACGGAACAGGGAGGTCTGTCTCACCTATGAGTCTATAACCTCTACTGTGCCTTGACTCAATATTATAACCAAATTTGCGTAGGATCTTTATCCACTTCGAGATTGCGCTTATAGATATGCCTGTCTCATTTGACAAGTTTTTCCCCGAGATGTATCCCTTCTGCAACCGAAGCACGGAGAGGATGATCTCTTGCGGCAGCATTTGGGTTATTACGCATTAGCAGGTAATATAGTAATCAAATTCATTATATCATTTTGTCTCCTAATTTGCTTCAATCACAATTTATATCATCGAAATATCTCTATATTATGTGAAAAACCGTAGCAGACCTGATATAATGGCCATTATTCTTGAGTCTGCTAACGGTGGGATAACAAAGACAAAGCTACTTACCCGGGCTAACCTTACAAGCGGACAGCTTAGACAGTATCTTGATGTTCTTGTTACTAAAAAGCTAGTAGTGCAACTTGCTGACGAAGAGAAGAAGTATATGGCGTACCGGACCACGGAAAAGGGTATAAGATATCTCTCAATTTATTCGACTCTAAAAAGCATCGCTGTATTCCCAGGGGAAAAAGACTAACTACCTACTTGCTATTGTCGTTCCATTTGTAATAGACGGTGCCCCCTCGGCACGTTGAGTAAACATCGGATTTGCCTTTTCTAAGTGAACTAGTAACTTCAAGCTCCGCCAGCAATTGTTCAAGTTCGTGGTCCTTCTTTTTCGGAGCGAGGAGGTTGAGGATCTCTTCCCTTGAGTACATCTTTGAAGGTTCCCGACGCAAAATGTTTTGTATTTCCTGCATTAGCTCTGCTGATGCCATACCAATCACTTTTTCTTTGACCTGGCCGATATTATGGACAATACGTCACGATCCTTCAGCTGGTAGTTCACAGGCAACCTGATGCCATCCCTGCCATCAAGGGCATATATTACGCCCTTTGCCAACTCGCTATGGATCTCCTTTGCTAGATCCTCAACGGTAGATCCTGACCTCATGAGGTACACATCTGGCAGCACATTTCCATGCTTGTCCGAGAATTTCTGGATGTCGGCAACTGGGTAGACGGCATTCATCTTAAGCAGCTTAAATACGGCTACGTTTATCGCAAACTGCACCCCTGTGCGCATATATTCGCCTAGGATATCCTTGCGTATGAAGTTAAGTGCCCATTTTTGCTTGTCATTGAGCTTCGTCTGATCGTTTATTTCAAAGCGTTCGTCGCCGGGGATGTATCGGATGATCCTCTTGCTTTCTGCACGCCTCAGTGTAAGTTCGGCGTCAGCGCTTGCAGGAATTATTATAATATCTCGATACTCTTCGCGAAGACGCCTAAAGTTTTCCGTCGCTGTAGGAAGGTCAACTTTGTTTGCAACTATTAGCGTAGGCTTTGAAATATCGCGTAAGCTCCAGCAAAAGTCCTTGCTTTCCTGTATCCCAAAGTTGTCAAATATCATCTCAGTCAGATTGTTCTGTGCAAGGGCAAGCTTGACATGATCTTCTCTTACCCCGATTCCCCGAAAAACCTCCGTTATGGCAGCAACTGTACTCATACCTGAGCCAATGGCCCGCGATATCTTGTCCCTGTTTGCCTCAAGTAACTTTAGGTACCACATGACAAGCTCCTCCTCGATGTCCGCAACATCTGCAATTGGGTCGCCTGTGCCAGGCTCCGCTATCTTGCCTGATGCGTCAATGCTGCCTGAAGCGTCAACAATGTGCAGTAATGCATCTGACTGTGCCGCTATTGTGAGGAATTGGTTGCCAAGTCCTTTGCCTTCCCATGCCCCTTTGATCAGGCCAGGCAGGTCGACAAGCTCAACAGGAATAAAGCGCCAGCCGTCTATACAACCAGAGTTCTTGGGATTATCCTGCAGGTTGAACTCCTTGTGAACACAATGCGTTATTGCATGAGCATTGCCTACGGTGGGCTTCTTTGTGGTAAATGGGTAATTGGATACCTCCGCGGACATCAGTGTGGCGGAATTGAAGAACGTTGTCTTGCCTGTATTTGTCTTGCCAATCAGCCCTATCTTGATCATAGTTTTTCACATTATTATTATTATTTATATACTCTGCTTAATGGGCGTGGTGACAGGCAATCGCAAGGTATCCTACTAGAGTTAGAAACCCTCCAAGCAGCGATAAGTAGATAAAGAAACCCTGCTTCTCTGCAAGTGCAATTTCTTTTTTTTGCTTAGAGACTGGAATTGATGCCTGCATATATATCGTATTATTATAGCATTGCTAACGGATAAGATTTACTACTCCCTTTATTAGTAATCGATATTTCCGCTCACGTAGCTTGAAGCTCTTGTTGCTTGGCATTTAACTTCATATAGTCAAGATATATGCTCTATATATTCAGTGTACGTGCCTACTTGATGACATTTTTTCGCATAAGATATAGGGTTTCTCAACGCGATCCTTAGAGACTCCTTTCAGATATTCCATGCTCGCAATTAGCAATAGACGTTTCATAAACACTTTCAAGTAACTTTTCCAAGTATCAGTTTCCTTTAAAAGGAGGTGCTAGATCCTTTGTGGCATTTAATATTATACCTAAAATTAGAATCGGCACGTGATAATGATAATTACTATAGCAATGCGATTTCTTTGCTTCTCTTTTTCTAAATAACTTCCATTGCCAATATCCATATTATATCGGTTCTTGAGATGGTCTTGCTATTAGCTTACTTCTCCAGCCTTTCTAGAGCCATCTTGATCTCGTCACAGCGCCAGGTCATCTCACTTCTCTGGTCGGCCGTAATGTCAGACTCCCATCTCTCCAAAACAGTCTTGCAGATTTCTGTGGCATTATAGAGTATTGCCCAGTATGGATGATGTTCCGCAGTGGTGTATGCAAGCTCCAGCACTTCCCCTAGACCTGAAGATGCCCGCTTTATATAGTGAGAACCCTCACCATAGATTCTGACAATGCTGGCATCTCTGTCGACACTTACTTTGAAAAAGATATTTTGCTTCTGAAGCTCTTCGAGAGCAGCTTTGATTGCGTCTAAAATTCTGTCTATACTTGACATAAGATACTAGTATCATAATCTGTATAATTTAACTCAGTCACTGAACAGCCTCCTGTGCTCTGCCATCATGCACCTGTTATAGATTGCAGAAATATCCTTCTCTTTGGCCATCTTCTCTGCTTCCTTGTTGTAGATACCCTCCTGCATCCAGATCACCTTGATGCCTTCCTTCTTTAGAGTATCTTCAACCACTGGGGCGACATCTTCTGAACGCCTGAAAATATCGACGATATCTATTCTGTCTGGTATGCTACTGACCGTAGGATATGCCTTGCGTCCCAAGATTTCTGTCGCAGTAGGGTTGACGGGAATAACATTGTATCCACGATCGATTAGGTACTTTGGTACATAATGTGCTGCCTTCTCCTCATTTTTTGACATTCCTACAACTGCGATATTTCTCAGCATATAGATTTTCCTTATCTCATCATCTGAGTGAGGGTCTTTTTGCATGTGCTTAATTTTATTTGCACATTATTTAAACTGACTATGAGCCAATCATCCCGGGTAATTTCCATGGTGTTCTATAGACCTGTACTACTTCGATGCTTGGCTCAGCAGTGACCGTCACCTGATCGAGCTGTACACCTTCGGGGGGCGAAAGCGTTTGGGTGTCGCCCGGCTGCAGTACGCCTATTGGAGGCTCAATTTCGCTTCCATAATCGACAACCACGTTTGTAAGAGGCAGCCTGCCGGTATTCTTTATGACCACACGAGCATTTGTAAAGAGTGACTGCTCATCTTTGAGCGCATCTACACTTAGATCGTAATCTTTTGTCGGAAGGGCAGAAGCAAACATTGCGACAAGGGCGGCTGCAATTATGCCAATCGCTATTATCACAATAAGCGCTATGCGCATTATAAAAGATTGAATCTGAGAATATTTAAGCTATTATTATTCTTATTATTCTTATTATTATTTTCGTTATTTGTTAGTTTTATTCTCCTTTCATCTGTATCCTTGACTTAAACACCGGACGTATTCCAAGCGGCGCATAATTGCCTGTAGAGCAAGTAAAGCAGAGCTCCTCCTCAGGTATCCCTATTGCCTTTGCAAGATTGGTCGTGTCATTGTATCCGACATAGTCCGCCCCTATTACCTTTGCGACGTGCGACCCTATGTTGCTGCCTGATTTTTCGGTAGCACCATGCTGGTATGCTATTAATTCATCCTGCGATGGAAAGTCGATGCCTGCATAGCATGGATAACGTATAGGGGGATAAGTAACTACAAGGCTCACTCTTTTTGCCCCTGCCATCATAAGCGTTCTGATTATCTCAGCAGAGCTTGTGCCTCGTACTATGCTATCATCTACAATAACAACATGCTTATATTCAACCACCTCCGGGATTGGGATTATTCCCTTGTTTATCTCTAGTCTGTTGTTTTGATAGGGCTCGATAAAGCTGCGCATTGAGCCTTTCTTGCTGTACCTATCCTTCAGCAACCCTTCTTCGAATGGAAGACCTAGCTCCTGTGCGTACCCCAGCGCAGCTGGTCGGGCCGAGTCTGGTACTGGGACTACAACGTCTGCATTCATTAAAGGAAATTTCTTCGCAAGGAACTGCCCTATCCTCTTCCTTGCGGCGTAGATGTTAATTCCTTCCATTATGCTGGACGGGTGTGCAAAATATGTATATTCAAATGCACAGTGGGCATGTGGCGTATCGTTGGCAAAATGCTGCGAAGTTAAACCGCCCTTGCCTATCTTCAAGAGCTCGCCCGGTTCTAAATCGCGTGTCAATTGTGCGCCGACTGCTGCAAGAGCACATGACTCCGAAGCAACAATGTAAGTATTGGTTTCCCTATGGTATCCAAGGACTAACGGACGGAAGCCTCGTGTATCTCGGGCTGCATACACAGAACCGTTGTCTGTCAGAAACGTAAAGCAGAAGGATCCGACCATTTCTCCTTTCAAAATGTGCATCGCCTCTGCCATGTCTTCTTTGTCCGCCAAGTGCATAACAAGGCGCTGAGCTGCCACAAGAGTGTCACTCATTGTCTGCGGGGTAAAGGTGCAACCGCCAACCATGCCTGACAGCTCTTCGACATTGGCAATAGTGCCGTTATGTGCAACACAGAGATCCTTTACTTTGAGAGGCTGGGCGTTTTCAATTGTGCTCTTACCAAGCGTGGAATAGCGGACGTGTCCGATGGCTGTATGCGACTTGTATTTACTGATCACCATTGGGAAGTCTGGGGCAGAGGAGGAGACCAGCCCAAGCCTTCTGAATGGCGGCTTGCCCGGAACTGCAATGCCCCATGCTTCCTGCCCGCGGTGCTGTAAAGCTCGTAACGAGTCTATGACAAAAGGTATCACATTATGTCCATCAAGTGAAAAGATGCCAACTACACCACAGTTTTCATGAACCAATGCCTCCACCCCAAGATATAGTTGATTGAGCATTAAGCTATTAAAAATATATCTTCTTCATGGCTACAATGTCTTTTCAAGGGAGTAAAAATTTGACTGCAACTGCTTCAAAGACGATCTGATCATAATTCCCTGTCCCTTGACGAACTCTACGTTGGTAGAGATAGTTTTGCCGATTTCTGCAAAACTTACGCCTCTAGCCGACAGCACTTTGTAGACACCTGCCGGGTCCTTTGAGGCAATGATATAGCGTGACTGTGTCTCTGAGAATAGGAGTTCGTCTATCTGTTTGCAAGAGTTTGGGATATCTTCAAGCTGAACTTTGAACCCGATCGAGCCAGCTATCGCCATTTCAGAAAGTGCAACTGCTATACCGCCATTTGAGCAATCATGTGCACAGCTTACAAGGCTCTCTTTTATGAGGTTCATCACGGCGTTCCTATTCTGCCTATCGACCTTCAAGTCAACTTGTGGAACCATCCCGCCTGTTATTTTATGAAAATATTCATAGTATTCGGAACCGCCCATTTCTGGCTGGGTATGTCCAACGATAAAGATTGACTCGTTGGCTGAGAGTCCCATTTGCGTGAGAAACGATTCACTTTCGATTAGGCCAAGCGTGCCTATGACAGGCGACGGTTTGATTGGACCCTTAGCAGTTTCATTGTAAAAACTTACCTTGCCTCCGACTACTGGAATTTCCATGAATCTGCAATAGTCTACTATCGCATTTACCGTCTGAACAAACGTCCAGTAAATCTCGGGGTCCTCTGGACTTGCAAACTGTAGGTGGTCTACTATTCCAATCGGTTCAGCGCCTGTGCAAACGATATTTCTTAATCCTTCCGAGAGAGACCCCAGCGTTCCTTGGTAGGGGTCAAGGTAACAGTGCTTTGAGTTACCATCCAGCTTTATTGCAACAAACTTGCCGTTGTCAAGTCTCATTACTGCTGCATCGCCTGCCCCTGGCTTGATTACTGTTCTTATTCCCACCTCATTATCGTATTGTTGGTAGACCCATTGCTTACTTGCTATTGTAGGACTTGCCAAAAGCGATAGCAAGACCTTTCCAAGGTTTGAGGGTTGGCGAGGTAGGTTAACTGTTTTTTTGAGCTTGTCTATGTAAGTAGGCCGCTTTGCGACTCTATCTGCAAGTGGCGCGTGAGCAATCAAATGCGAAGGCATCTGCATAATAACCTTGCCTGAATGCCTAATGACAAGGTCTCGGTGCTCTTGGACGGTCCCAAGGATAGAATATTTGATTCCGTATTTATTGAGAATCGACTGCAATATTGACAGTTTTTGTTTGTCAGTAATGTAGAGCATGCGCTCCTGCGACTCAGATATCATGAGCTCATTTGGCATCATTTGATTTTCTCTAGTATGGATCTTTGTGAGCTCGATGTCAAAGCCCTTTCCAAGATTGTCTGACGTCTCCGACAGACAGCAGGAAAGTCCACCGCCTCCCAAGTCCTTTATGCACTTGAGACAACCCTGCTTGACAGCCTCCATCGTTGCCTCTAACAATAATTTTTCAAGGAATGGATCTGGAATCTGTACAGCAGACCTATTCTCCTCTTCAAGTGGTTTTGAAGCAAAAGATGCACCGCGGATGCCATCGCGGCCAGTAGGGCCTCCTCCAAGTATTATTATGTCATCTGCTTCGGCCCGGTTGGGGATAATGTCTTCTTTTCTGCCAAAACCTATAGCTGCTACATCGACTAAACAATAATCCTGAAAAGAGGGGTCAAACTCAATTTCACCCCCGACTGTTGGAATTCCGATGCAATTTCCATAATCCGCAATACCCTTTACCACATTCTTAAAGAGCCACTTTGATTTCGCGACAGAGGGGTTCTTCTTATTATTGTTGTCCTTTATTGGCGCAAACCTCAGGGCATCAAGGACAGCGATTGGGCGAGTTCCCATGGACATGATGTCGCGTATTACCCCGCCGACACCTGTTGCAGCTCCTCCAAATGGCTCAACAGCCGAAGGATGATTGTGGCTCTCGATGTGAACCGTCAAGATGTATCCGTTACCAACATCAAGCACCCCTGCATCATAGCCGGGGCCAACTACTACATGTTTTCCCTTTGTGGGCAGCAACTGCAAATATTTTCTAGAGGACTTGTATGAACAATGCTCTGACCATTGAGCGCCTACCGCGTCCTGTTCGATCTTATTTGCCTTTCGCTTTAATTCTTGTTCAAGATATTTAAGCTCCTTCTCTGTGAGGACATCCATCTCTATGATATCGCCTTTTGCTTCAGATTCGATACAAGCGACCAGAAAATTGTAATGGCGTCGCTTCTGATATTTCTGCTGCGGTCTACGGCAAGGATTCTTTCGCTCGCCCTCTCCGGATGAGGCATCATGCCCATCACGTTACCTTCTTCATTGCATACAGCTGCAATTAGGTCTGTCGATCCATTAGGGTTATCGCTAGCATATTGCAGAACGATCTGGCTCTTTTTTTTCATCTCCTTCAATATCTCGCTGTCAGCAAAATATCGGCCATCCCCGTGGGCAATAGGGATATCAAATGTCTGTTTGAGTGCAAACTGGCTTGTAAAGGGCGTCACGTTGTTTGTGACTTGCACCTTTGTCCACCTGCAAACAAAACGGAGCGAGTCGTTCATCATTAATGCACCAGGCAATAGTCCTGACTCAACAAGAATTTGAAAGCCGTTGCATATCCCAAGCACCGGCAGACCATCCTTTGCCATTCTTTTTACCTCATGCATTATTGGGCTATGGGCAGCAATTATCCCAGGGCGAAGCCTGTCGCCAAAGGCGAAGCCTCCGGGAATTATTATCGCGTCATATCCGCTGATGCGATACTTGGTATGCCAAATAAAGTCAGCCTCGACGCCTATTATATTGTTAAGAATATGGTGAACGTCGCGATCGCAGTTACTCCCGGGGAAAACAGCGATCCCAATTCTTGCTGCCATTACGTTGCAATAAAGGCTTGCAAACGCTTCTATTAATATCTTCATACCACCCACTTTGCAGCAGTCATACTGATCGCTAGAGCATTGTTTTTATCATCGAATGATGGTTGAAAAATGTTAATGGCAGCTACCGTAGTCAGAGACATCATGACGAAGAATATAGTCATGATAGACCATGACAAGAGCGCCCTCGAAGCTGCCAAGATTATGACAGAGAAAGGCATAAGCTCATTGTTTGTTGTCAAAGACAATCATCCGATTGGCATCGTGACGGAGAGGGACTTCATCAAAAAAATTTGTGCCAGAGAACTACCAATAGCTCAAGTAAAAATGAGCGATATCATGTCGAAGATATTGACAACAGCTGATCCAGGCACTCCAATTGAAGTTGCAGTTCAGAGGATGGTAAACCACAAGATACGCAGGCTTCCCATAATGGAAAGCGGCAAGCTAGTAGGCATTATAACAGTGACTGACTTGGCAAAGCATCTGAGGACTACATTGCTGCTTGAAGGTGCACTCAGTGATTCCAACAGCTTTGACAATATGATTGCGACAATGGATCGCGACAAGTATTAGTTCTTTCAACTTTTTGAGAAGTCGCCTTGCTCAGAGCGCGTTATCTAAACATGATTGATTGATAAGAATATGTGACCATAAGATGATATTACCAGTATAAGAATCTCATTTTTTATGATTGGAGCTTAATTATTTAAGCTATATATCACGCAATTCAACTCATCTATCATAAAGAAGGTTCTCAAAGGTATGCTGGACACACTATCTCTTACCTGTTGCTTTGATAGTGCAATTGCTCACAACTGGGTTGAAGATACGCAATTCCTGGCACAGCTCTCTCACAGTCGCTTCAGCATCCATTTCAGTTTTTGAATTTACGACCATTTTTAACATCTTTGCAGACCTGACTGATTGTACGTTGGAATATCCTCCCTTGAGAACTAGATCTCTGTGGATCGTTTCGCCTTCCGGGTCATTAATGTAGAGCTTGTTTTCAATTATTACTTGGACATTAAACTTTGGCACAAGTTTCTTCAAACCCATGCTTTTTAAATACATTTTTTTTAAATAAAGCGGCCTAAAGCCTTTGTAAACAGCAATAAGGTTGCTATCGAAGGAGGTACCAGGCCTAGCATGAGAATGTTTGGCGCAACATCAGGCGGAATGTTGATCGCATTGATAGCCACTATCACGAAGAAGAATGAGATCAGCAAGGTCACACCAAAGAAAAGCGCAGTCCCTAACATAAAGCCCAATAGCTTAACTTTTTCACGCCTGCTAGGTTCAGAAGCATCCCGTACCAAGCCCCTGATGGAGACAGATTTAAGCGATAGATAATCTTTTGCAAAAGAAGCAGAAACGCCGTTTAATTAATAAAACGCAGTGTGGCTACAGCGCCTGAGGTCATGTAGCTCAGCCTGGTCAGAGCGGCTGACTTGTAAACCACGCCGAGAAATCAGCAGGTCGTGGGTCCGAATCCCACCATGACCTTCCTAACTCAATGCCCTGATGTTCAACCAGTCCCAGACTTGTACCGAGGCCCCCCACACTCCCTAATTCATTTACAAGAGCGAGATTTCCGTAGTCGAACTATAATATATCCTCTCGCAGGTAAAGGGAGACGGAGCTTCCATTTTGGCATTAAACGCCTGCAGTAGAGTGCGGCTGAATTTCTTGGTATCCTAAGGGGACCTTTCTTATAGGAACTGTGCTCGTAAAAATTAAGAGTGTGATCCAAGTTCATCGAGTAGGCTGCAGAGGTGATAAATCTGCAAATCTCAATTTTTGATGCGGACAGGTCACCCTTGCACCCCTGGACAAAAGCTTTTTTTCAAAATAAGCAAATACGAGCAGAACTGTACCATGTGGAAGATAGGCCTTCGATACTAAAAAGTGGATAATGCTTGTTTAAGAAGTGGTAAAAACGCACTCAAAATTGAGTGTTTAAGACTTGGTCGACATATAGACCGGATTGATTGTCATAGATGCTTCACAAATGCCACTGATTAGCAAATTTGGCTTGTTGTTGTTATTGGACAAATTATTTTCAAGTGGTCTCATTTCTAGTCAACGTGTTTACTTTGAATGCTCTTTTTTTGCTTATGGGAGATTTTGTCTCACTTTATATTTCGGTTCCGCCTTTTGGCCGCCAATAGATGGCAAAAACAACTAGTTCTCGCGCCATATAGCTTTGGTCTTAGCTAGCATGATAAACCCTACTAGATAGGCAATTTGTATCGCAAAGCCAAACCCAAGCGACCAGTCAGTCGCTGTCGGCATCCCCATGATATATTGTAACATCAACGATGCATGAGTCGTCGGCACAGCATAGGCAAGCGGTCGTAGAACCTCCGGCATGATATCAATTGAGTAGAATACTGGCGGCAGCACTGCCAGTATTACGTTTACAAACGATATTACCTGTGTAGCATTTCGCATATGGAGCATGTGCGACGATAGGAAAAATCCCATCGCCGACATGGCTCCCCAGATCAAGAGTATTGTTGCCACAAGTAGAGGTATGCTAAAGACCGATCCAAAATACACAACAAGCGTAGCTAGTACTACAAGCGCTGGAAGGCCGAATAGCAGCTCTGACAGGGCAAGTCCCATCATGTAGGTCAACGGAGACACGGACGATGCAACAAATACATCCTGCACCTTGTACTCTGTCTTGTAGAAGGAGATGTCTTGGCCGAGTGAAAGACCATAACCTACGAGCGCCATTACCAAGCTCCCTGCAACTGCAAAGTGAATGTACTGGCCGCCACTTATCACAAAAAGCACGAACAAGAGCGAGAAGGGGCTGATTGCAGTGAACACTAATGACATAGGATTCCTTCTTAACCAAAGCACGCCCGTCATGTAGGCGATTAGGAGTGCCTGACGTACAGGCAGCATTTTACTCTCTGCCATTTTGATCATCTCCAATGCCATTGCCCATGAGGTAAACAAAGACATCATCCAGTGTAACATGAGAGACAGTAAAGGACAGGTTCTTTTGCAATGCAAGCTCAGATAACTCGCGTACTGCAGACTCGAAAGTAAATATGCGGAGCATACCGGCGCCAGTATCAACCACTGATCCGTATGACTTCAAATTTTCCATGTCAAGCCCGTCATGTGCTATGTCTACTCGAATATTCTGCGGGATAACCTTGCGCAGCTCATGAATGGTTCCCTGTGCAATTATCATACCTTTGTCAATAATTACAATATAGTCAGATAGCATCTCAGCTTCGTCCATGTAGTGAGTTGTCAGCAGAACCGAGCCGCCTTTGTTTTTCCAATCCTTGATCGCCGACCAGACCTGTCTGCGCGATACTGGGTCCAGGCCGATAGTTGGCTCATCCAGGAAGAGCAGCTCTGCGTCACTTGCCATTGCCATCGCGACAAGAATCTTCTGCTTCATCCCTCCAGATAAATTCATTGCCGGTCTATCTCTGGCTTTATACATCTCGAGCTTACGTAGCATTTCCTCTGTCTTGTCTTTTGCTCTCTGTTTGCTGTCTCCTCTTATCTGGAGCCAGTTGTATACATGGTCCCATGGGGTCAGTGCTCTGAGTGGCCTGCCTTCCTGAGGTACAATAGATATAAGGTCTCTCACCTGCTTTGCTTGCTTGACCACATCGTAGCCAAGTACGCTAATTGTACCAGATGTTGGCATCAATTGTGTCGCGCATATGCGCACAAAGGTAGTCTTACCTGCCCCGTTCCTGCCCAATAGCGTAAAGATCTTTCCTGCCTGTACCTGTAGAGAAACATCTTTGAGGGCAGGCTGGCTGGTGCCTCTATATATCTTGGTGACTCTGGTAGCATCAATAGCAAGCACGAAGATAAGTGTGCAAAGCTCTAATGTAGACCTTCTGCTAGGCAACCGAGAGAGCCGGTGCCATTTCAGATATGCAAATAAGTCCCCAGTGTGGAAACTACCTTGTTAATGAGGAGAGAGTTCATAGTTGCCAGAATTGAAGCATCTCAGGACGGCAGCCCGTACGTATATGTCACATTCAATGACCCAAAGGAATACAAACCAGACCGGCCGAATATGAACCCGTTTGGCCAGAACGTAACATCTATTGAGGACCTCATGAAAAACATGCCCAAGGTCATTACAAATATCGGGTTTATGGGGCCGGGCCTAACTGATTCACCAACTATAAAGTTGAGCATGCCTGAGTATCAGGACATGGGCATCAAGGTTGGTGACAAGGTATACATTGAGATACAAAAGACAGACAGCAGCGGCGTATAACGGCATAGTAGTATAACCGTAAGACAAAGGAAGCTTGGATTTAAATAGAGAGGGAGCTAATACTAGCCAGTTGGAACAACAGAAGAATAGCAGGGTGCGCGTGGAAGTAAAGGCACTAGTGCTCATACTTATCCACACTCCCTTTGGCCTTGAATTCTTTGACAAGGTCGCCAAGTGGCGTATTGCCAAATTTTATGCCCGCTTTAATACGTACCTTATGCCTGCAATAACAGCACTTGCAATTTTCCTCATCATAGGTTCCCTTATGGTCATGTTTGCAGATGCCCGAGCAAGAGAAGGTGTGAGGGGTGTCGGCCCGGCGGCCAATCTGCTGATCCCCGGGTTCAATCCTTATTTGCCTATAACTTATGGCTTGGCGGCCCTTGTTATCACCATTATCATTCATGAGGCTGGTCATGGTATTGTGGCTAGAGTGCATAATATTAGAGTGGACTCAACTGGAATTGTGCTTTTTCTCGGAATACCAATAGGCGCCTTCGTCAATATTGAAAGGGAAGAGCTCAGCAGAGCAACACTCAAGCAAAAGAGTGCAGTACTAACTGCAGGTCCGCTCAACAATATGATATTGGCAGGCGCTTGTTTGCTAGCAATGTATCTTGTAATGTCTACCCTTACGCCCCTTCCACCTGACCCTAATTCTGCACAATTCGGTGTAATGGTGATCAGCGTAAACGGCGGATCTCTTGCTGAGGCTATGGGGATCGAGGCCAATTCCGTGATTCAGTATGTAGCGGGCCACCAGATCATGTCGCTTAATGATTTGAGCGAGAACCTCAGGGCAAACCTTGGCAATA
>DATDKS010000132.1:0-9743 GCA_036519825.1 Nitrososphaera sp. | reverse complement strand
ACTTGAAAGCACAAACTTCAACAACCGAACAATCTGTCTCGAGAATACGATTATGACCGCGGAGTGGTAATCGCTGCCCATCTGCCAGCAGGCATTTTACTTGCGTCTGGTTCTAATGTGTTACTGTGGTATTGCCAGTATCTTCTGTTTTGGGCATTTCTTGCACAACATTGGTATTCAATTCTGTACTTGTTACTTTCTTGCCAGTAGTGTCAGTAATCGTTAGGTTAAATAAGTAGTTGCCAGGTGAATCAAAACTTCGCGTAACTTCTTGACCAGTCAGGGTAAGACCATCGCTAAATTTCCATTCAAACGAAAATGGCGGTTTTCCAAACTTGGCAACGGCAGAATATGTTCCTTCCTCACCGACAGCCAGTATTGCCTTATAGCGTGATAGGAATCCAAGTGTTGGCTCTGAATTAAGGCTATTGCTAGCATCCTCTTCTTCACCTCCTACTAGACGCTGGAACATCTCTCCCACAGTTTGATTGTATACTATGGCAATAGTTACACCTATTGCAGCTGCTGCTCCTATCGCGCTAAATATTATTGCCATTTTTGCCTTTCTTGTCATAGCAGTCATCGCAAATAATAGCCTCTAGTCCCTTTCCTCATATACAAGGTAACCGCTCCTAGGACAGAAGAAGCCATTATTACAGCAATAATCCTGCCCAACTATACCTTAAACTTGACAGTAGTATCCGCTCTGGGATGTGCAGACGGCGACTAGTGATTTGATAAAGTCTGGAAATTCTCAAGTCAAGAAAACTTCGCTATAAAATGAAAATCAATCCATGTGTTCTCTTGTGTACGTTCAAATCCTCTTCAGATGATGCAATATATCCACACAGTTCACAATTTACTATCATCTCGTCTAGGCTCTTTGGAATTCCCACAACAAACATATCCTCAAACTCTGTTATTGAATAAGAATCTGTAAGCTCGGGATTGGATTTCATAAACTCATTCAGGAGCTTTCTGATTTCATCCTTGGAGACTCCGAGCTTTTCTAAGACTATCTCAAGTTCATCTTCAGAAAGCGAGATGTAAATAGTATCACGAGATTGAGTAGTTTTGTGGATCAGATAGTCATTAATTTTCCTAGCAAGCTCATTATCGCCAGCACAGTTAATGACTATTGTGGGCATAATGAATCATAATCTCTGTTGTAGTCAGTTCTATAATTAAATATTCTTTAGCGTCAGCTTCCCGCCAGAATGCTGTTAAAACATGAACGGACATCTCCAACAAAAGTTTAGGAATGTCAAGATATCAACCAAGAGCATCTATCTATGAGGGGACTAGCGGTGCACTAATGTTGCACTAATGCCAACACAATACCATGGGAGTTCTCATCCGGCACAGAGGACGCCGCAAACACTACTATAGCGGATAACGTAGCTCTGACATGATATTTTATAATTCTTTAGAGCAGGCGATTAACTACTATTCATATTTAAAAATGAAATTAGTTCTTATAGATGATTACTATATAACTTCTACATAATCTATTCGTTTAACACGCATAGAAACAAAAGAATAGATTCCCTAGTAAATGGTTAGCTGTATATTCCTGTCCCTCCGCCCGACTGCGTTTGTTGCTGCTGATCTTGTTGTTGCCTCTTTACAGAATTGATCAACTCCTGAAGCTGTCGCTTGAGCCCTTCTGCTTCACTCCTTAGCTGACGCACATCTATTCTAAACGGATTATTGGCAAGCTCATTTGTTTTTTCAATCAGAATGGCTGCTCCCTCTGGGTCTGGAATTCCAGCAATTGACGGTATCAAGAGTGCCGTGCAAGGAATTCTGTTTGAAAGGCATGCTGCCAAGAGGCCGCCAGAAACCCCGGAAATAAATGCAGGCGGGCTTGGTTCTGCCTTCTTGTCTTTGATGCGACTCAGGTAGCCATGATCATCTGATTGCCCGTCATTTGACAGAACCCAAGGCTTTCTGCCCATTTCTGAGATGCCCTGCGTAGCTATGCCATCTAAAACCATGATCTCTCTAACGCCATTATATTTGGCCCATATGACTACCGCATTTAGCACAGAGCGGATGCCAGATAGAATTACTGGGGCATCGCACACAAGAACGCACGCAGTGCGTTCATCATTTGCATAGATGCGAAATGGATGCCTTAACTTTCCCCCTATGTAGATGACTCCCGGAACTATAAAGTCTGAGTCGACATATCCTATCTGGTGCATTTTCTGCTGTTCTATAATGTAGCTCACGCTCATAGAGCCAACGAGTCCTGGTCCGGGAAAACCTGCGACCATGATCGGATCGTTTAATTTTATAGTCTGATTTGTTGAGATGAGCTTGATGGTTGTTCTTCTTTCAACGTTGTTGTTGCTGTCAGTTTCTCTGTCTGCCATAATCTCGCTCTCTATCTTTTTCTTCTTTTGGGTTGGAAATTGACCCTAGCATATTTTGCTTGGCGGTTTCATTATCTCTGATGTCGCTTCCAACTAACGAACCAAGCGACTTTTTATTCTCTCTATCTCCACTCAATCCAAGTGCAATGGCATAAAATAGCATTAATGGATTATACAAGAAGGTTCTACGGTGAGAAGCAGATATCTCCGGAAGTACGGAATACCGTGGGTATGGTTAAAAAAAAGCATGCAATATATCGAAGAATGCGCTTTGACTGATGATGAATTAATTCCAAAAAGGAAGCAGAGTAGAGAAATTTCAATGTTAAGCAAGTAAAAAAGATAGTTTTTCTGACAAGAGAGACCCTGGGCTTCACTTAAGGCAAGACCAAGCGAAGGCATCATAGCCTATGCAAAACTGTGCTAACTCGTTTAATATTAAAGTTCTATGTTGATCTCAGCAATTAGAGCTGCTGACATCAGATAAGGTTCCCTGAGCAATTAGACATCCATCAGAATCAAATGTAATAGGCGTTAGTTAGAATCTGTGTATGTGCCTACGCTAATACCTAGAGGATGTAGTTAAACAAGATGGTAGATGGATAATGAAAGAGATAGATCCAGCAGAGGATAGCACTTGCATTAATAGAACAAGAAGTAAGAGTCAAACTACTATTACTTTTACAGCCGAACCCCTCGGGAGCTGGTGAGGAGACTATCAGAAATTTGTATATCTGCCCGTATAATGGCCAAGAATGAAATATGTTTTGTGCAAAAAAGGAAGGACCTAATTTTTCCCGCGGTATTTTTCTATGAGCGGTCAAATAGTTAGAGTGGTCAGAACACGAATAATAATATATATCTTATAGAGAATTATTATGTCATTCGCTTGGTAGATTCAGTCTGAGTTCCATCTACATGCTCATTTCTTAGATGTTCAGCAACTTGCTCAGCTGTGGGAAAGGAATGATCGCATTTTGGACATGTAAAGCCAGTATCAGACATCACGTTTTATTGGACAATATTAAATAAAAACATGCTTCAGCTACCATAGCATTACACAAGCAGACCCGCTTGCCTTTTTCTCTCTGTATACTTACCGAATAAATATTGTCGGCACAGGGCTTGCCATGATGGTGAGCGGTAATGCATACTCTAAAAAATTATGGCTTGGGTCAATGCTCATCTCACTGTGCATGGCAAGACTGGTTGCCTGAGTTCCTGCTAATCACATCCACCCTATCCTTTCCTATCAGTACAATCTCAACTAGTGCTATGATCTTTTTGTTTTTGGCGCCAGACAGCAAGCCCATTACAACGCAACCTAACATAATGTCTCTCCGCGCAAAGCGTTAAACATTAAGAAATAGTGACGGTCATAATCTCAAAGTCGTCTACCAATCGACCAAAAGCCCTCGCTGACTTCTGATCGTCCAAAATTATGTTGGTAGCTGTTCTTTCCTTAGATTAGATCCATTCCCGCATTATGATCAGACTTGTCCACATTCTTGGTCGATTCTCTACGCTGATAGGAAGCTTTATTCAAGACCGTTGTCCTGCACCTATTTTTTCCCTTTGTAGGTCCCTCAATGCATTCTTCAGTCCTCAGGCCGTTGTGACTTTATTTCGACTGTGGATGATCCTGACGACAGTGTTTTGTTAGATCTTCCATCGCCGCAAAGGAAGCCCCGCATTCATTGCATGTGTAATTGTATCCTGCTGGAGTTGTTGATTCTGCCATGTAATATTGTGTACAAAAGCAGTGATAACACTTTTCCTATTGTCGTTAGGACTGTTAGGACTATTGGAGCCTGGGACTATCTAAAATGGATGAATGTGAAGCCTAAATTCAATGATAAAGGCGAACTTTTAGCAGCCGAATTATTGGTTTATGATGATGAGGGAGAAGAGTATTTTACGTTCATCACACCTTCGGCCTATCCTGCACTAATGGACTACATGGATTTTCGTGCAGACTGTGGCGAGAAGATAACTGATGAATCATGGCTTATTCGGGACAGGTGGCGAACCGTAGACATGTAGCGAGATAAATGTGGAAGATTGGGCCTTGCAAAATACCCCGGGAAACTAAAAACAGATGCAATTAAAAAAATGATAGGGCGGGCATGGCTCGACGAAGGTGTTCGCCCGCACGCTTTGCCCGAAGGTGAACGACGCTATGAGTTTAAAGCCGTTCATGGTTTTAGCAAGTTCTTCCATACACGAGCGCAGCAGACAATGACTCGAACGAATGTTGAAGTCCTGATGGCCCATAGTTTGGGGATTGCTAATTCTTACTACAAGCCAACGCCTGAGCAACTTTTTACCGACTACTTGAAGGCTATACCTCATCTTACTATCAATCATGATGATATTGACAAGTCAACTTTGCAAAAGCAAGTTGCAGAACTGACAGAAAAAAGCGATGAATTGAATTATGTCATTAAAGGAAAACTAGCGGAGAAAGAAAATGAGTTTGAAGAATTGAAGGCTAAGGTTCAGTGGATTGTAGACTATGTCGAAGAAGTCAAGAATGTCAAATTGCCACCAGAAGGTAGAAAAAAGAGTAGAAAAAGATTTAGCTCACGGTTACGAACTTTACAATGAATCATACAGTCCAAGAACAAAGCATTCTTCGATATGGTGTCTAATCCGCTCTCTAGATTGTGCCCTTAGATTACTTACGTCGTTGCTGATTGTAAAAGTGCTGACCTTTAGCCTCTCTACTATATCGGCTTGGGTCATTCCCTGAGCCAGATATTCTAAGACTTTAGCCCGTCGCCATTCAATCTGTTGTTGCCTCTTCTTAAACTCGGGGCTATCAACGGATTCAAAACTATAAGTGTTCTAGTTATTATCGTTGTTATAGTTATTATTGCAGTTGTCGGTTGAGGCTGTGGTAGACTCCGCTCATTTCTTAGACTTTTCACGCTTATGCTGATTAGGCATTAGCTCCCATTGTGCGAATCTCCGTAATAGCTTTTAGGCCTATTTCTTATCGAAAAGCCACCAGAACAGCAGTGCTCCTAACAACCACCACATAGAATGAGACCTGGAAATCTAATCTTTTAAAGGCTTCATCTCATTCTTCTTCAAGTTATGTATCACCGTTATAGCTTGGACTTTTTCCAAGCTCCCAAATCGTAATAATCTATAATAACACCAAATGAATAATTTTGTATAGAGATAAGAGAAGCGGCTGCCAGGAATCGAACCTGGGTTTTGCATCTGGAATGGTGCACGTCTTATTGGTTGCGCAGACCAACATTAGACTACCGCCGTTATTTTCCATTTACAGAAGCCTGCATCAGCTTTTTCTTTATAGCCGGGTCTCTTACAATGATAAACTCCTGCACCTGAGTGTGGCCTGCCCTTGGCGCCCTGCTGGCATTCTTTATCATCTTACTGATTATCCTATCTGGAATCTCATTGGGTAGGTACTTTCTTCTCATTTTCTTTTTGTGAACAACGTCTTCAAATTCCATGATTATCTATATGAAATACTAATCCTTCCCTTTATGATGCCGTTCAAGCCTTTCAATAGTAGCACTCCCTAGCTTGGTGGCTACTTGATCGTCAACCGAGGACGATTTTTTTCAAAAGCGCGATGCCCCGCTGGATTTTTGACTTTTCCATCTCATTCATAATATGATCTGCAAAATATATAGTTATTAAATATGAGGGATAATCTTCACAAGTGTAACTACTGCGATTACTGCTACCGTCCACTTTTTCTTTGCTATTTTTCTTCAGATGTGGCGGCAAAAATGCCTTTGCCGCTACCTTCTGTTACTCTACCCTCACATGTCATTAACTCTACTGAGTGTCATTGTTATGATATTGTAAATAGCATGATAAGCTGTTTTTTGATAGCGTCATAGAAATTACACTCTAGAGTTTGTTTGTTTCAATTTATGTGCTGAACTGCAGATAATAAAAGAAAGTGAAAAATTGGCATTCCATTGCAGGTTTATGGCCTATGGCAAAATCTATACCCTTTTGTCTTCTATCCCCCATTGTTGTCCTTTGTCATAAACAATATTGATGTCGTGCCTGTCTTGCTAAAACCCCTTACTCCCAACAGTTACTGGTATACTGACCAGAGGTATGAAAGCTAACTGATAATTACAATGTGTTACAAACTATATGCAGTATGTCAAGCAAAGACATGAAAAGGAATCCTGAAACAAAAGGCGGAGCGGGCCCTGCAACAAATGCATCATTTGACCCGGAGCGAGGCTACGGTACTAGTGAGCAGAAAGAAAGAATCAAACAACAAGCAAGCAAATAACAATACGTTCTCACCTTCCGCTATAGGCTTTTTTAAGGAAAAAACAATTAATACTTTATTCAAATTATGGTGGCTGAGAATCTGGCTTTCACTCAGAACACACAAGAATGATTGAGGCTAAAAATAAAAGGCTTCACGCAGCGCCGGAGCGCATATATCTTTTCTTTCCTAGGAACCTGGCAAACTTGAAAAGGTTGGACGCCTTTCTCGTGATTAGTTTGAGGTTATCTGCTTACTTGACCCCTGCAGGACCCTTACTTTCTTTGTGTTCTAACTTCATGTGTTGCTCCTTGTCTTGAACTGTTGTAAATGCGATGCCACACTCGTTGCATCTGAGCTCGTTGTTGCCTGCTGTTGCAGATGACATGAAACATTATGAGATAGCTTTCATAGAATAAGTGTGTTTTTGTAAATTTTCTCTATGTTCTTGGATCAAGCAATCCATAATAGATATTTCGCCCAGACCTGTTCATGGTAAGATTTGGTATTCAAGCGCCACATGAGCAGATCAATCCTACTCAACTTTTGAAGGATGTTCTCATGATGGAGCGATAGGACATCGAGAAGTGCTGGTCGAGCGATCATTATATGCCTTGGTGGCACACCCTGGCTGCAGGCGGCGCGACTTGGGCCTGGCTTATGGCAGCACTTGCCAAAACAGATAGGATAGGATTGGGTACTGGGTTACTGCTCCAATTTTGCGTTACAACCCCTGCAGTAGTGGCACAGATTTTTGCTACGCTTGGTATGTGTTCACTGGCAGGTTCTTTCTCGGGCTTGGAAGAGGCGAGTCGCTAAACGAGGTGCCAACGGGACCTATCTGGCCCTCAAATCAAGGGAGGTTCGAAAGACCCAAGGAAGCAATCAAGCTGATAAAAGTTCTATGGATGGAGGATTGGGTAACCTTTCGGGGTATGTACTATCAGGTCAAGGACTCAAACCTCCATACCAAACCGTTGCAGCCAATTCCAGTATTCATAGCCGGGATCGCCCCCCGTCTGCAAGCCTTGACGACCAAGAAGCAAAATATAGGGTGCGGGCTCATTTTCCATTCCAACTCCTATGTGGCCCAAACCAAAGGAAAATAGAGCCTATTAGCTAGTAGGATGGCTACAAAAGTGATGAGCGCAACGGTGATCCTATCTGATATTGTGAGATTCTTATGAATGATAACCATACCTCTCTCTCTTTTACCCTCTAAATAATGGATCAGCAGGCGAGTTCATAACTTCATCTTCAAATATCCTCATGATAGCATCTGCCCATATTCTATTACCACAGCTCAAAGCGTTGCATTACATTATAGACAAAGCGAAGGCCTGCTATCTTCTGCCCCTCTTGAAATACCAAACTGCAGCACCTATGACTACAGCAATAATCCCACCGACTCCCGCAAGCATCGCCACTCCTGGTACGCTAGTTGGCTCAGCTGCCGCGCCAGTAGTACCTACGGTCGTAGTCTGGTTTTCCTGCTGAACATTAAGGTCGCTTATAGGTGCCTGAGGTGTAGGGTTGGCATCTTGGTTTGGTATTCCCTCAGTCTGTTTCCCTGCTTCCTCAAAACCGCTGTACTCCCCTCCTTGTTTTTCCTCTGTGGGTTTTTGCTCCTGGGTGTCGTTTACATCTTGTGCGTAAGCAGCAGTAATACTAGTACTAGCTACCAGAACAACAACAATTGCAAGCAATTGTAACATTGCCTCTTTATTGCTCTACAAATAATTTATACAGGTCAACTACCTCCGCTCCCCTTTTACAATTGTTCTGTAAAAAAGGTCGGCAATGACTGGCAGCTCTAAGTAGTCAATCAGTATTGCTACCCATGCAGCATAATATGGGATTTCTACTGCGCTAGATGGTGACCCAAAAAAGCTGTTATAAACGACTGCGTCAGTAATCCAGAATATGTGAAATACCTGAATGGCCAACATTGACAGCAAAAGTGTATTCTTTGCAGAGCCTTTTTCATGTTTGTATATGCTAAGTGCATAGTAGGTGAGGCCAGCGACAAGTGCTGGAATCTCGATGTAATCTATGATTATGAAGAATATGAAGAGCGGGCTTCCATGAGACACACCAAGCACACTCTCCCCTGTTATCCGCTGTATGACCACGTCGGCAGTAAGCCAATAGAGGTGGATCAGCTGGAGCGAAATCAACACAAATGCTATCTTTAGGCTCAGATTCTCGTATCTGCGCCAGAACCCTACCAGCTTTTGCACAGCAGAGGACATGAACAACTAGGCTTGATAATAGGTAATTAATAGGACTGTAAAAACATTAGTATCTTTCTTTGATCTGTGTGTGCCAAAAATTCCTATATCTACATAAGGACTACACACAGAATAAATACTTTGAAGAGAATCAAGGTCCCAAGCATGAAAACTGATGCCCTGTCTTCGCTTAGCAGCCTGTCCAAATCTTCGATGTAAAGTAGAGTTGTCTTGTGCCAGATAATCTTCCGCATCCTTCGATTAAACCCATACGCTCGTACTTTTTATAATAGATTCTTATTCTTTTCTATCTACGCCAGAGGCAACACAATTTCCAAAGCATTTTGCTTCCCCATCGCTATGTGTTTATTTCAAACTGAAAAATCTTCAAAAGCGTTTTTGATCAACTTTTGGGAACGGCATTGACTCAATGCTTTGTACACCAAATCATGTGGTGCTTTGAACTGATCGTGCATCATTGGTCGTCAATTTGCAGCAGATACATGCACTCACGGTTTCAAATATTTCCACTAAAGGTTGTTGTTGGCATTCATTACAAAAATTCACTTACTGAGAGGGTATCAAAGTCTGTCCAGAGGTTATTGCCTGTGAGAATAAGTACTTGGAAGTGGAGATGAGGCAGATAAGTAAATCCTGTCATGCCAACACGGGCAATAACCTGCCCTCTCTTGATCTGCTGCCCTGTCCTGACGGCCGCGCTTCTGTGCGCAAGGTGGTCATATCTGGAATATTCACCATTTGGATGCTGTATAACTATAAAGTTGCTGCTATGCCAATATTCTATGCTTGGGCCGCCGATCTGCGAGTCATCTTTGACGAAAGTAACAACACCGTTTGCTGCGG
>DATDKS010000131.1:0-11353 GCA_036519825.1 Nitrososphaera sp. | reverse complement strand
ATAAGCAGATTTGACCTCTTCGTTTTCTGTCGCTTCTGCAGCCCTTCCAGGCCCCCATACAAAATGAAAATGCTCCCCGTCTGTGTGCTGGTGCTTGCCAATTGGCTGATGATTTTTTGGAAAGTCTGGATCTATTGGCATGTTGATACCTACGTAAAACACATTGCTAATATGGGTTACATAGAGAGTGTATCCCAGACTTTCCTTTTTGATTCAGATATATATTGTTGGAAGATCCCTATCCAACATAACTGAATGTCTGATAGTGCGATCTTCAAGAACAAATCCAAACTGTCCCCACGCTACCTCCCAGAAGAGCTACCGCACCGCCAAACCCAGATTCAGCAAATAGTACACGTATTTTCTGACGCACCTAAGGATCCAGATAAGTTCCCTCTTACTGTTTTGCAGGTAATAGGTGCTGCTGGCATCGGCAAGACGTCAACTGTCCTCAGATCATCTAAGATCGTGGAAGAGCTCTTTGCAAAGAGCAGGATGACATTAAAAACGGTATATATCAACATGAAGTTGCAAGGCGGTAACAAGTTTGCAATATATAGGCTCCTGCTTGAGCGCATCGCGCCAGAGCTGCCAGCCCAAGGCCTTAGCGCAGAAGAAATGCTGCGCTATCTCTTGCAATATTTGAGACAGAATAGCCAATACGTCTTGATTATCATAGACGAAATCGATTACCTGATAAAGATTAACAAAGACACTGGTATCATTTACGATCTGACTCGCTTGAACGAGTATGAGCTTGATAAACCCTGCAATGTTAAGGGAGTAATATTCATCGCTAGGAGCATGGAATTTTATAGTAAACTTGATGCAGCAGAGATGAGCACACTTGGAAGGGTCCCGATGGAATTCTATCCTTACACAATAAAGCAAGTCAGTGACATACTAGAGAGTCGAGCCGCAGAAGCTTTCAACTCGAGGGCAATAGGCTCAGACGTTATTGACAAAGTTGCAAGCATTACAACATCAGCTGAGGTGAATAGTGACGTGAGATATGCCCTTGATCTGCTTTTGTACGCAGGTAACCTTGCCGAATCCGATGGCGCTGGCAGGGTCATGCTTGATCATCTTCGCAAGGTGCACGGAAAGATTCACCCATCAATAACGACCGAAGAGATTGAGCAACTATCAAAGAACCATCTTGTGAGCCTGATGGCTCTAGTACGTGCGCTAAAAAGCAAGAAAAAGGCATATGTCGGGCTCAAGGACGTGCGCCTATATGCTTCTGAGCTTGTAGACCAACTGGGCATGAAAACGATTGACGTTGAAGATTATCTTGATGATCTGAAGGCAAGGAAGCTGGTTGACATTAAATCGCTTAAGGAAATAGGGCTGCATGGCGCGTCACTTGCGGAACTCGAACCAGCATTGATGAGGAAGGTAAAGGGTGAAAAGTAGTCGAGTGTCAGAAACGACATCCAGCAAGCAGATTGTAGAGATAGGACTTGGCAGCATCGGTAAGATTAAGATAATGAAGGCGCTGGCTGAAGAGAACAAGCTGGCAACGATATATTCTCTTCATAAAAAAACTCATTTGAAGCGAGAAGACATAAAGAATAACATTAGCGACCTCGTAAAGATAGGGTGGGTAACTCAGAGTAAGTACGCTAATGTGATGTACGGGTTGAACAGGGACAACAAGTACGTTACTGACTTAATGGAGTTCTTTAAGGATGTCGGCTACATTGATTTTCAATGAAGATCGAATTCCCAAAGGATTTTAAAACATGAATCTTGAATATTCAAGCACAGAGTTCGGGAATCCTTCTAACCATAGAAATTGATATACCTATCATCTTTGTCCTGACTTTGCATCGACCGTAGGGCCCTGAATAAAGCATCGATCGCTGCAGCTTCGCTAAGTCTGCCCTTTGCAACCTGATATGCAGCTCCAGAAACATCAAGGTAACGGAGTCGGTCTGCTAACATGTTGCCTCTTATTCCTTTTTCTGAGCATCGCCTCGCAAGGGACGCAAGCATTCTGTCTGCATGATAGTTGAGGTGTATTTCCGCAGCCTCATCGCTGTCCACTCCATAAAGATCGGAAATCATAAGATCTAATCTTGCTTCGTCCTCGCTGATAAGGCCGCCATGCGCTGCTTGTATAGCAGACCGGCCTCGAGGTTTTTTAGCATCACTTTCTTGCATTTTGTTAAGAACTATGTAAGTTGCGCCTTTTCTTCATATTAACATAGCGCTGAAGAATCCAAAAAGGAATAAAAAGGTGATTCCCTAAACGCTGATGTGCAGTCTAGGCGCCAGATTCAGTCTAAGTTCATTTTCATCACAGGCGGAGTCATGTCTGGTCTAGGCAAGGGTGTGACTACATCCTCAACAGCAAAACTCCTTCAGCTTGCAGGCTACAGGGTTTCATGTGTGAAAATTGACCCGTATGTAAACTATGACGCCGGGACTATGAACCCTGTTGCTCACGGCGAAGTCTTTGTCACAGACGATGGCGGCGAGTGTGACATGGATATCGGCAACTATGAGCGCTTTATCGACATTGCCATGACAAGAGATCATAATATAACGACAGGTAGAGTGTACATGGATGTCATTAGTGCTGAGCGCGAGGGCAAGTACTTAGGCCAGTGCGTCCAAATAATTCCTCATGTCACTGATGCGATAAAGAACGCAGTGTGCAAGATTGCAAATGACGAAAAGCTAGACATTTTGGTGGTCGAGTGTGGAGGAACAGTTGGAGACATTGAGAGCTTGCCATTCCTTGAAGCATTCAGACAGATGGAACTGGAGCTAGGCCATTCAAATACGCTGTTCATCCATGTAACATTGGCACCAGTGCTTGATGTTGTGGGCGAACAAAAGACCAAGCCGACCCAGCACAGCGTTCAGGAGCTACGAAGGATCGGCATTCAGCCAGACATCCTTGCTGTAAGATGTAAGACTCCGCTAAGAAATGATGCGAGGCACAAGATTTCGCTTTTTGCGAGCGTCGAACAAAACTGCGTAATCTCCTGTCACGATGCGCCTTCAATATACAAGGTGCCTCAAGTGCTCGAAAATCAAGGGATGCTCAAATCAATAGCAGAACGACTTGGACTTCAGACCACTACACCAAGATGGGGCAACTGGAAGGACATAGCAGAATCATTCTCAAAATATGAGGGTTTGATCAAAATCGCAGTTATAGGTAAGTACGTAAAGTTACCTGACAGTTACGTCAGCATCTATCATGCGCTACTGCATGCTGGTGCAAGCATTGGCAAAAAGGTTGATGTGTACTGGATCGACTCTGAAAAATTTGAAAATGGTGGTCAGCAAAATTTATCGATGTTGAAAAATTTTGATGGGGTATTGGCACCTGGAGGCTTTGGAAAAAGGGGGAGCCAGGGCATCATCAGTACGGCCAACTTTGCAAGGGAAAACAACCTCCCCTATCTTGGAATCTGCTTTGGATTCCAGCTGGCGATTGTGGCGTTTGCACGACACGTTTGCAAATTGATTGACGCAAATTCTACCGAGCTCGACCCTAGCACAAAGAATCCAATTGTTGATTTCATGCCAGAGCAGCTTGATGTCCACAATAAGGGGGGCACAATGCGGCTTGGAAGCCATGAAATAACCATAACGCCAAAAACAGTTGCCGCTGATATCTACAGGTCTACTTCGATAAAGAGGCGCCATAGACACCGCTTTGAATTTAACCAAAAGTATCTTGATGTCGTAACAAAGAATGGGCTTGTGTTGTCAGCACATTCTGACAGGGGCAAACGAATGGAAACGCTGGAAATAGCAAATCACAAGTTTTTCTTTGCTATTCAATACCACGCAGAATTTAACAGCAGGCCAGGAAAGCCTGAACAGGCCTTTGAGGCATTCGTCAGGGCTGCTGCAAACTATTAAAATTTTAATTCATATATCCTCTGCCGGGCATCTCGAAGCGAGGTTTTCTTTTTTACATAGCCCTGGTTGATAAGATGGCTGAGGGAAAGTCGAATGGTGCGCTCTGGGAGCATTGTCCGCGCTGACAAGTCCTTTTGGCTTAATGCACCTTCATACTCAAGTGTCTTCAATATCAGTTTGGCGCTTGGAGGCATCTTTAGCATATCTTCGGCAAGCTTAACTTTTTTTGCCATAAGTGAAGCCGCAGATGAATGACCGTCTAACCTTACAAGCCGCGCTGGAAATGCATGTTTACTGCATTCAAGGGTGTTTTTTATCTGTATCCTGTGACCCCCGTCAAGCACTACTTCGCAGTGGTAGCGGCTTATGATGTCCGTGATCTCGAGCTTGCTTTGGTTTGGAACAATTAGCGGCCTGCGCGTGTTGTCAAGTGAGTTTACGGAAACAACCAAAAATACAAGTGCTTTTTGTAACACCATGGGCCCGCCAGCAGACATGGAATATGCTGTCGAGCCGGTTGGCGTTGAAATTATGACGCCGTCGCTCTTGTCACGCCAAATGTCGTTGGCATCTATCCGCAATACATGCTCCATGAGAGTCGCACTCTTGCTTGAAAAAACTGCTACATCATTTAGGACGGGGTCAGCTGGTTTGCCGTCGACTTTAACTGCAAGGCGGAAAACCTCTTCCACTGAATAGTTGCTGCGCTTGAGCTGAGATGTGGCAGATTCTAGATCTCTTACATCAAGTTGAGCAAGAAAACCGGTCGAGTCCGTCTCGTAGATGCCAAGAACAGGGGCCGAGTCATATTCTATCCTATGAAAGTAATCGAGTATACCCCTGTCCCCCCCAGCCACCATTACCAGATCTACTTCCTTTGCAGTGCGATAGTCATCATCCTTCATTATCTGGGTCTTTACGGTGAGGGATTCAAGTGTCTTTTTGACTTTGGAAAGGAGCGCTCCGTCCCGCATATCAATGCCTGAAAGCGCAACTTTCATGTTTATTATACTGTATTCTATTGACTTAAGGCCGAATTTAAAGCTAAGAAAGGCGCTGAAATCCAATCCCATTGTAAAAATATGAGGCGTTCTCTTCTATGCTGGATATTGACGGAATTTTGGCGAGGCCCACTTGCCTTGTTTCAAGAGCCGCTTTGACCGCACCGGCGCCAAAGCAGATCGCCCATATTGGGTCCTTTTCCTTCAGATAGGCGCACGAAAATGAGGCACATAGTATGTCACCTACGCCTGTGGAATCCACGGTATCAATATCATTCACGCTTAGCCAGTAATGAGTTTTTTTGTGAAGCAGATGAAAAGTCCTGTGCTCAGTGTAGATTACAAATTCTATGCCTCGTGACTGCAACGCTTTCATACCGTCCAACCCATTCAAGCCACCTGTAAGTGCTGCCATTTCCTCACTGTCGACCTTTATCGCAGTAATGCCAGATAGATCAAGTTCTAAGCTCTCTTTCGATGTCACATAGCCTTTACCGTCGACTAGGCGCAAGTATCCTTGTGGATCGAGCATAACAAAATTTTTGTTACCCTTCTTTTGCTTTATTGCAGCAAGGACATCATGTGGCAATTCATCTATTACGGGACTCGCCAGCCAGCAGTCGACCTTTATGTCTTGAATGTCTTCGGTGGTCAGGGGTTTGCACCTGTCAATTAACAATAACTCTCGCGAGTAGCCTTGGGTAACGATCTGAAACTTCGTCGTGGGCGCATCCACCAATTGGCTGTCACCCAGTGCGATGTCATTCATCTTTAGCATATTCTGCAACTGTTTTGGAAAATCTGCGCCTACTTTTGTAGCAAGGGTGACATCAAAGCCAAACCTTCTGCTTGTAATGCCGCAGTAACATGGCGGTCCGCCAATGCTTTCTGTCACCGTGCCATCACTGCTTTTTATCTTATCAAGCACAATATGCGAAGCAATAGCTATTCTCAAGATCCTCTAGCTGTACATATGTTGTTTTAGGTTGATAATAAAAGGGCTTGTCTGCGCAGCCCAAAACCGAGGATTGGGATGGCGGCGTGGGCTTGCGCGTGCCCCTTTGTATTTGTGTTTGTAATCTACCAGAGCTATAAAGATTGTGATTGATTGTCACAAGATACTTTAGTCTAGTATTTTTCTGTAGACTGAGGAGGTTTCTGGACAGCTTGATTATTATGTACATTCGCAAAAGTTTTCTTACAATCGTATAGCTGTATTTTAGGAGACTGTATACCAATAATTAATATTGGCATACTAGATTTGTGAACATCTCAGCTAAGACTGTTAGAATCTTCACAAGACGATTAAGAGTCTATCAGGGGTTCCCAATGGGGCAGTCTACAGAGTCCAACTCCTTCTACCTAAAGCTAACTGAGTCAATAGACAACCAAAAAAAGCGTCTCCCCAAGACAAGCTGATCACTAAATTTCAGAATATCATTATAGCGAATTTGAGAGTCAGATAAATAAGATACAGTACTATCTGAACTACATACAGCGTGTTACTCGGCTAGGAAGATGGGAACTACCAACTATCCCAAATTGTGGCCTCATGGAAACAACCCGAGGCTGATAAGCGAATCCTCGAGAGCAAACTAGCAAAGGATTTCGATTCCGAGAAAGATCTTGAAAGAGCTCAAGTCATAATGAACCCATTTATTGAGATTAATAAGATTAGGCTGAATGAGGAAGTGAACGGATTTCTGATTGCACATTACAAGGGAAGAGGCAAGAAAATTTGCGAGGCGTTTATAGAAAATGAAGTTGAAGACATCTTAGATTTCAAATTAAAAAAGGAAGTCAGTGATATGTCTGGGCACATAACAATAATTCAACTAAATGGCCCTGGGTGGATCTTCTTTGATTTTCGTGAGAAAGGCCAGGAAAATTTGAAGAAAGCAAAAGAATATCTCCGGACGGCACAGGATTTTTAATCAGCTGCAGTTAGTCTATCAGGGCAAGGACTCTACAGACCGGCAGTCGACGCACTCTATAGGGCCACAGAATTAGCAATCTATGCCCAACTGTGAATCTCTACTTCTCAACGGTTTCTCGATGAGAAGAAGAAAAAGCAGACAACCAGTGATCACATGTATTCTAGGAACGTCAAAGGGACCCATCTTATTGAATTTCACGATAACTTTTACAACTGAGAACACTTAGAGATGCAGGCAGATAAATGAATCAGAATTCGACCTAGGACTAGACAAAGCAAGGGAGCATCTAGATGTTACCAAAAAGATGATAGTACATTCAAAAAAGCTTCTAAAGCTGTCCGATTAACCTCAACTTTTATTATTCGGAGATAGATCCTATCCTCTTTGTGAGACGGCTATCGTTGTAAGACGCCAGCCTTTAGCCGCTATTTTTTGACAAATTTGGCATTTACAGATAAAGGCGCATTAAAGGTGATCGATCTTTTTGGAATAGCATTTATAGGTAAAGCCTATATTGGACTCTTACGAATTGAGATACAAAATCACTTCTTGTAAATGATAATGTGACCTTTTTTCGCGAATTTCTTGATGTTCGGTCGGCAAAACTTAAGGATTATTCAATTTCAAACACAAGATTTAAAGGGTAGCAAACAACTCTTACGGAATATATGCCAAAGAAGAGAGCAAGCAGGGGAAGGTCTAAGGGAGGAAAGGGTAGCTCAGGCACAGTGAGTTGTAGCCAGTGCGGAGCTTTGGTTCCTCGAGACAAGGCAAAGAAAGTCACAGGAAGGATCACACTTGTAGAACCTACACTTGCAAAAGAATTGAGAGCATCAGGGGCATATATACCACTCTCTACGGATGTCAAGTTCTATTGCGTGTCATGCGCGGTTCATAGAGGCATTGTGAAGGTGAGATCAGAGTCAGATAGACGCACAGCGGGTAAGCTCAGGTAGAAGATAGCCTTCTCAAACTTACTGCCACCCTCTGGGCTAAGGTAATACCTGCTACGATGGAAACAATTATCATTGCCCATTGCATTGCTTCCCTGGCAGGTATCATCCCTATTATCGCAATGATTAAGAGGCGTTCTGCGCGCTCCCCTATTCCTGTGCCTTGGAGTCTCTGTCCAAGCGATTCAGCCCTTGCTCTAGTATAGCTTACAAGAAGGGACATCCCTAGACCAACGATGCACCAGAATGAGTCTGCAAGCTGCCCTAAGGCGATGCCGCTGAAAATAACCACTTCGGCCAGCTTATCAAAGATAGAATCAAGAAACGCACCCCTTCTTGACATCTTGTTTGTAACGCGCGCCACGCTACCATCTACAATATCAAAGAAGCCCGAGAGCAGGAGAAGGGCTCCTCCTATTACGGCAGCAAGATTCCAAGGCTTCAAGTCCACAGCGAGGAAGGTATTCGATGCATAGGCAATTGCTGCTAGGAGAGATAGTGCTAACCCCAGTGCAGTCCAAAAGTTCGCAGAGAGTCCCGTCGAGGCGAAGGTAGAACCGATTTTTGTTAAGGTAGGCTCGAGCAAATCTCTGAGCTTGTTTAGCAATAGTTCTTCAACAGGATTCTTTCATAAGAATTTATACACAATAAAACGAAAAATTAGTCGAGTTTTTCTTTCACCTTTTCTACGTCATACTCTGTTTCAATGTCTTTGCCGGGCTCTGTCACTTCTTGCCTATCGCTTTTGGACCTCTTTGACCCTAACTGCTGCATTATTCATGCCGCGTTCTGCGCCGGTTTTTCTCTGCACATTGTACTCGAAAAAAAACTTTCTCTTCTAAGTCAAGCATTGCAATTGCAGTCTCCTTATGCAATTTAAGCACAGCAACTTTGGCTACTATGATTTTTGTAAATAGGATTTAACAAGTTCATCGATCATAATTCTTTAATATGCATGTTTCAGGTATAGGATGAAACCGCACCATGCAAGATTGGGATGTAGTCTCGGTACTATTAAAGTTAGGAGTTGAGGTTGAGTCAGAAGGTAGTCACAACATTCGGGTGCGTGGTCTAAGCTCCATTGATGAGGCATCGGAGAACGATCTTGCATTTTGCTGGTATGCCGGCGAAAAAGGATTGTCTTTGATTACTAACTCCAAGGCGGGTGTAATACTCTGCAAGATGGAGATGCGAGGTGTAGTTCAGCCAAGTAGCAATCAATTGTTACTATTCACTGATAGCCCCCGGCTTACGTTTGTTCGCGTAGCCAAAGAAATGAGAGGCCAAGAGCGGTTGGTGGGCATTTCACCACGAGCTGTCATTTCGGAAAAATCCAAGATAGGATCGGGCTGCTTCATCGGAGACTACGCTGTGATAGGCGACAATTGTTCACTAGGAGATAACACAGTTATCTATGACAGAGTATCGCTTGTGCAAAATTGTGTAATCGGCAACAACTGTGTCATCCAATCAGGAGCATCCTTGGGGTCTGATGGCTTTGCCTTCGAGCGCTATGAGGGTGGTGGGCTGGAGAAATTTCCTCACAAGGGATATGTAAGACTCGGGAACGGTGTCGAAATATATGCTAACTGCTCTATTGCGCGTGGATCTCTTTCTGACACGCAGATAGACGACGGTACCAAACTAGATGCTCTTGTTCATATTGCTCATAATGTGACCGTGGGAAAAAACTGCGAACTTACAGCCGGAACGATTATTGGCGGCAGTACAAGTCTAGGAGACACGAGCTGGACAGGTCTGAATTCCACACTGAAAAATGGAATCAAGGTAGGCCGTAATGTTATTGTGGCATCAGGTGCGTCGGTTATACATGATGTTCCAGACGGCGACATCGTAGCAGGAGTTCCGGCTAGGTCAATTAAACACAAGGTAAACACGGATGAAGTGTTTCTTATGGCAGGCCAGAAGAAGACGACTACAAGCTAAACCTATGTACTTTTTGACTCGATGACTTCTTTAGGCATTCCTTCAAATAATCCATTAGATACGTTTTCTTGTGGGAATTTCAATAATTTGAACTCCTTTCCAAAAAAGAGCTTTTGAACTTCAAATGCTTCTACGCAGGTTATCGTGTGGTTGAATCTGCTCTGCAGTGCACGATATTGTGCAAGACCGCGGATCGCATTTGACTTTAGGAAGGACTTGCCTCTCTGCGACCAGAAAATATTGATAAGATCTATCTTACCATCGATGACATCTGAAATATCATAATATACCTGCGGCTTAAAATCGCGAGTTACGGGGATTTCATAAGCAAGTATATTTGGGGCAAATCTTCCAGCCTCCATTGTAGCACCAGCTATTGCCCGATGATCGTGGTGTGTGTCGCCAAGCGAGTGTGTGAGAACAATGTCAGGATCTGCCTTTTTTATGAAAAACTCAATGTGATTGATAAGATCGCTTGAAAGTGTAAGCTTGGTATCCTGGAAATTGTCGATCCATAACCTTTTTGCCCCTATGAATTTTGCAGATTGTATCAATTCTTTTGTCCGCTCCTCGGGATCGCCGGAGGCGCCACCCCGAGTCAAGGTATACATGAAGATATTGTGATGATCCTGCCGCGAAGCCTTTAGCAACAGACCACCACATCCGAGTTCAATGTCATCAGGGTGAGCCCCGATGGCAAGAATATTCATTACAAGGGGGTGCTCATCACAGTTATTTATATAGTTGGAATTCCCACTCTGTCATAATTTAATAGTCGATTCCTCGCGTATTACTTAGTAGCCGTTTTTCTAAGAACAAAATTGCCAAATTATACGCAATACTTAGTGATATACGCAAAGCAATTACTTTTAAATTGTTGGATAGCAGTTCTTTTTCGTTGAAGGTAATCCCTCTTGCTTTTTTGCTATTGATGATAGTAGTGTCAGGGGGAAGATATGCCAGTGCGCAATCAATACCTTTCTTGCCTCCTCCTCCTTTTGCAGAAAACAGTCCGGATGAGGAAAGGGTCGCCGAAAACGACCATACACCGCCTCACATAGAAATATTGACTACAGAGCTGCATAAGGGCAAGAATGTTTTTGAGGTTAGGATAACAGATGAGTCAAGCCTGTGGACAAGAGAGGTCAAATACGTGCATAATGGTCAGCTAAGAGTTGATGGGCTTTTCCGAGATCAGAACAATGTGTATAAAGCGTTAATAGATATCCAGCCCCCGTCTCGCATAGTCACGGTAACTGCAGGCGATGCGAATGGGAACATCGCTTCAGACTTTAGAGAGTACGAAATCACTGGCTCTCAAGACTTGATCACAGAGATCATGGATAGGCTCTCCCAGGTCCTCAATTACTTTCAGAACCTGTTTGGTCGATAGTATCATGCATGGACCATAGTAATAAATAAATGCGAATATAGCACGATGAAGTTCAGTAACCCTGTGATTTCAATTCATGATGGAAGGTGTGACTGATTGGCCGAAAGAGCATGGATTGCTTTCTTCTTTATTGTAATTGCACTGTGGGCTCTAGTGCTCACGGCTTCGATATACCCAAGGATATATGGCATCGAAATTTTAGTGGACACAGATATCGACCTGACTTACTTTACGTTG
>DATDKS010000130.1:0-25346 GCA_036519825.1 Nitrososphaera sp. | reverse complement strand
ACTGCGTCGATATATCCTAGGATATATGGGATCGAAATTTTAGTGGACCCCGATATCGACCTGACTTACTTTACGTTGCCAATACTAGGTTTCAACCTTATCTATGTATTCATGCTAGTCATGATTTTCACACTCTACCTTGCCGCTTACTCGAGCGTCAGAAAATACCAGCTAAAGATGAAGGAAAGGGTATCTGAGCGATTCCGGAACCAAATGGAACTGTGCAGTATAATCATTCCTGCCAGAAATGAGGAGAGTGTGATAAAAAGGACTGTACTGGATTGCCTTAAGCAGACGTATCAAAAAATCGAAGTCATCGTAATATGCCACAATTGTTCTGACAGAACATATGAGGAAGCCAAGGTTAATGATCCGAGGGTCAAGGTTTTTGATCTTCAGACAAAGGAGGCGGGCAAGGGCATCGCATTGAATTTTGGAGTTGAAAAATCAAGCGGCAGTTACATAATGGTGCTCGATAGTGACGGGTTGCTGACGCGGGATTTCCTTGAAAACGCATTACCTCTCTTTGATGGAAATTACTGTGCTGTTCAAGGCCGGTATATCCCTAGCAACAGGAGTTTTAATTTTGTAACGAGGATGCTCGCACTTGAGGGCGACCTATGGTCTACTCCATTTATGACTATAAGGACGTGCCTTGGGCGCAGATGTCCTCTTGGAGGCACAGGCTACATTATCAAAAAAGATATCTTGTTAGAGGTTGGCATGTTTGCTAATCATCTTGTGGATGACTATGAGTTGACCTTTCGATTGCTAAGAAAGGGATACAAGATAGCATTTGCGCCGCTTTCCATAAATTATGACGAGAAGCCGCCGACCCTTGATTTCATGCTGAGGCAGAGAGCAAGATGGGCTAAAGGATTCATCGACTTGCTAGGAACCAGGGTTGCAGATCGGTCAGATATTGTAGGCCACATTTTTTGGCTAAACCCAATTGCCGCAGTAACTGGTTTTATTATGCTCTTGATTCCTGGTTTTGCAGCACTTCACTACCTGATATATGATTACTATCCTTATACCTACGCATTCATGCCATTAACTATTTGGTTTATGCTGACAGGCGCACTCTTTATACTTCAGGCTGCTGTGCTCATAAAAGAATATGGGTGGCGAGGTTTTGGCTACGCGGCCCAGATCCCCCTGTTTCTGCCATTTTCACAATACTGGTTTGTGAGTTTTATCCGAGCATTTACAATCAAGTCATGGGCAAGCACCAAGACTACACATGGATTTGTAAAGCAAAAAGCCCCAGAAAAGGTGTGGCAGGTGCAGCATGATTGAATACCATAGAAATACAATGATGACACGTAATAATCCGTTAAGATGCAAATAGAAAAAAATGTCATCAACATTGTTACAATAGCTGGCACAAGGCCAGAAATAATCAAGCTAGCAGATCTCGTGCAGTTGCTAGATGACCAAGGTAAGCATGCCCTGATCTATACAGGACAGCATTATTCTGATAATATGAAGAGCATCTTTTTTGATGAGTTAAAGATCAAACCGGATTATGATCTGCGCTGCGATACATCAGATGTCGCTACATTGAAAGAAAATATGCTAAGGTTCCTCCGAGAGATTAGGCCACAGATTATTCTAGTATATGGCGACACCAATTCTAGTCTAGCAGGTTCACTTGCTGCAAAGGAGGTTGGCTCGACGCTCGTCCACGTTGAAGCAGGTCTTCGCTGCTTTGACCTTAGCGTGCCCGAGGAAAGGGCAAGAATTCAGATCGATTCTACTTCGGACCACTTATTTCCTCCCACAGAGCTTGCTAAGACTTTTCTATCTTATGAGGAAATAGAGGAAAACGTCACTGTCACTGGCAATCTCGTGGTGGATGTCTGCAGGCGACTTGCAAAGGTTGCGGACGAATATGGCAGGCATTATAATCTTCCCGACAAGTATTTGTTGCTTACCATGCACAGGCAAGAAAATGTTGATGGCCCTGACAGGCTTGAGATGTTGAGAAAGCATCTATCGGGTATAAACCAAAAGATAGTCTTTCCCATCCATCCTAGGACAAAAAACAACCTTGCCAGATATGGTATCACTTTGCCCCCAAACGTCATTGCAATAGAGCCTGCAGGGTATTTGGAATTCCTATATCTTCTGAAGAATTGCCGTCTTGTCATGACCGATTCAGGTGGAGTCCAGGAAGAAGCCATCGTACTTAGGCGGCCTTGCGTAACTTTGAGACATGTCTCAGAACGTTGGGAAACCCTCCTTCTGAAGGCAAACGTGCTTTTTCCATTATTCCGACGCGATCCTTTGAGCAATGTTGTCGAAATGATGCTTGAAGCCAAGATCGAGCGAAATCCCTATGGAGAAAATGTTCCTAGTAAGATGCTTCAGTTGATAAATCGCATCACATAATGATAAAGTTCCTGATAATGTCGGTCGGATTCATTTAGGGGAGGGAAATCCTCTTTTTCTATTGAATATAAATTGCGTCTCAACGGTTAAATAATTTTTCATAATCTTATCTTATTATGAATCGCTATTCCTGTACCTTGGTGTTTGCAGCCACTATGATGCTAATATTACAGACGAGTGTTTCAGCATACGGGCAGATCTCCTCAGGTCAGCTCTTTGGATGTCAGAAATACGGCGGAACCATGCATTGTGATCTTCTCACGAATAAAATGGATGCATTTGAAGTCACTGGTAATTCGACCCTCATATATCCGCTGACGACTACTGGCACACTGTTTGTCGAGGGCAAGCTTGGCCGAGCATTGGAAATGCGAGCTGAGTATAGAGAGTCAATAGAGATAATGAATTCGCCCGATCTTGATCCAAAGCAATTCTCAATTTCCTTCTGGATCAAGCCTACAAAGATAGAGCCTTATGGGCATATTGTTTCACATAGCAACAAACAACAAACTTCTGGTTGGCAGTTTGACGCTTTTAGCAGTAACACCGGCAGTGCCGCCCCATCCAGCTCTCAAGTTGCAACTCTTCGTTTTGGAGTTTTCAACACCAATGGCACGCTCTTTTCCCCTCCCAACATTCAAGTCCCAGCAGAGAAGTTTACACTCATAACTGGCACGTTTGACGGTTCAAAAGTCAGGCTCTACGCAGATGGTCTTCTTGCTGGTGAAAAAGAGTTTGTAGGGCAGTATAACCCGGACTCTGGCCTGCCATTGAGGATTGGATCTCCCTCTTATTGCTCATCGTGCAACAGATGGTCAGGAATTATTGACGAAATTCGCATCTACGGCCGAACGCTTGGTGAGGATGAAGTGAAGCAGCTCTTTGAGATGTCCGATGTCTCATCGGGCTTGATTGGTTACTGGAAATTTGAAGGTGACACGAAAGATGCCTTACAAAGACATGATGGGACAGACGTCACGATGCTCACAAGCATGGTCTTTGCTCCAGACGGCAGACTTTTCTTCACTGAAAAGAACACAGGGGCAATAAGAATAATGACTCCTGACTACAAGATTGTAGAGAAGCCCTTTGCAACCGTGGATGATCTGTACGCTAGCTGGGAGCAAGGAATGCTGGGGCTTGCAATCGATCCGGATTTTGGTCTCAATCACTATATATACGTCTACTATACCGCCGTAACAGATATTGAAAATGGTAACGGCGGAAATGTCATAAACCGTATCCTGAGGTTCACAGATGACAACAACACCGGTACCAACCCGACTGTAATAATGGATAACATTCCTGCTTCACGTGGCTATCACTCAGGCGGCGCAATGGCCTTTGGCCCTGATGGCAAGCTGTATATCACTGTTGGTGATGCTACTGAGCATATTTTCGCCCAAGACCCCTCGATAGTGATAGGGAAAGTTCTACGCGTAAATAAGGACGGCTCGATACCACAAGATAATCCCTATCCAAACCTACCTGTTTACACAATTGGCCACAGAAACATGTATGGCATTGCATTTGACCGTAATGGTACCGGTTTAACCACTGAAAACGGCGACTTTCGCTATGATGAGATAAATTCTATAATAAAGGGAGGGAACTATGGTTTTCCGACCCTCCAACCGCCCAATCTGCCTCCCGAGCGAACTAATAACACATCAATCAAACCTCTGAGGACATACTGGGAAACCATAGCACCAACACAGATGATTTACTACGATGGCGATGCAGTGCCGGAGCTCAAGGGAATGTTCCTCTTTGGCAGCTTCACTGGCGATATCTATGCACTTAGGCTAAGCGAAGACAAAAAGAGTATTATTGAGGAATTGAAGATAGAGCTCGGACATTTTCCCTTCGTTCCTACGGTTGGAATCGCCCAGTCCCCTGACGGCAAGATATACTATGGCGGATACCAGATATATACACTCGATACGCTAGGCAAGAGGGAGCAGATGCTCTTTACAATAGAAGTAGATTCGCCTTCTGCTGTGCAGCTTGGACAAATCAATGTTAATGAAGACCAAAAAAGGATAGAGATAGACGTAAACGTGAACGGCACTATTGCTCATGATTCAACTCTAACCTTACGTATACCAAGTGCTCTTCTTGACAATATAACAGCTGTAGCAGTCGACAATCCTCAGCAAGGCCCAAGTCCAATTGGGTTTAGCATTAATGAGATTGGCTCCGACTATACTAGTGTAACCGTGAATATCGGGGCAGAGACTGTAAAGCCAGAGGGCCTAAAACTAGCAATATCCTGAGCTCATACATCAGGGAATAGTTTAAGCCAGCTAATTGGCTCGTGAGTGGCTATGTTTCTGCGATCTATGGGCAACAGGTCGGAAGTATGAGCCGAACAATCGCCTTATAAGATGGTTGATGCTGACTGCGCTGCTGGCACGAGACGGTACAGATCCCCGGACAGTGTCAGAATGTACAGGTAGCCATCCGGCCCTGTCTCAATATCAGTAATGCCGCCGGTGAATCCCCTGCCAAAGATTACCGCATTTAGCTCCTCGCTGTTGTCCGCCACCAAGTCTTGCAAGCCAGCGGCGCCGCCAAGATCAAGGCCCGTCCTGTTGCCGTTGATTGTAAAAAAGTACAAGTTGCCATTGTTGATGTCGCCTACAAACATGTTGTAGTCGTATCTTTCACCAAGACTAGAAGAATTGAAGATTTCTATATCGGTGACGCCTTCAGATCGTAGCCAGCTAAAAACAGGGTTTGCATAATGCGATCCTTGAAACTGCACAAGATCATCCACTGTGATTCCTTTTCTTTCTAGAGGTCCCATCACCTTCTGCCACCCACTATTAAAGCCAGGTAGAACAATGTTTATTTCATCATAGTCGTCCGGACCATCTTCAGCATCCCAAAGGATTCCAGTTAGCGGGTCAAAATCAAAACCAAAGCTGTTTCGTATACCGTAAGCGTAATACTTTGTAAGATTGGCTCCTCCATCTGATAATGGATTGCCAGCTCCATTTCCATCATAGTCAACTCTAAGTAACACAGATGTGTCGTCAGGCGGCGGGCCGTCCTTCACGTTCTGTAGCATCCCATCCCTGTTAAGGTCTCCTTTAACAGCATATAGCATGCCGTCTGGTCCAATTCGTAGCTTACCTCCATTGTGGTTGGGGCCTGGTTCGCCGGGTAAATCTAGAATAAGGCGCCCCTCACTCAAGCTGCCTGTCCCGCTCCATTCGTACCTGTAAATCCTGTTTTTCGCTTGATCTCCAACGGGCTCTGTATAATATAGAAAAACAGTCTTTGTTGTGCTGCTGTCAGTTGTGTTGGCGATAGCCACGCCAAGCAGCCCTCGCTCGCTGTTGTTTACAACAGGCACTTGTAGTATCGGCTGCGGCTGGAGTATGCCATTTGATACAAGACGCACTTTGCCGTCGTCTTTTTGCGTTATAATGATGGAATCATTATCCAAAAATGCCATGCTGGTAGGGGATTGCAGGCCTGATATGACCTTTTGAACCGTGATATTAGGATCAGATATGCTAGGTGGAGCGGGGTCGGGCAAAACTTGAAATGTATTACTGGAAGCACCGCTGCTGAGCTGAACAGAAATGACATTATTATCATTATTCTCGGCCCCAGATAAGGGGGATTTCTCTAATAACCTGTTGTTGTTTTCACTCAATCCCGAAAAGCTAAAGGCTATTGATGGACATGTGATAAGTGCTACTGCTGCCATCAAAAAAAAAATTATTGTCTGCTTTCTTTCCATGCACAACTGATAATCGATTTCTGGTTATTATACATTGTAGAGAACGATAAGGTACTGAAAAACTTGATTCATTCATGCTGCTTTTCTCTAGAAGAATTATAGCAATTTAAAACGAGGTAGGGTATACAATTTGTTATACCGAGATATTTTTATCAAGGCATGTTATCGCCCCTAGCAAATAGAGATGTGGTGTGAAAGACAAAATCTTATTGACAAAGCAAGCAAACCCAATTGATTATCTGCCTTTCGTACATATGTTAGCCGATCGACGATAAACTCGCCGATGGCTGAATACACGCTTTGTGACAAATGCAGAAAATTGTATTTTATTAAAGTGGGATTGGCTAATTAATTAAGATATAATCAATGGCAAAATTGCTCTTCTCCTGCCCGGAACTCTAACCTTGCGATATGGAGTCGGGGTATCCGAAAGTTAGATTTCAGACCAAGGTGCAATACGCTAGGCGATCTCCCAATCAATCCCGGGCAAAGATAATAGATCATTCCCTTTTCACTATGCTAGATGTTATGTGCACTGGAGGGAAGTTAGCAGTGGATGGACAGTCGCAATATGACATAAAGGTTAATTTGCTGCAGCCGATAAAGTAACCCTGGAATTCTGATTACTCTTGCAGGCTATATAATACCACAGCTGTCTATAATATGTAGTAGTAGGTACTTCAAATTGGAATCATAACTATGTGTAGTATCAAGGCGCAATTTACAATTAAGCCTTTGTAAAGGTGGATGTCCTCCCTTAGGTACTGTAAATGATTCTCCGATCGCAACTGGCTCACTTCAACCAATAAAACAAGCAGCCAAGCTTGCAATATTTGAAGAGAAGGTTTTGACTGAGCCGCTTATTACTCATATCACTTCGAAGGAACAGGAGGACATGTACCTGCCAGTTTCCAGTATACGCGTGCATACTATTGGACGCAAAAACCCATACTATCAGATTGATTTTTGGGAGTGACAGAATTGAAAGAGATGAGGGGAAATCGAATTGGATACATTTGACTAAGCAGGAAAATACAACGTTACACATGCCACCGCCACGGACTAACCTGACGCGGTGATCGGACATCATAGAAAGAAAGTACAAGAACCCGAAGAGAAGAAGAGGAGGTAGAAGGAAAAAGAAATTAGGTTAAATCAAAGGATATTACCACTGCTAAAAACATGATGGAATAGCTGTAAATACCAGCCAGCGACCAAGGAGGATTAATGTTTTGCATCGGGTTTCTCTCGAATGCGACTGTGATGTTTCTTTGATGAAAATCCTGCGATATGTTATTATCCATTTTAATATTGTGGCTTCATACGTGGAGAGCTGCGTCAATAAAAAATCCGTTGAACAACAGCCGAAATCGTTATGACAGAACAGATATCATAAGAGCCTGCGACTCACGTTTGACTAAACCCCAAGAATTTGTTTGAGAAGCGCACGATAGTCAACTTTTTCCTTCTTGCTCCCTGGGGATGGCAGCTCAAAGATGAGAGGAATAGGCCTCTTTGCCCTTAGGTTTGTAAGCTGGAAACGAATATCCTTACCTATGTCGTCGCTCAATAGCACCAACCCAATTCCACTATTTTCGCCCATCTTATTAATTTCAGTGAGCGCTTCTGCAGGTGTCTCAACTTTTACTCCCTTGACACCTGCTAGCTGAAAACTGGTGACAAAAACGCGGCTGCCTATAGCAACTATCTGCATGGTACTCCGCCTTTGATTTTAGTCCCTTTTTATTCCTTTTGAGCGACAACCCAGAATATGACTTTTATACCGAATCTTGTAACCTCAGGTAAGTTGGCTGCAACAAAATCCGCAATTCTGATGCTCATGATAGCTTCACTCATCTGCGGCGTTTTGGCTATCTTTCTGTCATTCCTAGCTGGAATACCAATCATCATTGCACTACCTGGCCTACTCATCGCGGTGTTTTTTGCCTACAAGTATGCCATGTATAGCCGTACAAGAGGTCGAAAAGAAGAACAAGGTGAAGAGCATAATCGCAGGAGAAAGAGACACAACCGCTAGCTCAGAATCGTGATATATATTAGTAGTATGGCCAAGCATGCAAACAAGAGCATTGTTGCCTTCCATATTCCGAAACTAGCCTTGTCACTGATGTCCCACATGCCTCCCCCAACGTTGCTTGGCCTGTACCGCCGCTTTATTTCCTCGTAGCTGTAAACTGTTCCAAAATCAGCCGATGGGGTCCATCTGGCCTTATTAACACGCTTTTGAACGCTATTGCTGTCATAGTTCTTTCTTGCTTGCTCATCTGAAAGCACTTCATAGGCCTCGATTATCTTCATGAACTTTTGCTTTGATTCCTCAGAGTTCTTATTCTTATCAGGGTGATGTCTTAGTGCCAAATTGCGAAAAGATTTCCTTATGTCAGCCTGACTGGCATCAGGGGAGACTCCAAGTATCTCATAATAGTTTGGCACCAGGTACTGATCTTTGAAGAAATATAAATAAATATTTTTGCTAATGACTGCTACGCTCTGCCCGCTTCTTCAGCGCGTCGTTCATATCTTGAAAGCCTTGTCTTACATCTGTATCAACGCCTTTTCCAAATAGACGGGTGAGCAATCCATCAAACTCCTCCCGCTGGATAAAGCGCACGCGCTCAGGCTGCAGCTCTTCGATAGTGAAAATGTGTTCAGCGTTTAGAAAGCCGGGAAGGGAACTCTTGCCAGACCAGCGAAGCTCGCGGCCTTCTTCTACCTTGGTAATCTTTGGTGAGTACTTTCTGTTCTTGCCGCTGGGCGTTTCAATATAAATGTCGATTTTGGTGCCTTCTGTTGGAAGGCCAATAATCTTGTTAATGAACGGGTTCCATTGATCGTAAGTAGCAAAATCGGTGAGGATTTTCCATACACTTTCGGGGTAGCTGTTGATTTCGACCTCGGCACTAACCTCTTTCACGATGTCATTATTCATTATACATTTTATAATTAGTTTCGCCTTTGAAATTCAATCCTAATGCTGTCGCCTTGCTTTAATACAATATCACGAAAATCTCCCTCAGAGCGAGGGCTATCATTAACGAACACGTTTGTATCATATCGTAACAGATCATTTCCTAACCAGTAAAATAGAAAATGTCCCAGTGTAAAATTATATGGCCTGCTATATGCTACCTGAATTACGTTTTCCTCAACAGTATGTACAGGGCGTATACACCCATCTTTGATACCCACCCCTTTTGGAACTAGAGCAGGAAAGCCATCCTCTATTGCAGTAACTGGAATTGATACCTGAAAGGGCTGAGATTCTGGATCGTTTACACATTGGTTAATGGGATCTTGAGATCTTAAGTAGGTAGTAAACGCAGAAGTAGCAAGAACGGCACCCCCAACCAGGCCGGCAAGTATCATCATTGAAAGAAACAGATTTTTTCTTTTTGACCCTTCAAATGCCATTAGCATAAATGATGAACTAATAGTCCTTAAGTTATTTCCTGCCTTCTATCGCAGCACGAGATATGTTGGTAGACTACCTGTTGCCTCTAGCCCCATTAACATCTTTGCAGGAGCGTGAGTTGTAGTCATCCAGATCAACACGCCGGGCACTGCAGCGCAAACCAGGATAGTGAGAATAATCAGCCAAACGGCGGTCATCTTTTCAACCATTGATTCAATTGACTCTTTTCTGGATATATAAGTTTTCAATTTGTGTATCGGGCATCCAGTATACCTATAATTTTCAACCACTTTCTGTCGCTTTTGTTTTTGAGATCACGAAGATGGGATTCTAAAAAAGAAAAGATTGCCCATCCTGCCATTACTTCCTCTAGTCCTTTTCTCTCCCACCTGGTAGAACCACGATTATTTTAGTCCTTGTCTTAATTATGGGACATCAACAAGTCGGATTAACTTCATCTAACGACATATTCTGCCATGGATACATATCCAGTACATTATTAGATATACATAAGCCTAGAAATGGTACCCATATGACGAACAGTCCACGTAAATTCAATGTTAAGACACTAAAAGATTCGGTAAAATTTTATCTACCCAGAGTTGAAGGCTATTTAGAAATTGTACGAGGCATGGCCTCCAGGTACGGCGGTATGTCATTGATCGAGTTCGACGGCTACTTTGAAGGCAAGTTCGAGCCGGTCAAATATACTATGGTAGAGATTCACACCAATGATATTGATGAGCAATCCATGATGGAAACTGCTAATGAAATTCGCATTGTCCTAAAGCAGAAAAGCTTTGCCTTCGAATTCAACAATAAGTTAATCCTGGTGAATGAGCCTTAACTTTTACTTACAGCTGTCTATGGGTAATTAGTTAAACAACTGAAAGAGTAATGAAGCAACCATTAACTCAACCGGTCCGAGTTGACTCCAGAAAAAATTATAGTATAAAGAGACTCTAAATATTTGAGAAATTCGTTCTCCCCAAATTTTCTAGCTATCTTTTAGCTCTTTCTCAAGACAAGTCTTATTGCCTTAGAAACTAAGCTATCTCCCTTTCCCTTAGCTATAGTCGGTGCAACACCAGCAATGAGTATACCCAGACCTGTAGAGGTAGAGGTCACCCCTCTAACGTAATTATTCATGCTGCATAGTTCTCCAGACCACAGTTGTACGAGAATACGAACTGCTATTGTAAACAGACCCTGTCCAGTACCGACGACCATGGCCAGCAGTTTGCCGAGATTGACTCAATTAGCAGCAAATAGACCCGCACCCATCATTACTGTTATTCCGCCTAGTTGACTTAAAATTGCCAATAGACCTATTGGAATTGTAACCAAGTTCCATAATAGCCTGAGGCTTTCAATGGACAAAACTTCAGCTCCTATTAGATTATAGATTTCGATGTCTGCCTTATAACCACAAGCTAAAAACAAGATTGCCCAAACAAAGGCAATGGATGCCGCTAGCCTATTTCTTCTAGTACTATATCTTATTGTTTGCAAGCGATTATACACTGAACTTGGTTTAGCCTTTCGCTCAGGTAGGTATCCGATCGCTGTTAACACATCTTTCATCTTGGAAAACGTATAGTTTGCACGTACATCAAGAGCAGTTATCCTCAGCCGAATCCGTCCTTTCCGATCTACTGATTCAGCAAGAGTTTTCGGAATGTAATATTTGTTCAGAACGATAAACCCTTTGTTTACAAGTAAATCGTCTGCTAATATTGACCGCTAAAAGCTACCTTCTCGCCATCAACAGCATAAACGGATCTATCGATAAGCTGAGACAAGTCAGAGAGAGGGTCATGGTCTGGCATTTCGATGAGATATAAAAGCGAGTCAGCTGCATTAACTTAGACTTAGCATATCATTTCCATTAGAATGAGCTAGACATAACCTTGTCCTGTAGCCAATTTTATTTTGTCACCTATGCGTGATGAATGGTAGCACCGTCTCTCCCCATTAAACGAAGCCATGATTGATGCCATCGCATAATTATAAATATCATCCAGACTCGTCAATTGTGAGGTTCACATTGCAAGCAATATTTACGTCATTGATGATGCTGTCTGTATTATTTATTTTGGCCATCAATCCTATGTCCCTTCTGGCTGAAGGCCAGCTCCCTCTGAGTGGAGAGAAACAGTTGTTGGATAATGGCCTTTTTTTCTTGCTAGATGAAGGTGAATATACTTTTGACATTTATGGTGCACAAATTTTTCCCAATGATCAATTAAAGTATAGCATACTTACAGAACAACATCAGTCAGTTTACAACATTTCTAGTCTAACTTTCGCGATAATGGGCCATACTGTCAAGGCATCTAATGTGCAAATACATGTTCAACCTGGAATAGTCGACGATACAAAGACCAGACTTAATATCGAGATATATGCGGCTACCGCAGATGTTACTGGTCAATGGGTGAGCAGAAGCTATGACAACGTCGAGATAAGATCGCTGTACGGGATATATGATAGAACTACTGACAAGATGATAATCCACATCCCATACGGTACTGTATTGTCACTCCTATTACAGTAGTTAATTATTGAATATGCATTTCCAGTGAGGCTCAAAACAGGGTGTTTAGCATAATCGATCTTTAGAAGATTTGCAGAGGATTACCATGCCGAGCAAGTTTCGTTTTGGGAATGTATTAGTCCGGAAACACAACCTGCAGGGTAGTAAGAAGGGCTCTTTATATGCCGGGAATCAAACGGATAATCTTTGTTTTCAGCAATCTGATGGAATCTAGCAAGGCATACGACTCAGACCCTTATCTAACAATATGAGAAGTTCATTATAGCTAATTCATTCTAGTTGATCAACAAAGTAAAGATTTAGAAGTATAATTAGCGCAGGGGCGTCAGCAGCGTAGTATTGTAGAATGGTTCACCGATCAGTTAAACATATAGCCTACCACATGCCCAGACTTGAACGGAAGTCAATAGTTCGATGCCACAGACAGTTTACACCAATACAGACAACCTCAACTGTGAGGAAGATGAACAACAACAATCTGTCAAACGTTCTTCAGCGGCACACACTTTGTCTATCAGCACCAAAAGGAATAAAATAGGTGATTTTATTCGCGGGAATGGTCTTACAATGTACCCTTCTTACCGCCAATCTCCCCTTTGGTTCATATTCGGATTATTGCATCTGAAGATCGTCTTTGAACTATTTACTGACATTGCTAAGTCACATCCGACCGTAATGCCCAAAGGGGCGGGACGGGTATTATACGGAGTGCCATTTTTATTTATCATCTTGCTGGCGAATTTGCCCCTAACTGTTGCAGCTCAACAGCCCTTAATTCCAGGGCAAGGGCAACCTGTAGTTAACCCTTTGAGGATACCGGAAGATGATCAGCCGGCTGCCTTAAAAGACCCAGGCCTTAAATTTGAAGAGGTTGCTAGGGGCCTGAACAGGCCAACAGCAATGGCATTTCTCGGCTCTAGCGATGACATCTTGGTGACTGAGAAGGACAACGGCACTGTACGAAGAGTAGTTGGAGGGGTTGTTCAGCCGGAGCCGGTTGTGGATGTTGCTGTTGCAAACGATAATGACACCAACGAAAGGGGATTGCTGGGGATGGCTGTTGCCAAGCAAAACGAAACTACCACGTATGTCTTCCTCTATTTCACAGAGTCAGGAGGTGGACAAGATGGCGATGACGCTGCCGGAGTGGTGCCAGCTGGCAACCGACTTTACAGATATGAGCTGGTAGGAAACACGGATGGTAACGCCACTGCTGTCAAACTCATAAATCCAAAGCTCCTATTAGACCTTCCAGCGAGACCTGGTCCTCGTTACAACGCTGGCCCGCTGCTAGTTAGTCAAAACCAGATTAATAGCAATAACGGTCAGGGAATCTCCGGCGGCGGAAACGGCGTCACTACTACTAATACAACCGTCTATCTTATGGTAGGAGATTTGGATCACCATAGAACCCAGGCTGAGAATTATGAGGACGGCCCTCCACCGGATGGGACAGGCGGTATATTGGTGGTTGACGCGGAAGGCAAGCCTTTACCAAATCCTGTACTTGTTGAAGAAAGCAACGAGGATAATAATGGCGATGATGAAGAGGAACAGGCAGATATTGGCATGTTACCCTACTATTTTGCCTATGGTATACGAAACAGCTTTGGCATGGCATTTGATCCAGTGACAGGTTATCTATGGGACACAGAAAACGGGCCAGATTGGTTCGATGAGATCAACCTTGTACAGCCAGGATTTAATAGTGGTTGGGCAGCGGTGCAAGGACCGGCTTCGGCGCCAGAAAATGATGGCGCCGATGTAGAAGATGATCTGGAGACCTTTGGCGGAACAGGAGAATACAGAGACCCCGAATTTGCATGGCAAAACACAGTAGGCGTGACAGCGATCAAATTCCTAAATTCCTCTGCACTGGGGGAACAATATCGAAATGACATCTTTGTTGGAGATATAAACAATGGGAGGATATATCATTTTGATCTAAATGAAGATAGGACAGGTCTGATGCTAGAAGGAGCATTGGGAGATGGAGTGTCTGATAACATCGGTGAGCTGGCTCCTGTAATATTTGGAACAGGATTTAGAAGCATTTCAGATATAGAAGTTGGACCGGATGGTTATCTTTACATATTGACGTATGGGACGAGTGGCAAGATATTTAGAATAGTGCCAACTGGAGCACAGGATTGAAAGGGTTGAGGGAATAAGGAGGTTTAGCCGCTTCTATTTTGGCAAAAGATCTTCGCCGCGATTATTATAACTCCGTCATACCTTATTGGATATCCTTGGTTTGTTCTTTTCGCTCTTGTCCTGCCTTTTAGTGCTATAATCACAAGCATTAGCCTTATCCTCCTTGTCTAAACTCTTGCGGATTCCTAACTAATCACCAACGACTTTGCGTTTGCTCGTCAGGCATTGTTGTCTCCAGATTGGTTCATTCTCCTAATGGGAGGCCAATTGTCGAAATCCATATGCGATTGAGGTTTAGCTTAAACCGAAAAGGATTGTGCTTTAAGTCGGGCTTATAATCATTGACAAATCGCAGGGCAGGAAGCAATAATCGTTTAATATAAGCCAGGAGTTACCAACCGGTATGCCAGGAGCCTTTGTTATGATCAATACACTTCCAGGCATGGAAAAGCCAGTCCTTAACGAGATAGCTCAGATACCCGGCGTCGTCTCAGTCGAGGGTGTCTATGGCGAATTTGATCTCATAGTAAGAGTGGACGTTCCATCGGGCAATACGGTTGATCTTGCAATCAATCAGATCAGAAGAATACATGGCATAAAGTCAACAAGGACCATATCATCAATTGATGGCGAGCACAGTAGCGGCACGGGGATGGACCATCTTGGGCCGCCATCAGACTAAAAACTAGTTATTTATAACTAGTAGCCTTAAGGCTTTATCTCTATGTATTATTTTTGATTAAGCTTGCTTTTTGTGTTTATAAAGTCTATGTGCATTTCGGCACACAGTGATCTGCATGTTCCTATTTCGCAAAAGCGGCAGGCGGTCGCAAATCCTATCTCGACAAAGCTCTTTTTGGTAGCTACGCAAATATTTCTGCTGTAAGACTAGAATTGAACGATGGTTTGAGCCATTGCTCTCATCATAGAAGAGTCATATATCCATCTCCCTTCATCACTGCTTGGTTGCAGATATTTTTCTATTTATTTGCACTTGTCAATCATCTCATACATACGGTCATACGAATGCTGCAGGTCCTGCCGCTTTTGCATTCTTAACTTTACCCCATGCAGCTCCGCCTTTAGACGCTTGCTATCCTTTGCGATTACGAGCTGCTCAAGCGCTGCCGCCTCTTTAAGGTAATGGCTGATGTATCTCTTGGCATATATATTCTCACGAATCAGAGCGATGACGAGCTCAGGCTCCTCGGTGAATATGCTTTCTGCAAGAAGTGACTGAAGGGTAAATGTGGTTCCTGACACTTGCTTTAGCACTGAAATGTTACCTGATAACATAACCTTGGCAAAAACAATATTCGCAAAGTATGTCACTCCGAGGACTATTGCTATTGACTTGTCATGCTGCTTGGCGTTTGGCAGTACCGTCACATTGGCATTTTCAAATATTTCGTTTGCTATCTGCAGCTCTATTTTTTTATTTCTAACCGGAACTAGCACCACCCGAATGTCTACTTTTTTACTTGCTCCTGGGCCAAACATTGGATGTATGCAGAGCGGTCGAAGGTTTATTGGAGTCTTTTTCAAAGCCGCGAATGTCTTGCTTTTGACTGAGGATATTTCTGCGATGATGGCTCCATCCTTCATGTTTTTTGCGCAGTCTTTGATAGCCTGTGGCGTCTTTTGCACGGGTACAGAGACAAGTACCAAGTCGGCATTCTGGACACACTCGAGTAGGCTCGTTTGAACTTTGATTTTGGGAGAGGATTTCAACATTTTCTGGTTGATATCATATGCTAAAACATTCAAACCCCTCCAGGAAAAATAGCTGGTGAACCATGAGCCCATTTTCCCTGCGGCGCCTATAACTGCCACTTGCTGCAATTTATTTAAGCCTGCTCCCTTATGACGGACTTCATGATGTCAAGTCCCCTTTCGAGTATCTTCTCCGGCTGGCACGCTGATATCCTGACAAATCGGCTGTATGAATCCCCAAATCCACTACCCGGTGCTATAGCGGTCCCTTTCTCCAACAACTTTTCGACAAGGGATATATCCTCCTCCCCCTTTGGGAGCTGAGGATACACGTACATCGCACCGTCCGGCACAACGAATCTAAGCGACATTTTCTTAAGCTTGTTGCACACAAAGTCAAGTCTTCCTTTCATTAGCTTAACGTTTTCTGATGGGTCTACATCAAGCGCAGCAAGAGCAGCCTGCTGCATCGGCTCCGCTACACTTGTAATGGCGACTGCCTGAACTCTCACCATTTTTGAGATAATATCTTTATTCGCGATAGCATACCCAACCCTAAAGCCAGTCATCGCGTAGCGTTTTGAAAACGATCCTACAATAATGCTGTTGGCGTACTCATATTTGCGTATGCTGTTGAACTGGCCGAAGACATAATCAGCATAAACTTCATCGCTCAGCAAGTAAAGACCGTGATCCTTGGCAATTAACACTATCTTTTCCATTGTTTTGCCATCAAGCATCTTTCCTGTAGGATTGTTTGGATAATTGAGTGCAATCATTTTGGTGCTTGAATTAATCATCTCTTCGAGTTGGTTAGTGTCAGGTACCCACTTATTTTCCAGTGTAGTTGCAAGTACCTTGCTCCTGGCGCCTACAAGATCTGTACATTCCTTATAGGCAGGCCATGCTGGCTCGATCACTATCATCTCTTGTCCTGCTTTTAGCAATGATGCGATTGCACTGAAAACGGCAAAACGGCCACCAGGGGTGACCATCACTTGATTCCTCGATATACCTCCGCCTTCTTTGGTGGCTATAGCGTCACGTAGATTTGCAATGCCGGGAGTATCTGTATAATGATATAGTCCCATTCTGAAAGATTCTCCAAGAGCCGCTCCGACTCTTGCAGGCGGCGGGTAGTCTGGCTCACCTACCTCCATGTGAATTATTTCCTTGCCTGAAGCTTCAAGCTGTTTTGCCTTTGCGAATATGCCTAGGTGGGTTAGCTTTTTTTCCGCTGGCTTTTGCGGGTTTTTTTGCACTTGTACATGCTCAGATTCAGTAAACAATATGTTGAGGAGCCGCAATGCAAATTCTTTGCTCATTCCAATTTCTTCTGCGAGCAACATAACTGTCATCCGTATATCGTGTTCAACCCTTTCGTCTTTGACATCAATGCCATGCTTGCTCTTTACTTCGCCGATTTTCCTTGCAAGATCTATACGCTGCTGTGCAGCACGCATTATCTGCGTTGTCACATGGCGGACCTCGCCACGCAGTAACTCGAGCTCTTCGTTTGTATTATCCACCAGCACCATCTCGCTTTAAAACTAATGGTATTAGACCTGCTCGGATGGCGTGATCAGCCAAAACCATGGAAACTACGGACTCCACTACAGGAGGAGCCCTTGGTACAACACACGGGTCATGCCTTCCTGGCACAGTAAGATTTGTCTGCTCTCGCGTAGATACATCAAGCGTCTGCTGTTTCTTGGCTACTGAAGCAGCTGGCTTGAAGCCTACCCTAGCGACAATTGGCATTGAGTTTGACAGACCACCTAATATTCCTCCAGCATTGTTCGTCTTCGTTATCACCTTGTCGTCTCTTATCAGATAGCTATCGTTATTTTCAGAGCCGTGCATTTTACTGCCGGCAAAGCCAGAACCAAACTCGACAGCCTTGACTGCAGGTATACTAAATAAAGCCTTGCTGAGATCTGACTCCAGCGATGCAAATATAGGCTCGCCCATGCCTACCGGCAGACCGCTGCTAACGCATTCAATTACGCCTCCAAGCGAATCGCCTGATTTTCTTGCCTGCAGGATCGCCTCCTTCATACTCTGTGCCGCCTGCAGATCAGGGCACCTCACTTCATTATTGTATCTATTAGCAATATTTTCTTTATTAATACCGCGTGCTTTGATGCCGCCTATTTCGGTGGTATAAGCGGCCGTTTCAATGCCAAGGGTTGTTTTCAACAGCTTCGCGGCTATGGCCCCAGCCATTACAAGTGTTGCAGTTAGCCTGCCTGAAAACCTTCCACTTCCACGATAGTCTGCAAAGCCGCCATATTTTACCATAGCAGGGTAATCTGCATGTCCTGGTCGTGGAATATTTTTTATCATCTCATAAGACCTTGAATCTGTATCGTGATTCCATATAAGCATACATATTGGAGCACCCGTGGTGAAGCTATTGAAGAGTCCTGATACGATCTCAACTTTGTCTTCTTCTCTTCGTTGCGTAGTTATGACCGACTGGCCAGGCTTCCTTAATTCAAGGAGTCGCTGTATGTCGGCTTCGTCAAGAGGCAGGCCAGCAGGACAACCGTCTACAATTATCCCGATACACCTCCCATGACTTTCGCCGAAGCTCATGGCGACAAAGCGCTCCCCTATCATGCTGCCCCCCATATTTGGTAGCAGCAGTTGAGTTTGTTCTATATATTGCCTTTTTGTTATTCTCTATCTGGGGCTGGTGATACTCTTCCTCCGATGTTTTTCATATCGGAGATAAAATTGGGATATGAGACGTCTACTGATTGAGCTCCAGCTACTATAGATTTTTCTGTCATCATAGAAGCGATTGTGAAAGCCATGAAAAGTCGGTGGTCGTTATGCGCTTCAAGTAATGCGTTTCTTATTACCCGAGGTGCAATTATCTTTAATCCGTCATGAAACTCTTTGATGTGTGCACCAAGCTTTAGAAGCTCGACTGCAATATTTGATATTCTGTCTGTTTCCTTGACTCTAGCATGAGCCACGCCTATTATTGTGACAGGATTTCTTGCCTTCAGTGCAAGTATCGAAACAACAGGCAACAGATCAGGTGTATCGGATAGGTTAAACTCACCGCCTTCTAATTTGTCCGAACCGTTAATAACCACCTCACCCTTTTTTTCGTCGACCTTTATCTTGCAGCCCATTTTCTTCAAGATTTCTACAATCCCTGAATCGCCTTGGGGCATTACAAAATTGAGCCCGTTTACCCTTACCTCTTCTCCAGCAAGTGCCCCTGCAGCAAGTATTAGTGCGGCAGTCGAAAAGTCGCTTGGGACATCAAATTTTGTGCCGCGATATCTTGTATTTTTGATGTAATATTCTAGCATATCCGTACTATGATCAATAGAAACCCCGAAGTGCTTCATTGTGGCAAGCGTGGCGCTGACATAAGGCTTGGAAACAAGCTTGCCCTTTACCTTCAGTACAACCTCTGAATCCGCGTAGACGCTGGAAATGAGTAAGCCTGAAATGAACTGACTTGAAATGCTGCCATCAATGATAGTCGTACCACCCTTTATCCCTCCGCCCTTTACTATAAGCGGAGGCGTTCCGTTTTGCTTTGTGGAATAAGCCTCCACCCCTATCTGTTGAAGTGCATTTAGTAAGGGCTGCATCGGGCGATTGCAGAGACTTTCATCTCCCGTCAGAACAGTGTAGCCGGTTCTTACTAGGGCGGACATCGCAGTAATTATCCTTATTGTGGTCCCAGAATTCTCTGCATTTATCACATTTTCGGGAGGATTAAAGTGGTCTTTGCCGTTTATCCGCATGCTTGTTGGGTCATACTTTATGTCTGCTCCAAGAGCGCTGCAGCCGACTATTGTGGCCAGAGTATCCCTGGCCAATAGAACATGATTAATTCTAGACTGGCGGTGTGCAAGTGAGCTAATTGCTATTGCCCTGTGACTGTAGCTTTTGCTAGAGGGGCAACGCACGCATCCGCTTAATCTGGATCTTTCAACTACTATACTAGTCATTTATGATTTTCACATTTGCCTTCTCATTATTTACTCTGGAAACTATTATCCTACCCTTGAAGCTCGACAATGCACCGATGATCGGTTCAACCTCATGTTCGTATCCCACAGCGGCAATTGAGGGACCATTCCCAGATATGCTGGCAGAAAGTGCCCCCTGCTCAAGGGCAGCCATTACGGGAGTATAACTTGATGAAAGCGCAGCGGAGGCAAGGACTCCGTTAAGCTTCATTGCTTTCCAGTATTGGCCGGACTCTGCAAAGCTGAAAGCGTCAGTGAATATGTCGGAGAGGTTCCTGAGCTTTTGCATGTCTCCCCTTGTAGTATTGTCTGGCAGGAAAATGATTGCACAAAGGTTCTCTGGCGCCCTCTCTTTGCGCATTATCCGTCTGGAGTAATTGTCAGTCACAGTAAAACCTCCAAAGTAGCAGGCGGTGGCGTCGTCATATGCTCCTGTCACTGAGACCTTGGCTTCGAGTGAGGAACGGGCAGCAACTTCAAGTATCACATAATCGTTAATATCCTCGTCGCTTGCCACCTGGCTACATGCAAGCGCAACAGCATTTGACACAGCACTGGAGCTTTTTAGCCCATATCCAATTGGAATTTCTGAATCGATCTTAATAGTTATCATGTTGTTATCTATGATTTCTTTTGGTATCGTCTTCTGAATGATATTATTTATCAACTTATCACCATTCTTGCCAGTGACAAACCCAACTCCATGTCCTCTCTGAAATTCAACTTCGGCTGTAACCTTTAGGGATATGCCAAGAGCGGATCCCTGTCCGGTGGCTATGGCGTTCACTATTGAAATCGCTCCATGAACTATCGCTCTTGCCTTTCTGCTCCTTGTCGTCATGTAGGCTCACCAAAGATTCCTAACAGGTTCTTTTTCATGGCATCTCTCGGGGCCGACAATCCGGTCCATATCTCAAATGCCTTTGCACCCTGCTCAATAAGCATTTCATAGCCGTATACAACGCTTGCTTGTGCGTATTTGGCATTTTCGATCAGGTCTGTGACCAGCGGGCGATAAACCATATCGTAGACTATGCTTCCCTTCTGAATATGCTGGTAATCGATCACACTCGATTCATTCTTCATTCCCAAGGTTGTTGCATTTACTATTAAATCGCAGTCAGGCGAAATATCCTGCACCTGCGCAAGTGGCATGATCTCGCATTTCATCCCCAAGGCAGACCCCAAGTTGGCAAGCTCCTCTGCTCGCCGTAGATCGCGGTTCGCAATCACTACCTTGGCTATGCCTTTCTTTTCTGCAAGAGCAGCCACTACTGCCCGCGCAGCCCCGCCAGCCCCAAGTAGGAGGACATGCATACCCTGAAAATCAATTTGCCGCTTGCTCAGCGGCTCAATAAAGCCATGGAGATCGGTATTGTACCCTCGAAAAATACCCTCGATATTATTAACGGTGTTTACTGCTTCCGCCTTTTTCGCGGTATTATCAAGTTCGTCAAGGTACCTCATTACCAGTGCCTTGTGAGGGGACGTAACGTTGAATCCAGCAATGTTTATGCTGCGCAAAGACTCAATCGACTCTTTCAACTCCCCCTTTGGAACCCTAAACGCGATATAGCTACAGTTGAGTCCCTTTGCTGCAAAAGCGGCGTTTTGCATTGCCGGCGACAGCGAGTGATGGATCGGATCTCCTATGATGCAATAGGTCTTGCTCGAAATCTCCATCGTCTAGTGCAAATATTACAGGCTTTTCACATATATACCGTCGAGGGAATCATTTAAGGGAATGTAGATTAGATTGAAAGGTCGGCCATAGCGAACACATGTGAGGATGGCATAGACATTGTCTTTAAGTTGGCAAGGGTCTCCATACATCCGATGTAAACACTAAGTATCACAGACAATAACCAAGGAAATTTGAGATTACATAAAGATCATATCTTGGGTCCTTTCATCCTGTTGTACAACTTTTTCATCTGTTGTACCGTTAATTGTCCTGGCGCAATAATTTTCTCAAGGCTTGCATAAGTGAAGGGGGCGTTACCGATTATATTGCACAATAGTCTTGATATCACTCCTGCTTCACCCATGGCAAAAAAAATTGGGGATAACCCTATAGCTGTCTCATACAAGTCCAGCAGCCTCAATGAATCTTCAATACTGTGTGCTGTAGTCACGATTTTGACATAGTTGCTGTAGATCCTCATCTCTGAAAGTAGATCAGCGATATAGGTGCTTGGCGGCGTTCTTTCAAAGTCATGCCATGATACAAGAATTGGACTCTTTTTCTTTTCTAAAAAGTCTGCCAGCTCGTCATTCTTTTTAAGGGTATCAAGCTCGACATCCAGCAGCATAGGTTCGTGCTCCGCTAGCCTGTACAACCACTGCAAGCGATTCTCTTCGCTCCCGACGAACATGCCTCCCTCATTTTTTGGCCGCAGGGTAAAGACTGTTCTATCCTTTATGCCTTTTGCAGCATTGAGGGCCGCAGATAAGAGGTCCGGGTTAAGGAAGTCCAATCGTATCTCCACATAATCCGCTCCCAGCTGAAATGCGCGATCTGCTTCTTTTTGAATCGATTTAGCATCCTCGGGCCCTATCGATACGCAAATTCTGGGGGCCAAGTCAATGTGTATTCGTTGAGGTAGAATTAATCGTTTTTTTATCCGACTCCTGCAGGCGGTGAGCTGTGTGTGCCATGGTCTATTCTCTTATGTGCTTCAAGAACTTCTGTTGACTCAAAAACCCTGCCACAAATGCTACAGCGGTGCTGCTTTGGACTTTTGGACCCTGCAGTTGCAGCGGACATGAATATGCTTAAACGTTACGCCTTATTAAAGGTGTGATATGGCTGGCACAGGGCGCTGGCCATTAACCTAGCCTTTTGAGTTAATCGGTAGCGATCCTCCCTCTATGTCTTTGTCTCGATAATCCGATCGATCTTCCTTCTGTATTGGTGGCGTTGAACATGACAAAAAATTAGTTGTTCCTATTGCAACCACAACCGCCTAGTTAGGGACATATACTGTCCAGATCTTAGCGTTTCTTATCATAGTGAGATGGAATTTTTCTCCAGTCGGCTACAAGGGCATGGTTTCTTATGTGAAGTGGCTCCTCCCTTTCTATCCGAGTCTTGGCTAGATCAACATACTTTTTTACCAAATCGACCCCAATGTAGTAACGGGCAAAGTGGTGTGCTACCTTCGTAGTCTGCCCGCTTCCGTTAAAAGGGTCCAATACTAAGTCGTTCTCATACGAGTACAATTTCATCAAGCGGTACGGGATTTCCTCGGGGAATGGGCATGGATGATCGATGCAGCCCGGTGGCACTGGTGCAATATGCCAAATTGAGTTAGCTATTTCTCTTGTCCATTCCTCATGCGTCGCTGGAAGAATCTCTATTCTTTTTGTCCGCCCGCTGTTGACATCTCCCTTGCGTAAAATCAAAATGAATTCATGCATGATGTTTGCACGGTAATACTTTGGGTATGGATGAATGATGAAGGATCCATATCGATTTGTGCCACCAGTCACCTTGTGCCAGATAATCTCTTCATGTAGGTTCCATTTGCCAAAGGGCTGTACAAGCTTGGATAGCAGCATGTGAGGCAGCGGTACTATCGTTCCATTGACAACTTCATTTGCTATGACAATGCAGCAGTAGCCCCCCTCCTTTGTTACGCGGTAGACCTTATCACCAAAAATATCTGCCATGTCATTCAGATACTCATTGGTGTCTAAGTTTAATTTGCCTCTATAATAGGCGCCACTTTGAGACGCATGCATATCGTAATCGATCGCGTTTCTATATGGCGGTGAAGTTACAGTCAACTGGACAGAATTTGCAGGGAGCCGCTGTAGGACGTCCTTGCAATTGCCGACAGATATTTGGTTGGTAATTTCTTCTTGCACAAGCATGATTCGATACTGTTTGGATGCTTCGGGGATTCGTCCAAAGACCCTATACTTTAAAGTAATAAACAACTGACTAAAAAGAAATTATGTCTTCAGCTTGCAAAAACGAGCTTGAATAATGAGGGCTCTACCAATTTTTGGCTAAGGACCACTTTGAATCCATAATAAAGTTGATCAGTCAATTAGCAAAATAATAGGTCATTGTAGTGGTCTGTTTGTTCTTGTTATTCTTTCATTTCCATGTGTGTATGCAGTTGCTTATGGACAGGTCTTAATACCATCGAATTGCATACCTCATTTTTCATAAGGCCTTTCTTGCGGATCCTCAAATAATTCCGCTGCGCGGTAGGAGTTTCGCATTTCAGACCGAATACGCAAGAATGAATAGCTGTTAAGAGAGCAGCGTGGAATTTCCGTTAATAATGCATAGTTCATTCCCGTCCGATATATTTTCTCTCATTCTAAATGCCAAAGATAAGACAACTTCGAATCGATACAAATTATAGCAGTGAAGAGGCAAGGTTACAGTCATTTAGTTAATTTCGAATTAATACAAGGAAAAGAAAGGAGAAGAGGATAGATGAACCTATAAACTGGAGCCCAAATCCTAGTCCTAGTCCATCTTGTCCTGGAACTTCTCCTTAACCTTCTCCTTGTCGTATTCTCGATCCATGTCTCTATCGGTATCCGACGCCTTATTGGCTGTAGCCGTTGCACCAGCCTTAAGCTTGTCAGATTCATCCCCGATTTCTGAAGCCATGGTGCCTTACATATATTACGTCAAATTATTTAAGGGGTTAATCACAATATTCGGTTTCATCTTCCCCCAAAAGAACAATCTTTCCCCCGCAAGTTACTTCCCCTAGGCACGCCGAATTGGCATCTCGTCTGAAAATTACGTGCTGAGTCTAAGTTACACATGCTATCTGTCATGCATACTAAAAATGACTGCAAAATATAGAATACGTCACGTGGTTCTGATCTCGAGCTCGGCAGGCTAGCAATTTAGTTATGTCTTTTACAATAATAATGCCGATAGAACATGCTATAAAAACATAGAAGTTCAACAAGCTTTTCTTATCTCATAACACGGCACAACGATATATCCTATTGATGCGGTAGACGGATCAAGGGATAACATACTTCAAGGATACGATAAGGCGGGCAGAAGCAGCAAAAGGTGGGGAGGAAAAGATTGGTGGCAAATTCACATCATATTGGACATTTGGCAAACATGATAGCTACGTATCTTAGAGCCTCGCAATGACGAAGCGCCAATGCAATTTGGACTAAATGTTGGTAACCTTGGCAATATTAGGACCATCTAATTAAGGGCATTCACGAGGAAGAAATTGCAAGCGTTGTTGATAAGCTTGGCTGACTAGGTTGTAATTTACTTGTAGGCACACATATAGACCTGTTAGTAATTCGGTACCTTTTCGCCTTTTGATTTAAGAAATCGCAGAA
>DATDKS010000129.1:0-3777 GCA_036519825.1 Nitrososphaera sp. | reverse complement strand
GGGCATTTCCCCTGACGCTTCTTCTTTTGAAAAACGAAATTACAAAAGATATAGCACAGTCTCAAGCTGTGCTAAGCAGATTGACTATGACATCAAGCACGGAGTCTCTACAGATGAAGTGCTAGATGTTTTAAGAAAGATAAGGCGCGACAAGAAGTTCCATGACTTGCAAAAGAACCCGGAATCCCTTCAGCGGCTCGACGAGCTTGAAAGACAGATCTCTGTTCCAAAAAAAGTAACTTCCACGTGGTATTAGAAAATGTCCGAATACCGCTTTACTGACGGCAATCTCCTCATTGTATATGCTATACACAAAGGAAAGTCGGCGGCTGATAGCGAGCTCCCCGATTACATCAAAGAGCGCGTAAAGGTGGGAGTAGAAACGTACGGCATGATCATGAGGTCAAGGCCAGACAAGCATAAGACAATGGTAATGGTTGTAGGGGATCCCGGGCCAGCTGAGAAGGTTAAAGAAGAACTGAAGAGGGGCGGAATAAGAGAGGAGATTATTGCAATAGATACGGACTCACAAAACATGGCTCAGACCATCAGCAGAATTGCAGAGATGATAAAGGGCAAACCAAATCCACCTTTTATTTACTTTATCGGCTCGGTTTGGCTGCACGACATTTTCAAGTCGACAGTAATGGCCAGGCTTAAAGGCTACAAGGTACAATTCTACGGCGCCCTTGATCACCGGTCCGTAGATGAGGTAGAGAGGGAAAAGGCGCTCAATGTGCCGAAAAAGAGTATAGAAAATTACAAGCAGCAGGCCAAAAACAAGGCAGTAGACGTTCTACTTGATATTATATTTCCAAGCTAAGATTTCCAGGGATCCCTTGACTAACCTCCCCCATCATAATAAGCGATCGTCGTCTACCTTGATATGACTGCCGGTTACCTCCCGGATGTCCTACAATAATTCAAAAATTTGCGATGAGCAGAATTTTTTAGCTGTTCTTGATATTCATCATAGTACTTGTCGCATCACCAATTCAATAATGAATATGCTACTTTCGAGTAATATCGAACACGGTGGTAATGTCCTCTGAGGCTAAGAAGGCCGAAAACCTTCAAAAATAATGGAGAGACAGCGTCGTATAGCAGCGTAGAATCCAAAAAATGACCAAAAGCATTAGCTTTGAATATACTATATATTGGGTTGCATAAGCGTAGACCAGAGGGCGGTCATCGTCTAGTTTGGTCTAGGACACTGGCCTTCCATGCAAAATGCGAAGTTAGCCCGTAACCCGGGTTCAAATCCCGGTGACCGCATCATTTTTTTTCTCTCATCATAACTCACTGGAGAAGGTCTTTTCCTGCAACGTCGTACCCGATTCAATTGTGGCAGAGCCTGTGATACGCCAATTGATATCAGTACTGTTATTCAATATCTTGTCGAAGAGAGCCGCCGTCTCATCACTGTATTTCAATGTCAGGGTGTCGGATAATGGTACTGGCTGGTTTGAAAAGAATGCGGGCCTACCATTAACAGGAACGTCTTCATAGGATAGTGTATTTGATCCTACAGGAGCACCATCCGAAAATAGATCATACGCGATCTTTGAAGTAGTCAGAGTGAATTCATTGGTGTTTGTTATCAGAAGTCCCACTCTAAGATCAAGCCTTTGTTCGGCTTCGCTGCCCGACATGAGTTCGACCCCTGTCAGTTGGATAGCAACCTTTTCTGGGTCAAAAGGGGTCTGTACGATAAGTGGGTAGAAAATGATTGCAAGAGCGACTGCGGCAATGGCACCTATAAGAATAATTCTTCGTGGGCCTATTATCAAGTACGGTGCTAGCTGTCTAACAGAGCTGATTAAAACCTTTCTGGAAAGAGACGCTACATTTGATCTTTTTAATATTGGGAGATCTATTGCTGCTGATGAGCAGCGTCTCTATAATCATGAGTAACTCCGGGTTGTCACCTCTAGAAGATGTTCAGTAAAGCCAGAGTACTTCCATCCTTTCAGCAGTTGTTTAGTCTTATTCCTTCACATACTGGAGATTATTGTCGCATTCCTGCCAGCAAGAATTTGAAGAAGAAGAAGAAGAAGAAGAAGGTGGGTGATCAATTACAGCAATCGATAGAGACTTACAACTTTATTGGATTCATATTGCTCTGCCGAGATTGTGCCCTTGCTTTATTTGTTAGTCATGTTTCACGCATTCTCCCGCAATGCTGGCAAGATATTTCTGTATCTCTATGCAATAGAAGAAGCAGAGATACAGTCCAACGACTCGTGCCTGCTTGGGGTATTATAAGAATGCTATAAAATGCTTCAATCTTTCCATTAGGGGCTTTCCTGAAAGGGATAATAAAGGACAAAGTAATATCATTTGGATCATTATTTTTCAATGCTCAAAAATCCTCTGATAATCTAATGTCTGCTAGAAAGATGCACCAACATAGCATCAATAATATAATACGTAAAGGTGAAAATGATTATGGCTGTAGCAGACGGCCTCGTAACATGGGTCCATTTGGTAGGTGCTTCAATATGGGTCGGGGGCTCGATATTTCTTGGAATCGTTCTTGTGCCTGTCCTCAAGTCTCACACTGAGACGCTTGAGGAGATGGTAGCGCTGATGGTCAAAATAGGCAGGCGTTTTAACAAAATCACCATACCTGCCTTTGCCGCCTTGATAGCAAGCGGCATCTACAACTCACGGTTATTTCTTTGGGAGCCTGGTGCCATACTTGATACAACTTATGGCATTATCTTACTTACAAAGGTCATCCTGGTAATAGGAACCATAGTAACCTATGTTATACATATCAGGCTATTGGATGCAGATATGGAGCGGAAGATAATGTCAGGGCAAGGGGGAAACACTTACGTTCAGTCAGTGCGAACAAAGATCATTATTCTAGGTGAAGTCATCGTGATCTTGTCAGTTGCAATCCTGCTCTTGGCAGCACTACTCGATAGCGGCATTTAGCCTTCGATCGTTACAATATGGCTTCCTCTCTGCTGCTCTATACTGTATTTGCATCCGACAATCTCGCTCGCAACATGCAAGTTTGTGAGCAAATGTTGAGTTACCTGCGCAATTCTATATCTCGATCTGCCCTTACTCAATGCAAGCGGAAGTATAAGCATGTCAGCAAGGAACGGGTCTACCGTAGCCTGCGCAAGTTTGCTCTCCAAGAATCGATTGGCAGCCTCGGTCCCAACGGCCTCTGCCCGTTTGCCAAGCTCTCCTATCGAATCCCCACCGACGTATAGACCAAAGTCAGACACAGAGTAGACAAGGATTGAAGATCCCGGAGAAAAAGAGGTTTCTATTGAGGCAGTGTAATTGTTACATTGTATATCTTTTTTCTCTAGCGCGACCAACGCAGAGGATATCTGTCGCTTGGCGACATGTACTGGAAGCTGGCCGCACACACTGATAATCTTTGGCTCAATATATCGTGTAGTCAGGAGTTCTATTGTGCTAGGACTCTTGCAAGGCTTGATAGTGGACTGCACAAGACCTCCTCCCTTTGGGTAGTACCCCCGCTTTACTACATCGACTAAAAATTTTAGTCCAATGCTAAGGTAACTTTTGGCAACAACATGCTTGACATAATCGATTGTTGGGCTTGCCTTGACGTCTGTGCCGCCCCTGACCTCAATTTCCAGGCTGTTGTTAGACAGTGACACAGCTGGCACCACAGTCATCAATATCAGTGGGATGCTACCAGCCGTGCCGATATCGAACTTTACCGAACCTCCCTCGAATCGGTCAGAGGGTGAGAACCTAATCCATTCGGCCCCGACCTTCAGGTTT
>DATDKS010000128.1:0-11593 GCA_036519825.1 Nitrososphaera sp. | reverse complement strand
TAAAAGAAGTACTGAGAAAGAAGAGACTAACTATGGTGAGAACTTTTTATAAAATATAAAATAGTGGAGATAAACACAATGATGTCACCTAAATTGGCGGTCTTAATGACCACATTAGCTCTAGTGGGAGCAGTTAGCCCAACACTAGCGCTAGCAACGGACGGACATGACTGGCGCGACGGACATGACGAGGACCCAAGTAACTCGGTATCCGTAGAGCGAAACAATGAGATTGAGCAGAGTAACGACATTGAGCAATACGCATGCACAAACGAGCAGGACAATGAGGCAGATAATGAAGGCGGAGACCAAATAGCAGTTATTGGAGCTGGAGATCAAAGCAATGACTGTGTAGTAGTCCAAGGCGCAAGTGCAAGCAATGACGCTGCAATCGTTGATAACAGCACCAACGACATAGATGCAGTACTTGCTAACCTCAACCTCGAAGACGTAATCGCCCTCGGCGATCTATAAGAAATAGACTGAACAGTTGCAACAAATGGAGGTATGTGGAGTGGGAAGAACCCCACATACACATCAAATTTTTTCATCTTCCTTCCTCTTTTATCAGTAACCACTGCCGTCACCGCATTATCATCACAGTAAGTCCACCATTGCTACAAATGTCACCCTTTACCATCCCCCAAGCCATGAAATATGGAGAATTGATTTAAGTCTAAGGAATACAACATATCTTACGCCAAAATATCATCAGGTCCTTTTCTCTAGAAACGGGGAGGAATTATTTACACTTATTGAAATAATGCTGTCCACAGGGTTGATCATTCCTCTAAGAAGCGGTTGAATCTCTCTATGGATCCCTATCACTCCATTTTAAATTGGACTTCTGTCCTATCTACAGCCAGACATTTTAGCGCTCAAACTATGTGTGGGGACAAGAAGGTAATCTGGTGATCAACATTGCATGCAAGAGAGTAATGATAGTAATACCGTTCCAGAGAGTACGTTGAGTTTATAAAATAATAAAATACCGCGCTCATGATATTAGTAGTAACCGTATCGAATATTAACAAAGGTGAGTATCGGAGCGGCAGCAAAAACTGCTTCAACATACACGGCTCAGATATCAGATCAATTGTAATGCTTGGTACCAATGATACTGTAAGTAGCGATGTTCATATTGCTACTGCTAGCGAAGGAGAAGAAGATAGGACACGGGAGTAAGAATAATTTCTTCTTCTGAGGTAATACTACTGCAGCCCTACAATGAAAGCACAAAAATAGACCGCATCTGCGGGACTCTCAGTAGGTAATCAGAGTGTCATCAACAAATGTTCCTTTTTTTTATAACTTAACGACGATAAAACGGTATCCTTTTATGATAGTACCAAACCATAAACTTGTCTTGCTGTTGGGCATACTTGCCTTTGTCGGCGGCGTTATGCGAATGTTCTCATCACATTTGATTTCATCTTCAACGAAGATCACAGGGCTAACTACGACAGCAATAGCAATCGCTGTCGTTCTTTTGGCTTCCAATTTCATTATAGTTTACGCACAGCAAGTACAGTCCAGCCAACCGTTAGCAATTGAGAATGGAACAGCATCTACAAGAACATTTCAAAGCAAAAATGACAGCTTCGGATTGCAAGTGCCAGATGGATGGGCAATTCACGATGTGAATAATACAGGCTCTACCTTGGGAGTAGAGGCACTACAGGGGTATGGGATATTAGCGCAACTCTGCCCTGAAGAGGAGCATCCTCAAGAGCAGGCAGCACTTCCCAATGCTAGTGGTAGCAGCAGCAGCAAGAGCAACAACAGCTGTCGAGGAGCTCAAGAAGAAGTGATACACATTGTACGCTTTCCCAACTTGGGTGCTAAACTAGGGTTTGATTCTGAGGATGTTATTACCAGAGAAGATATCCCAGCTGATGCTATTTTAGCATATCAGATACAACGGCTACAGGAAGTTGGTTATCGTGATATTGGGATTGTAAACAATACAGATACAACAATCAATCTCATCAGCACAGCTTTAAACAATAGTGCGATAGGAACAGTGCCAGCCAAGCTAGTGGAAATGACCTATAGCACTACCTTTGCTCCCACCGAGATAAGACGAGGTTATCTCATTTCAACTGCTACCGACGCAACACCTCGCAACCTGGGAATGATAACAGGATATGCTATCTTTTATGAAGGTGGTGGTCCTGTTTCTGCTGCAGGGATGGCGACAGCTACATCTGACAATTTACGACCACCGCCGCATGCAGTCCGACAGGTATTTGATTCATTTGAATTAATGGCAGCACCGGAAATAGAACAAGCCATATTCGCATCACTATCCGCACAGACGGAAGAAGAGGAGGTAACTGCTGACTCTTTGATAGCAGAAATCATTTCAAACGACACAGAAGGAGTTGCACCAGCCACCTTTGAGTTTGAAGCGGATATCACTGGGGGCACAGAACCATATACCATTAGCTGGGACTTTGACAATGACGGAAGCGTGGAAAGTGATGAAGAAACCATTTCGGCCACGTTTAATGAAGCTGGCACCTATAACGTCAATCTTGCTGTCACAGACAGCCAGGGTCAAACTTCATCTGATAGCATAGAAATCACAATAGACGAAGCACCAGCAGAAGAGTTACCTGCAGTAGAGGAACCAGCAACGGAAGAAACTGAAGAAACCTCGTGTGATCCATCATATCCGGATATGTGTATACCGCCTCCACCTCCAACCTTAACCTGCGATGACATTGGTACTCGCAACTTTGAGGTACTGCCACCAGATCCACATGGCTTTGATGGTGATAATGATGGCATAGGATGCGAGAGCGGAAGCAGTCCGCCTGACGTAGATGAGCCAAATAATTCGGGTTCCGAGGACTCACTTAACTTTGGCGGTCTAATTAACCGGGTAATTGACGGCGCCATATAACTTGCTCACTCTGATGTAAGACAAGAACTGTGACCTGAGAACTATACCAATCGGAAATCAAGAGGGCCAATAACCTCAGGTAGAAGGCCTGATCCAAGTGTTAGGCCTGGTTATAGTCAAAGATGGGAAGATGTAGAGTATGATTCTATTTCAGCAGGTGCTCATCCGCAGTTTTGCTGCTCTTCTGCTCTCCATTTGGCGCGTAAACCGCTACTGCTATCTGGATCCTGAGGATGAATATTCTTTATAGTGTAGCGATTTAGAGGAGCGTTATTGCTACTATTTTATTTTCATCATTTTGGTAACAAAGCAGGCTCGGACCTTGTTATGGTTGATTAGTCAATTTTCCTGAGTTATCCTTTTAGAAAAAATTCCATCGGGTCATAATTAGATGCGAATGCGGCTTTCCTGGTTGAAAAGGAACTTTGATTCTGCTTACTTCTGCAATGCTTGCCGCTTCCGTCTTCCACCTACAAACTTTTTGGTGGACTCAATTTCTTCAAGCTTCAGTAGTTATCTGATACACAAGATCTTAAATGCACTCAACAATTTGGATGGTCTGTTTGTCTTCGCATCCCCTGATTCATAGTTTGCGTATATATATTTTGCCAATAGCCAGTAACGATAGTTAATATAATCCAAAAGCTTTTCAGAAAATATAATCAAGTCTACAGATACATGTTTGTTTGACACTGTCGGAGAAATACCTGCCATCATCTCTCCAGTAACTGCCTTTATCTTTGAAAGATGAAATAGTGATCGAGTAGCCGATTTTTATATTCTAATGCGAGCAATATGATGCTTGTTATTGACAATTTCCTTCAAGCATATGTGTATATATAATACATCACAAATAGATGCGCTCTCTCCTCCTGTGTATAATAGGTAGATCCTATACCTCAGGTAAGGGCCTTATGAGCAATCATCTATTGCGCTTAAAAAGTTTCCATCCCTGCGAATCCTGTTTGCATGCTTGTGTGTTATATCGATTCTGCGAGCAGGTTCAATTATCTGATCACTCTAATTGTTGCTGCGGTAGGCAAGCAGTTGTATAAGTCTATGGCCTAAACTCGTGAAGCACATCCTTACGTACGGTACTATCGATTAGATTTATTCATTGATAGACAACACAATTACTATTGTTCTTGTGGCACTATTCTACATATAGTACCCTGCGTAGGATGATAAGTCAGTACATACAGATACCCATCAGGACCAGTCTCTATATCAGTAATACTACTGGGAAAGCCAGTACCAAAAATTACTTCGGCCCTCTCTTCCTCATTGCTTGCAATTAAATCCTCAGATAGACTTGGGTGTCCTAATTTCAAACCAGATCTGTCTTCGTTTACCTCAAAATAGTAGAGGTCCCCATGGTTAGCGTCTCCAACAAAGATATCATTGGTGTAGTCATTGCCTAGCTTGTCGGAATCATAAAATTCTATGTCTGTAATACCCTGAGCACTTCCCCAGCTAAATACCGGGTCTGCATATGAAGAAGAACCAAGAAAGTTAACCAAGTCATTCTCAGAAGTTATGTTACTCCTTTCAATTGGACCCATAACCTTTGTCCATCCGCTGTTAAATCCCGGCCTGACAACATTAATTTCATCAAATTCAGAGGGGCCATTTTCAGTGTCCCATAGAATACCTGTTACCGGATCTATTGCTAGCCCGAAGCTATTTCGAATACCATAAGCATAATACTTGCTTAAATTCGAGTATCTATCCTCGGCGGTTCTGCTAACACTTAGAAATGGGTTGCCTAAAGCCGGTGAGCCGTCAGGATTTATTCTTACTATCACCGATGTATCATCAGGCAGGGAACCATTCTTGAAATTCTGAAGCGTTCCCTTTCTATTAAGATCTCCAATGACCGCATAAAGGAGCCTATTCTCTGAATCAACTATTAATTTACCACCATTATGGTTTTCCCCTGGTAATACAGGGAGATCTAAAATCAATGTTCCATTTGAGAGAGATTTGTGTGTATCGTTCCATTCAAATCTGTATATCCTGTTGCCTAATACCTGCGATCTATCTTCCTTGCTAGCCTCGGTAAGGTAAAAAAATACAAACGTCGATATTGATGGCGATGTTGTAGTGGTAGCATCCCTGGTGCTACTATCTCTTGTTATAATTGTTTGAATATTACTACGTGCTGGTATTGCTGCGCTGGTCTGTGTGTCTGATATGTTGTTGAGTACAGCCACTCCAAGCAACCCACGTTCAGTCTGGTCGTTAACAGTAAAATTCATTAAGGTTATTTTGGATTTATTTTCATTTATGAAGAGGATTACCTCGCCGCTTTTTTCTAGAATTAACATATCACCATGATTACCAATAAAGGCCATACTTGTGGGAGATCTTAATCCCTCTGTCACGAGCTCTACCTCCAAGTCGCTATCCTTAAGGATAGGACCAGGACTAATCTTATCAAAAGATTCTGATTGCTGAGATAACACTGCTGTTTTGTGTGGCAATAATTGTCGTGCTGATAAAGGATCCTGCTGTTGCTGTTGTAGTCCGCTAATAGCTGTAGTGGGAAAGACTGAAAACCAGACACTTATTAGAGTAATTAAAAAAAAAACAATTCTCTGTTGTTTTGGAACCATGCCACCTTTAGATGGTTGACCCTCTGAAAAAGATTGTGAATTGTGTCTCTTTTTATTCAAACAATATTTCTAAAAGAGAAAATGCAGGGACTGCTACCACTTTTTTCAAGTTCTGAAGTGGAATTTACTAAATCTCTTTTCTTCCTGGTAAGCATACATTTTGATTGCTTTTGAAATCTGAATGAATGAATCACCTGTCGGTTATTGCTGGCATAAGTGTGCATGTATACCTAATTTTTTATATGTCAACCTTTTGCAATTATGAGCAGATGTAATTGTTCTTACATCTAGTACAGCAGAAAAACAACTGAAAGTTTGCAAACTCAAGAACCTTAGACTTGTCTTTTATGGTCATCCGCAATATTCACATAGTCCCTTTACTCTTACATTCTCAATCTTTATATCGAAATGCCTGATTTGTCCGCTTTGGTACTCAATGTCTTCCTTGATGAAAGACTGCCTTCTTTTATGACTGTCAATCTTGGATAAGTTTTCGATCTCTGGCTTGACTGACTTTATGAGCCCAATGTTTACAAGCCTTTCATACGAGGCTTGACAGTAGGTGTGCTTACCTTCATTTCTCGCGAAATCACTCGAAATTACTTTCTACCATCCTACATTAGAGATTTGAGATTTGTGACATCAGTGCGATCAAGGTCCACCACAGGCAAGGCTGGACTAGATGCGTGCAAGCATAATTTAATAATTTTGAAAAATAAATAAGTTCCTACATCCACTAAAGCTACAGCATTGCTAAAATAATTGAATGGATTCAAGGGATTCAATGCAAGAGCAAGACCGTTGCAATGATGGCATCCCTATTATGGCACACACACACTCACACACACATCTCCTCTTTTTGAGTTCATGATCTTGTTACTACAGGCAAATTCGTCTTAGTAAATTGCCTACTGATGATCCTTACTGCTGTGGTTTTGTCCACAGAAAATACCGAGGTTTCCCAGCCAGGTGGTGGAAGCCACGGTCGAGACATTTCCTGGTGCAGTTGGACTCGAAAAACTCACATACGCTCCACCTGATACCACAATAATGGTAGCAGCATCAGCAAATACTCCTACTCCTCTGATCTATCTGCTGAGAACGGTGTACTCTTTCTTATTGCAACGTCAAAGATTGTTGATACTCTGCCTTGAGTTAGGAAAATGCTCTTTATGGCAATCTCTATCCGACTGATCCCTTCAGCAACTCGAAAAGCGATGGCTTTTTCTTCAGCATCAGCAGGAGCAGCAGCATACCAAGTATCGACTGCCACCTTGAGTGCAATTCCATAGGCAGCCTGAAGAACGACAAAGGGGCTGGCTGTGACTATTGTTACTGCAAAGCCCAGCCGTGCTTCAGCTGATATGGTGCCCGATTGTGAGTGCACAAGCAAGCGGTAGAGATCTACAAATCCACCAGCAAAAGCTAACATAAACTGGCAAACACTTCTTCTAGAACCATTCTTATTTACTCCTTTTACCATCAATTTCAGGTATCGACATTAGCGCGAGGGCGGATGTGCCTAATTTTAGATACAATGTAAATCCTATTAAAGCATCATAAAGTTATACCATGAGACAGAATATCTCAGAACTGCTAAGGTTATTGATGATCGATAAACTGTCAGCTTCCTATTGATGTAAGATCAAGTTTGAGCAATTAATCTACAATTTATATTATAGAGAACAACCATTATGCCTTGACTAATGTCATACGGCGAAAGAAGATATGGAGGAGGCAACCGCTTCGGTGGCGGCAGCTTCGGTCCAAAGCCTGTAGAAACAGGTAAGGAATACGACGTGCAAATTACTGAAACAAGCAGACAAGGCGACGGTATTGCTAGAGTACAAGGGTTTGTCATTTTTGTAAAGGGCGGCAAAGTTGGCCAAAACTGCAAAGTGAAAATCACTAATGTGGGTGCAAGGTTTGCAACTGCAGAATTGACTGCACCAACAACAACAGAGTAATAACATATACAAGGATTATAGAAACCCCTTAACAAAAAGAATGTGGGAACTACGTTTTAACAGACGGAAAGTACCACAGTTGTTTTTTCTTCTTTCAAAGAAGTTGCATCGTGTGCATAGTTTTAATTAGGTTATGATTCACCTTTTGGTTAGTTGAAAAGAAAATATTCAAACAGCGGTGGCAAGTGTGAATGCATTTGTCATAAAAGACCAAATACTGACTATTGCGGCTACTGTTCTCCCTCACATACCCGAGGAATGTCATCTAGAAGATAATAAACGGCTGGGAACTTGTTAATTTTTCACACCTGAAAAATTAAGTACTAACTAGTATAGTGTTTCGTGTAGTGATAAGGAGCTAACCTAAGCAACGACTAATTGGGAGGGCGTCGGCATGGTAGAATATTCCTAATTGCACATGTAGGGTATATGAACATAAACTAAGAGGTGCTTTTTTCATTAGTCTCATTTTCTTTCCCTGTAATATACCGCCGGCTAATCTCCCTGTCAAGCTCTTCGTGCTTTATTTGCTCTCCTCTCCTTCCTGGAGTTTTCATCCCTTGCTGCTTTACTTTTCTTCTTTCGTCGTCTAATTCGTCAGCCATACCGCCTTGCTTCTTCTTTTTAAGCTCCGTTGCATACCGGTCGCGAAAAAACTTTTCTTCATCTGTGTCCTCAACCATGCTATTCATCTCGCTCTTGCTCAATGAGCACCTTATAAGCAGATATATCTAGTTCCTTCAAGATTAATTTTTCCCTTCTTGTTTTTTCCTCTCTAAAGTTGGCCAGAAAGAACATACCCAAATTCAAAACCAGAACTCTAATATTCAAAGACAATCTATGACCCATCCCTATAATTTAATGTAACATACTCCTTTTTGCACCCCTCTTGAACACATGTGCAATCTCTGGGCACCTGCGGCGGCAGATTTGAAATCATAGCCGCTCTCTTCCGTTCCATAAATGCCTGGAAAAACCTCTCCCCAAGTTTTGCACTTTGGCATATGCAGTGGCATTTCTTTACTTCTAGTAGAACATGGTAGAGGTAATATATATATGCAATCCCTAGTAATCTATTTCAACAATACAAATGTCAGATGGAGGATCGCATTCTAAAACGTCCTTCAAACTTATTTATTGTTGCTTCGGGACTATTACCATTAGACTCTAATGAACCATCTACTGCAGAAAAATTCCCTGACGGATTTGAGGCTATTCTGCTCTCTTTGACTGGAATGCAAAAATGCACCTATACTAATCAGTTAGTATTGACTTATTACATTTGAATAAATCAATGGTTCATGAAAAACTGCTGCATCTCTTTTTCAAAAGACCTCTTAAAAACGCTCGTGAACAGTTACCCCATCCTGGCATTGTGCCATATACAAGATGGGCTCACCGTGTGTATATTGTGATAAGAGATTAATACAATCCACAAATTGACTTGGTTAATTTGAAAAGCAAAAATGAATGAGAAGAAGGAGAATTGCTGGAGGAGCACATAGATACAATTTCTGCTTCTAAAAAATGGGCGCCTAATTGCCCCTAATTCCCTGTGCCACAAGTATCGAGTAGCAACCGAGGCCACAGTCTTCACACAGAGGCTTCAAACTCTTGCTATCGGCACTTCCAATGCAGCACGGTTGCTTTATCCTTCCCATATGATCAAGCGAAAGAATAGCCCACGATGGACAATCTACGGGTGTCGTTCCAATGCCTCCCCAGTTGCCTTTCATGAGCAATAATTGCTTGATAGGGTTGACGATATTGTCAGGATATTTTTTCTTCATATCAATTATCCTATCAACAACTTGGTTGCGAATATCTCCAAATGGCAGCATCAGCGGGTCGCCCTTTACAAAGGGTGTGTGGAATTGAAAACCAATTTTATTTACTTTGCCTCTCCATTCTTCTACCAAGTCGTCAATAGTTAGGTAATTTTGCGAGTTTATTGTCATTGTGATCCAAATATCTTTCCATGCTGGTTTTCCATTGCGATCTGGGCCCGCAATATAGTCAAGTATATTCTTCCTTGTCTTTGCATATGACCCCATGCCCCTTATGTTGTCATGTACCTTCTCGGTTCCATCCATTGAGACCCAGTAAAAGTAGAGGCCATTGTATCTTTTTAGAGGAAAGGTGGCATTTGTGACGACGCAAACTCTGTGCGGCATTTCTTTGCAAAAGACTTCTATGATGTCTGGCCGTAAGGTTGGCTCTCCGCCAACAAGAGTGGTGACAAATATGTGGTTCTTATTGAAGGTAGTCTTGATTATCCTGCGCCAGTCTTCTGCTGCGAAATCATGTTCCTCCTTACGGTTGAGCCACCAATAACAGTGAGTACAATGAAGGTTGCAAACATTGTTAACGTCGACAGAGCCGTACATTGGTTGTTTTGTCTTTAAGAGCTTATAAGCAGTCAGTTTCTTGAATATGCTAATATAAAATGGCATTTCACGGAGAAGGTCAGTTATGCTTCGACCATAAACCAGGTCTACCATCTAGACTGACACAGCTATCTAGTAATTAAGTCTATAGAAAGAGCGGTCGCGCGAGCTCGGACAAAAAGATTACATATTTTTGTCCAGACTTATGTGGGTTATTATTGACATGCTAGCAAGTTATTCTGGAGGCATCGAATATAGATTTATTATTGTTTTTCAACTTTGGACTCCATTGGTTGTCTCTGAGGACACAAGTAATAGAATTTTTCTCAACGCACTTCCTTTGTGATTTCATCTTTTTTTGAGCGTATGTACAATTATGATCTTTGTCAGAACGACAAAAACTCTTGGCATGATCTACTATTATCTCTTCTAGTATTTGCCAACACCTCGAATATTTATGTCAATATTTGAGCGGATGGTATCAGTAAGAAATGCTGTTGCTTCTTTCATCCACCTTCAAGGATCTTGTAGTTATTGAGAGTGGAGCGAACAAAATGGAAGGTGAATAGATAGCCAAGGGTGACAGGTAAGTGTTACAACAAAAACAGGTTAATATTGAAATTTATGTTAGTATTGCAATTTAAGTTGAGAAAGCAACACTTTTTTGCATCTGATATATCCTTATTATTCGTGGGTTGACTAGAATAAGATCTTCCAATCAGTTATATAGACGCTTAGTGTATTCTAGATTAGGTTTTTTTATTGCAAAATAGTTTTCCGTTGAGAGAATGGCATGTTGAACACATGGAAAAAACAGTTGTAAAGTACGTCAAGGGTTTGTCAGAAAATGCGTCAGGATGGGAGAAGAGAAATCACAAAAAATATGGCAGCCTTGCAAAAATCTGCAGGCAAATTGAATATGACGTTAAACATGGAGTTAGCAGCGAGCAAGTTATCTCTATGTTTTCTAGAGTACGGAATGATTCGTCTTTTGCAAATCTTAGAGAAGGCAGTGGTTCGATGAAAAGGTTAGATGAGGTCGAGAACCACTTTGCTAAACCCAAGATTGTCAGCTGGTATTGGTAATGGTCTGCAAGGTCTAGAAGTGGTAACTCTCTCTAGACACCGAAAAGACTAAAGCTAAGCCTCTTCTAATATTATGGTAGGATTCTGCTTGAGACGACCAAAGTTTCTGATCAAAGAACAGTAGCAGGGCGAGAAGAGAAACCATCACTATCCTCTACAAATTCAACGAATCTGCCGCTAATAGTCAAGCAAAATCTAGCCTACTTAATTTAGAGCTCAATGTTTCTACCTCTCCCCTTTACAGCAACTGCCAAGGACCTCTTGTTATGTTATTCACCGGCATGTAAATACCAATCAAAATTTTTTATCGTTGTGATAGCTTAGAAAGCAAAGCTCAAAAACTATGTTGAATTGTTACTTTAGTTCTACTTTATCTAATGAAGTCAAATATCACCGAATATACCTTCTCACTGTGTATATATCGGAGACGGCCTAGAAATAGTGTTGTATCATTCTTTCAATTGGAGTGGTCATCCGTTTGACGTGTAGTTAATCACAATTATGGCATTGATAAGAACACATTTTGTTATTGATGATGTATGAACAATAATCTTTAATCATCTCATTGACGCCGCGCCACAGAAAGCATAAGTTTGTTCTCTGCGCACAACTCTTGACTTATCCTTCATA
>DATDKS010000127.1:0-3293 GCA_036519825.1 Nitrososphaera sp. | reverse complement strand
AACTCTCAAATGAGGGTGGGGTCTGCGTCTATTATGGTTGCCGAAGAAGCGTCTTAACATGCATCATCTCTGGTTAGGATAGTTTCAATCCGAGTGACATCTTTCTCCATCGCTGATTTAAATGCATCAATCTCAAAGATCATCTGTAATTTTTGACTTCCTTTTCATGCAAAATTATTTGTAATGCTATAAAGACTTGAGGGGCAGATCAGTAAAAGCATTACAATGTTGCTATGGTTATTACTTTTTTTGCAGCTTCGCCCTTGTTCATAAAATCATAATCTTCATTTCCCTACTGTGAGAAGGGATAGCGAAATTAGGCTCTGCAGGGATTGAGTCATGTGTCAAATTCAATTCCTAGCGTTTCTTACTCCTAGGCTATTTATACACAATAAATCGGTCGTATGACTCATCAGTGGCTGGTGCCACGATTCGAGCGGACATGCCCGTTGTGGCTTACAAGTGGGACTCAACTTCAGAATAATAGAGCTTTTGCTGTTTTCAGCTATGTCACTTGTTCAATTTGATGATTTTAGCGGTTTTTATAGAGGGAGAAATTGTTATTTTATCGTGCAAAAGTACCTGCTTTCCTTTGGAATCCTCTGAAGTTCCGTATAACCGAACGTTTGCATCTCGGACCAGCCTAATTTTAATGTCATAATTCATTGGAACTGTATACTGGATTTTGTTTGTCAAATAGTGTTTACCGTTCCCTTCGCGCACGAGGTACGTCGGTATTATATGACAAATACCCAATCTATTATCTGAGAATAGCTCAATAGAGGAAGCTTGATCCCATTCTTTTGCTTTCAGCCTATTGGGGTATGAGAAATAACCAGCAGAGCCAAAAGAGGTGCTGACAATTACTCCATTACCAATTGCATATTCATTAAATGACGACTGTCCATTGTTAACCTGCACAGCATATCTTATGCAACCCGCAAATTCTCCTCGTTCCAAATAGACATCAGTAAGCACATCTGAAGATTGCCCGGCAAAGTGTACAGAAAGCATGCTCTTGTCATTCACGCTATACCTTCCAGCATCAATACCATGAAGAGCACCATCAAGACGATCATACATAGTTTCAGCAAGCCTTGCCTTGCTACCAAGGATATTAGTTTCTCTTACGCCTACAAAAAGCATAGGTACTGTCAGTATCCTTCCATAATATCCAAAAGTGCCATCTCCTCCTACGACTATGCCAATATCAGGCTCATTTGGAGAATAAAGAAAACCGGCAGATTTGATCCTTTCCGCTATTTGTGCTACGGAAATCTTGGGTCGTTTTGGATGAACAAATATTCCATATTTCAACGCAGTTCAGTCACTAATCTTGTGTTCACTTTGCTCTAAAGGATTGCCTACAAGAGAGACCGTTGCTAGGTCAGATGTTTTGTCTCTTATGTGAACGCAGGAAAGGGGTTACAACAGATGCGGGTCACAGAAGCATGCCTATCGGTCGCTCGCATCAAATCTCTGACGCACATATACATTTGTTTCGTTATTATTGACCGGGCTGCATTTCTATTGTCGTTCCACAATCTAATCTAACAAGGAGCATAGATGCTATGCGTTCAAGGCTTGAATCTAAAAGCTCTCGAATCAAGCCTGTGGTGCTTAGATTATCACTGTAAATATGCCCAATGGCTTGGGCAGTTCTTGGCGGATTGTTTATGCCGCCAATCTCCTTTCAAAGTTCAAAGCCATGGCTACAGATAACCAACTGTTGTTACTGCATGCTGCCAAAAATAGATATTCTCTTGCAAGCTTGTTATAGAGGTAGGAGAATCGGATGGCTCTGACAACCACTGAAAATAAGCAGGGAAGCCTATCGCTCACGGTATGACTCCAGCGATATTTACAAGTATTGGGGCCGATGTACTTTCCAAAGAGTGTCGGTAATTCATGGAATTGGTCCGTTTTCAGACTATTCCCCCAGCACTTTCTTGTAGTACGGCCGCATACCCGACACACCCAGTATACATCAGCAAGCCCATCGCAGCTACAACTCCAATGTTCAGGAGGATTACATGAACCGATGCTAATGCATTCGCACATCTCTTTAAGCGCTTGCCTGTTATAATTTCATGGTAGCGATGAAAGAGGGCAGGAACAGAGACTCCAATAAGTCCCACTATGATATACATTGCATATCCTGAAGTAAACTATGTTTCAGCCCCTCCTTATGCCACCATCCTAGAAAATTCGGGCTTTATGAAAGGTATTGTCCAAGCACAAGAAGAACGAGAAGTGTAGTAATGAAGATGTTGTCTCCCGGTACAATGGCAGCAGACATGAATCTCTTAGTGCAGGCAGCGCTTTTGCCTTCCCTTTGGTTTTTCTGTGATGGATATGGGTATCAGGAAACTGTTATTATCAAGCAGGAGTACACCGCGTGGCTGTGCAAACATACTGTTAAAGACTGATCTAATGGTATGCCTCTTAGATGGAAACATTATTGGTTGGCAATGAAAAAAGAAAGAAAAGATTATTACTTGAGGAACTAGAACGATACGGTATTATTTTCAAGGCAGAGGAAGCTTTGGAAGTTCAGGTAGAGGCACTCGAGAGACAGTTGCAAGAAGTTAAGAGCAAGCAATATACTTCAAATAGACCTCGGAATTGGGTTGTAGATTTGTATGAGTTCATAATGCTAGATTATGTTGAGAAGTTGGCTGCAGCAACTGCTTTTTTCACATCCTATCCTTGGGCTGCTCTATTCTGGGCGCCATTTTATTACTACTACAATAGCAAGAGAGGGACAAGCAAATAAGAAGGCACAATTAAGACTCTCTATATTTTTCACAGCAATTCAACTACTTGAGTCATCTCACAGGCAGCCTGAGACTGAAATTAATCCTTATTCCTCTGCAATAAGGTATTTCCGGGCTGCAAACTTACTCAAAAGTCATCGGACTCTGAGGGAGTTGGTTTTTGCGAATAAGGGTTTCCCTGATTATTTCTTCCTTATTATGGCATGAAAGACACAGAAGCATCTGTCGCTATACCAGAAACGATACTTGAAAAAAAGACTCGCCCCAGTAATGTGATTTTGTTGTATGTTGATGTCCTCAATTGGAAAGAGCTGGCTTTCAGAAGTGCGAGATCATGTTGCAGTTGACTACTTTCCCCCTTTGCGTCAGCACTAGTTGAGCAGTGGACCATCAGAAGAGAGGGATTATTGGGGGGAGTAGTATCAATGCAGTGCAGCGCAATAGATTCTACCATTTTATATAGGACAGCAGTAGAAAATAATGGTCTGAATCTATGTATGAGAAGATACTTGTTCC
>DATDKS010000126.1:0-3307 GCA_036519825.1 Nitrososphaera sp. | reverse complement strand
GTCTACCCACTTGTGAAGCAAATCGAGAAGCGTCTTCAACATATTGCAGGCGTCAAAAATGCGGCTGCAGCTGGTTCGATCCGCCGTATGAAAGAGACTATTGGAGATATTGACTACCTAGTGGCAGCCAGCGACCCCGAGCACGTGATAGACTTTTTCGTCAAAATGCCAGAGGTACAAGAGATTCTCGGGATGGGCCAGGCCAAAGCATTTGTCAAGCTTGCAAGCGGGATCGATGCAGACCTGCTGGTGGTGCCTGAAGAAAGCTGGGGCTCGGCTCTTCAGTATTTTACTGGAAACAAGGAGCATTCTGTTCAATTGCGCAAGATAGCGATATCAAAAGGTCTTCGTCTGAATGAGTGGGGTGTTTTCAAAGGTGACAAGCGTGTTGCAGGAGTGACAGAAGAGGAAGTATACAAAACACTAGGCCTGCAGTGGATCCCTCCAGAGATGCGAGAGAACGCCGGTGAGATAGAACTTGGAAGGCAAGGCAAGGTGCCTAATCTGGTCGAGTATGGAAGCCTGAAAGGAGACCTGCAGGTACACAGCGAAAATAGTGACGGGACGGCAACAATAGAAGAGATGGCCCGCGGCGCCAAGGCATATGGTCTTGATTATATTGCAATCACGGACCACACAAAGAGCCTGAAGCTTGCTGGTGGCCTTGAAGAACATGAACTTTTGGAGCAAGCAGACACGATATCGCAACTCAATGACAGGCTAAGAGGAGAATTCCGAATCCTCTCCTCAGCTGAGGTCAATATCATGAAGGATGGCTCGCTTGACATTTCAAACACTGTCCTTGACAAGCTTGATATTGTAGGTGCTGCAATCCACTCACATTTTAACCTGCCAATCGAGACGCAAACAGAGCGGCTGATAAAAGCTGCCAAAAACCCAAGCGTTGACATCCTGTTCCATCCCACAGGTAGGCTCATAAACAAGCGTGTAGGCTACCCTGTAGATATTGAGAAAGTGATTGAGGTTGCAAAGGATACCAACACAGTTCTTGAAATTGATGCGCACTATGACAGGCTTGACCTAAAAGATGAATATGTGAGAATGGCAGCAAGAAAAGGGGTCAAGTTGGTCATCGACTCGGATGCGCATCATCCTATCCATTACTCCTTTCTCATATTTGGCATAGCGCAGGCAAGGCGCGGCTGGGCGATACAATCAGATATCCTTAACACGCTGCCAGCAGACAAGTTACTCAATGCATTAAAGTAAATCATATATCACGTATATGTAGATACTTTATCCCTGTGCGCACGTCATTTGAAAAGGATGACTTGAAAGCAAGGAAAATATTTCTAGGAGTCTTTTACTTTTGTGCCTTTATTATGGCATCGGTAACGCTCTATGCCATCTATGTGAGCCTTGGAGAGTATCTGCAGACAGGCAGGGTCGTAATAGGCGAGGTGTTGGTAGATACAGAGTTTCCGATCAAGGGTTTGGCCAAGCTCACCACCTATTTGATGATATCATCTGTGGTTGGTTGGTACTGCGTGGTCAGGTTGGGTGGCGAAAAGGTAAAAGGTATTCCCCGTTGGCTCAAATCTATCCTGCAGTTAATGGTACTTGTATTTGCAGTCGTGGCTCTCTATGAATTTGTCTACAACTTTATCATATGGAACTCACTGATTACTGCAGATGCAATAAGAGGAGTAATGAGATTTGATGATCTTAGTGTAGAATATCCAGACCCCGAAGCTCCTTGGAACTTAGTATTTGCGACCAAGATGACGCTTGCTGCATTCTTGATCTCAGCCCACTGCTTTTATACAATTTCCAAGCCTGAAAAAAAGTCAGAATAGCCATTCTTTTGCTCCGACTCAAGTCTTGATTTTCCTCGAAGTTATGCTTAGACAGTACTTAACCTGATCGGATGGTCAGCAGTAAACTCCTTCTTGCTTTGATATAGTTTTATATCAAGTTCAGAAGATACTAGTGTGGCACCTCAAGGTAGTGAAGATTAACTGAAGTAAATCATCCTGACCATACCCTGATAACTTACCCGAAGCTGAAGGAGATATAGCAACACCTGATTGTGAAAATGTTTAGCTCTTAACCATCTATTCTCTTTTTCTCTGTTTTTTCTTCTATATTTTTCTACTTTACACATTTAGAAAGGAGGCATGCGCTATTTCTGAAAAGGACAAAGAATGTCATTTTTGGACAGTCAGAATCTCTAGAAATCAAATAGTTTTGATTGTAATGGCGATGCTTCTTCTGCTTGTTCTTTTCCTCCTTCTTCTCTTTTGTTAATCTATAAAGACGGTCTTGCTATCTGAATGAAATATTGTTCCATTAGAATACACATAATTTGGATGTAAAAAGTCGTGGAGGAAATGAACTTTAGTATTGATGCTATATAGCAAATGAAGATAATATAAAATTAACCTGGAATATAGGTCCGTGTTCGGGCAATATCATGACTTTTTCAACAGGTTATACACTTAAGAGGAAGAAGAACGAAGGAAACAAGAAAAAAGAAGAAGATAACGAGTTGGTTTAAGCCGCCTGAATTATTAGTATGAAAGGGGAAGTAGATTCACCAACGGAAATGACTAGAGCAATAAAATCTGAAAAAATGGAATGTGATCGCTGTAAAAAAGTGCTGGACTCAGTGACAAATAAGGGAGAAGAGTTTTACATTGTAAGCGTTGATATCGGGCATACAAGAATAGGAGTTACTCTAGATAGCGAAGATGATGCTGATGAGATAGGAGCAACAAGCACAATTGAATCTGATCTATGCTCCTCATGTTACAAAGCCATTATCTCGATTTTAAAGAAAGAACTCAGAAATGACCAGCAACATAATTTTGAAATTAGTATACCCTGAGAATAAGGATAAGAAGGATAAGAAAAGAAAAATGAGTTATTTAATTAATTAAATAAATAAATAAGGTAATAATAATAATAGCATTACATAATCTCTAGCAGCGGCAACTAGCCTTAGATCTTACCTCCTAAGGAAAAGAAGTCAGAATGTCACGATCTTTTTCTCAAAATTCTTACTCCTTTATAAAGCCCCATCCCTCATTCTTTATTATTGTGCAATCCTTTACCGTATTCGGTTATATATGCCCTCAAGACTCTTTTATATTAACAAAGGACCAGGACGTGTCAACCAAGCGATCGAGTTGAAACAGAGTGGAAAGTGTAGACGTTGTGAAAAGTACTTTACCCCGGACGAACAAATTGTAAGTAATGGGAAAAGAAAGAAATATTATCATATGGAGTGTGCACAGAGGCTGAATATCCTTATACAGCTTCCTAAAAGATTAGAGATTAAGCAATC
>DATDKS010000125.1:0-6502 GCA_036519825.1 Nitrososphaera sp. | reverse complement strand
AAGAAGAATAGTTGAAAATAAGAAAATTAAAGTGAACGTTACAAAAGAAAGCGTCAAGATAAAACATCCTAATGGCAAAATTGAGCATTTGTCAACATGATTCTATGACAAGCAAAATGTTCTGATGCTCAGCTGATATTTTAAAGTAATATAGAAAAAAAGCATTGTCTTGAATTTGTACATATATTCAGATCAAGTTAACGTTCTGCTCAGTAAATCAAGTTATCTGAAAGCTACATCTCTCTAACCTTCAATCTAGACAATAAAGAGGTAGGGGTTTGAAAGTTTTTGTATCAGCTTTTCAAGCCTTCAGTTGTTACTGCACTAACAGGCGCTTATCAGTAACATCAAGGAGAATTTGGAATTGAAAGTAGGATAGCTGACAATATTGAGGCAATTTCAACTATAGCTATTAATATTCCTCCCTTAGCGAACAGCAATCTCTTGCATGAAGTGATATACATTCCGCCTTTATTTTCAGCGGGAAATACTCTTCTGATACAAAACTGTAAATCAAAAAGGTACTCAATATAATATATAGCACCGCAGCGTGATACATGATACTCATATGCTCGGTGGCAAGAACCTACATGAGATGATAGAAAATGCCATTGACGACATATACGAGAACCTGAGCATCAAGATAGACAAAACAAACTCCGATAAGATCCACGCAATAGAAGCATCAGGCTGCACAAGATTTGCATACTATGAACGCAAAGACTCACTACCTTCAGATAATGCAGCTAAGGTCTCAAGCCTGCTTAGAAATGGTATGCGCCACTTACTGAGCAACGCACGTGGTGAATATAAGGTCGACACTCTAGCGCTCGAAGTTAATGCCGACATGATAATGGCCAACGAGTTTATCGTAAGATTTGAAATCGTGCCTACTCTGCCAGAGGTTCCGCATCCACAGCACATGCTATACCTTAATGCATGTCTCTTTGCATTCAACAAGGACGAGGGTTTTTTGATCTACGTGACAGAGGAGGGCAAGATGGTCGAGTTCTCCGTGACCAAGAACAACAGAATGTTTGAAGAAACCATTAGAAGGGCAAGAGTGCTCAGTACATTGCTAAAAGAAAACAGAGTTCCAATAGTTGAGCCATCCATCATATGCACAACTTGCAAATACTTTGAGAGGTGTTATGCAAGAAAGAAGGTAAAGGAAGAAGGTTCAGGCTTTATCCTAGAAGAAATCTTCAAATCCAAGAAATAATAAATTATGAAAACCTAGAAAGATGCCGTCATCCATGCTCGCTATGACCTTCAGACGGCGTGTATCCTTGGCTATACCTTCTTGCCCTTGATCCAAACAGCACAGCAACTAGGAATACAAATATCCCTGCAGTCACAGCATACATGAATGCTTCTTCAGCCATATTACCTGGAACCCTGCCTGAAACTTAATACCTTTATGGATTGTATCATGACATGCTATGATAATATCATAAAATGTCAGGGGAATGTCAATGTAAACCCTTTTTCATAGTAACTTGTCTGGAAGTTTGAGCCGGTCAGCCTGTAGGAATACATCCCCTCAACGCGGTACTGGCCAGTGCCATCTACCATGCTGTCCCAGCTGCTGGCAGTGAGATTGTTGCGTACTGCAACCTTTGTGTCTTTGAGGGTGACAGTGCTGCTGCCAACTATCGGAAAGATATTCTCTTGCCCAGAAACGAAACCCTCAGGACTCGCTCCAATGTCCCCGCTTGTCATCTGATACTGACCCACATGAAGTGTATAGTGGATCGTTTCAAGAATAGCAGTGCTAGTGTTAGGGTTGCGTATGTCAAAGACGACCTGTACATTTGCGTTGTCTTCATTCGTTTTCTCAACTATGACATCCTTGAGTCCTAGTTGGAGATCGGCTACAGGGGTCTGAGCCGTGCCGGGAGCTTCGCTACTACCAGGAGGCCTGAAGATTTGCGTTCCCATAATAAAAAATATGGCTATAGCAGCTGCGGCAATACCGCCAGCTACTGCATAAATGGCCTTTGTATTCACAATTGCCTTTTTCGCGTTTGCCCACGCTTTAAAGCTGTCGATTAATCCAAATGCTTATACTAGTCGTTACAAAAATTGCGGCCGGTTGCAATACCACAAAGCGGCGAATATTGGACGCGAGAGGGCTCAGAAAGCCCAGATGAGACTGTTCGACTACACCGGCTTTGCCATGCTGACATACACCATCAAGCAGGGCATATCAGGGTTTGAGCCTGTGGGTGAGGAAGAGCTGGTTGGTAAGATGACGAGGGGTAATGAGGTTATGCTTTTTATTTGCGACAATGATGGCTATGCAAAGGCTCAGTCAAGGCCCATGCGAATGGAACAAGGAGAAGAAGTTTTCAAAAGGATGCTTGCAGAGGGTATGCAAGAGTTCAATGGAAAGATCAAGACAGTGTCATAGGCTATAATGTGCCAATTTGAACAGTCTAGAAAAAAGTAGAAAAAATATCACAAATAGTTAATTAGCCGCATGAGGGACGCACTGCCCAAAAATTATTGCAAATGAAATGACGGATATTCGCGTTATTGTATGGCTTAATCTGATTGCTTGCTAGAAGGAGCACGATGATAAGAAATTAGTCTATTCCAATTGCAATACTGCAAAGATCATCATTAAGACATGCTTGGGAGTAGCTCAAAACATCTAATCTATAGCCAAAATCAGGCGATGCAAATTGAAGCAAACATAATTATTGTTGTTATTCTTCTTCTGGAGTCTTGCGACTAGTTGCAGTAGTAGTTTGTCAAAGCAGAATATGTGATTTGACATTGCCTATACTACAATGCGTGTCCCTACAGTGCTACGAGAAATTGCATTCTGGATTACTATAGGATCTGACTTGAGCACTACTGTAGGGATCTTGCTTCGCTCTATCACCTTAAGCGCCACAATGTCCATCAAGTCATAGCCACCTGCCGCTGAATCTTCAGATCCCAATAGATCTATGCACTTTTTGACGGTGATTTCTTCGAACAGCTTAGCGCCCTTGTTCTTGTGGGGATCGGAATCGTAAATGCCGCTGACATCTGTTGCGTTGAGGAACTTGGACGCTTTGACCTTTTCAGCAATAAGTGCAGCCGTTGCATTTGTGCTCTGCCCAGGATGTAGGCCGCCTGTCACAACGATTCTACCAGCTGTCACAGCCTTGCTTACCTGCTCCAAGTCTTTTGGGACTCCAGGATAAGCTTGATCGCCAAGCGCAAGAATCATGAGCCTTGCATTCAGTCTTGAAACCTCGATACCGAGAATGTCCAAAGATGCTTCATCCGAGCCAAAGCTTCTTGCGGTAGAGATATAGTGGCGCGCAACCTTGCCCCCGCCAGCCACTACCACTGGCTGCACTTTGTCGCTTATTTTGCTTAGCATCCTAGCATACCTCTTCAGATCATATGCTGTTTCATAGCCAAACACTTTTCCAGATAATTTGATCACAATCCGCTGCCTAGCCCGCATGAATCCTACCCGCCCCCATATTCAATATCCCCTTGATCACCCAATACCTTTTTAATAGCTCGCTCCACTTTCTCTCGGTTCTCGGCAGTAGTATAGACGCGCAGCATGTCGAAGAATCCCGAGATCGATTCTACAAGTGGAATCTCAGATACCGGCATCTCATACACTCGATCCTTATCGAAAATCAATACGGAATACATCTCTTCCTTGCTTGGAGTCAGTGGCATCGATGGGGCGCGGGAGACGTCCACAAAGACATAGTCGCTATCGACATGTGCCACATCTGCAATATGAGGGGCAAGTGCCTCCAGGGCTTTTCTATCCATCCTTTGCCTATCACGCTTATGCAAGAATTTTTCATAAACGCACTTAAGCAACCTCCTGTCGCGATAATCTTGGGCCATTTTGCCCGAAAATGCATATCTGCCTGAGAGCGCACAGAGCCGCTCTAGCGTGGCTTCATCGGTTAGGGCAAGATAGTTGCGGAGGGAAGTATTTGTCAGTCCAAGTGCTTCGTCTGACGAAATCATTGAGCGTAGGAGCATTACTTCAGCAGCTCTTACTGTCTTATGGAAATAGACTGCCTTGAACATTTCATAGCGTGAGATCAGCATCGATTCAAGGGAGTTGAGGGCAGACCGATTTATCGCAAGCCGGTTCTTTGATACTTCAAGTGAACTCACAAGTCTGTGGTAATCAAGCTTGGCATACTCTGCTCCAGTGAAAAGCCCGTCGCGTGGCAAATAGTCCATGATGTCTGCAGACAGTCCACCGGAAATAAGCTCATTCATAAAATTTACCTTTGATTGGCCAAATGAAAGTCGGCATATCTGATGCGGACTATAGCCGTAGCCTCCCAGAATGTCAGCTATCTCGCTTTGCATAATAATCTTTTTCCCAAGCTCCTCATGGCTAGTATTACAACGATACTCAAGCACCTCTTCGAACAGGTGTGAAAAAGGCCCATGCCCAATATCGTGCAACAGCGCGGCAAGCCTGAGATCCTGTACCACTTCTACGTGATCGATGTATCTCTTGCCAAGTAATGTTTCACCAGCAAGGCCTGCGATATGCATTACGCCAAGTGAGTGCTCAAAGCGCGAGTGCTGGGCGCTCGGGTATACTAGATGCGCGCCAGCCAGTTGTCTTATCCTCCGCAAGCGCTGAAAAGCAGGACTGTCGATCAGTTGTTTTTCAACCTGGGAGAACCGGATATACTTATGGACAGGGTCTGTTATCTCGCCTGCGAAGTCCATATTGATTGCTTGTTTGTATCCCAAGATAACAAGACTTAAACTTTAAGCTCTTTCCTTATTATCTTCATTATTTCTTGGTGAACCTGCTCTTTGCTTTTCGAGCCATCAATGATCTTCCATCTGTATTGCTTTGCAAACTTTAGGTAGTTCTTATAGGCACTTGCCGCCAGCTGAGTATCGGACTCGAACGCGTCCTGCATCTCTGCGCGCTTCGCAGATATGTTTGGGTTGACCAAAATCACAAGCATAATATCTTCTTTTGGCAGGCCCTTGTCAAGTCTAAGAAGCCAATTGAGGTCCATGCCGTTTGCAACGCCATAGACAAGGTTTGACTGCCAGTAACGATTCATGACTATAATTGTACCGTTTTCGAGCATGCTCTCGATTTCGTTCTTTTTCTCCCACCTGTTTGCAGAGAACAGCAGGTGCTTTACCTCTGGGAGGTACTCACGCTTACCCTCAAGGAATGCCTTTATTTCCATCCCAATTGGTGTAGTGTAGTCAGGGAAGTCCAAAATGACACAGACCTTGCCTGAAACCTTCAGGGCCTCTGCAAGCATGCGTGACTGGCTACTCTTGCCAGCCTTGTCGGTACCTTCTATTACTATTATCTTGCCCCTTGTTGCCACTGCCTAGGGTCAGATATGCATCAATAAAAACATTCAAAGATCCGTATCTTCGCTATAAAATTTATAATTTAAGGTACAAAATTAGTTAAAGGTTATGATAGTTATACAAAGAAAATATGCTGAGTTTATTTGGAAGGGTGTATACGTTCATCTATATTACATGGCATGCTTGCTGAAATTTAATCCTGAAAAACAACAAATTAAAATATTAACAGACTGCTGTAAAAATAACCTTGCGGATGGTGCTTGCAAGTGAAAAAGTCAACTATTGCGATATTTGATACTTTTAAGACCCGTAAGAACAAGTTCACCGGCGAGGCAAAGAGGCAGCGGGGCATCATTGCACATTTAGCTACAGAGCAGAACCCAGATCTTCGCACCAGGACATCGATAGCACACGCCATTGCCAAACAGCATGGTATCTTATGGCAAAATATCTACTCCGGTATATTCCGCGACCTTGACGAAGTTCTCATTCCAGCAGGTGTGGTAAGAGAAGGCGGAAGGCTGCCCTTGAGGAGGGGGCCAAAGGCACTCCAGCTAGAAGGAGTGCCGTTCTACGAACTGACAGACACTGGTATTTTGGTAGCATCATCAATTGAGGAGCTAAGCGATAATCGTATGAAGCTGCTGCACTCATACATATCATCACTGTCAGCAAGCGACTCTAATTCCAAGGTAATGAAAGAGAGTTTGCTATTTCTGATATTGGTGGCGCCGTCATTTGTTTCAAAGATAATCAACGAATACATTTACGCCTACAGCACAGGCGAAATCGATAGCATTGCGCCGCTTGACATCAAGAAGATGAGGTCAGTCATCGTTAAGCAGATATCAGTCGAAAAAGAGCTGGTAGAAGCTGTTATGACGATGCAGCAGGATCAAAGAGAGCTTGTTACAAGCTTTTTCAAAGTACTCACTTAGCGGCCTTTGTGCCCGCAGGCAGTACATTGGTACTTTTTCTGCTTGCCCTTGCAACCCTCGCAACGCCATATTGTTGCATTCCTGCATTTTGGACAGCTGAAACTCTCTGACAGCTCTCCCGGCTGCACTTGTCTACCACAGGCATTGCAGTTTGGCATCTCATAAGAACCAGCATACATTGACTTGGGTGCATATCCTCGTGGGAGTATTTTTACTTTGTTGAATTC
>DATDKS010000124.1:0-2816 GCA_036519825.1 Nitrososphaera sp. | reverse complement strand
TCTTTATCTCATCTTCAAGCCACACTATGTATTGCCTATTGGTCCTTCTAACGTCTATAGCTCTAAATGCAAGTTCCCTGACTGTCTTCTTGATAACCTTCCAGTGCTTTCGCATACAATAGTTGCCTATGTAACTAGGATGGTCATCAATCAAATCCAGCGGCAAACGAGTTAAAGCCCAAATATCACAAGGTCTTTCACCAGTGGGTATTCCAAGCTCTTCTTTCCTTGTTGCTTGAAGCAAGTGAGTAAACTCATGTGCTATGGTAAAGTTCGTTTCGTTTGGCTGCAGGCTTATTTTCAATGGCCTATTTGTGGTCGCACTGGTGCAATAACAACAGCCTCTCGCCCAACCGTGGGGAGCTATCCAACCTACGTATACAGTCTCATTGTGGAGCTCTGGAAAATAATCGAAAACAGTGGTTATCCGTAGTTTGAATTTGTCAACAAAGTTAGCATTTGCCTTTTTTGTGAACGTCAGTCCAGTATCATAACCATGCTTTGAGATATTATATTGCATGTCTGGAGCATTCAAGGCGAGCTAATTAAAAAATTCAATAGGTGAATGAATATTTTCTAGCAGACCGAGATTGATTCAAAAGAAGACATTCGCAGGATAAATTCGGTACGGACCTCATTCACGAACCCCTTTTTAGCACTCCTTTGCTTACAGGATTGTGACGATTGTGTCCATGTGATCTGCAGTAATAGCTGCTACCGTCTTCTTGGATGTGGGTGTCTGTTTGGTGGACTAAGCTCTTCTTAAAATCTAAAACAGATTTATCGTCCTTGATCAAGTGAAAAATTTTTGGTTTCGAAAGGTATAGAATAGAATGTTTAACGATGTAGACCACTGATATTATCCATGATACCCATTTTTGAGGCAGAGATAACTCCTGTTCTTAGAATTAGAGAGATCATGAAGCTTGCAAGACTTGCAGAAGAAGTTGGTTTCGACAGACTTGGAATATCTGATGTGATCTTTTACCCCGACACCTATGAAATACAAGCGCTGTGCGCTTTTGCCACCAATCGCTTGAAAATAGGAAGCCTTGTAACGAACCCCTATACAAGACATCCTGCGGTAATTGCAGCAGCCGCGTCAACGCTCGATGAAATATCAGATGGAAGAGCCTTTTTAGGTATAGGAGCCGGTGCGGGCATTGGAGAACTTGGAGTAATTCGATCTCCTCCTGAATCAACACTTAGAGAAGCTGTTCATATTATCAGGCAATTGTTGACTGAAAGAGTCGTTAACTACCAAGGCAAAATCTATCAGTTGCCTTACAACAATGCTAGTCTAGAATTTCGTCCACAACATAATGTTCCGATCCTTATTGGTACCAGGAGTCCGAGGATTGCAATGCTGGCTGGCGAGGTTGCCGACATAATTGTGATTGGAGCTCGGTACATTTCTGATCAACAGGTAACAAATTATCTTCGCTGGATTTCAGAAGGCGCAATGCGTGCTGGAAGAGATGTCAAGGGAATAGAGATAGCACCACGTTTAACCATATGTGTTTCGAGTGACGGCGAGTTAGCAAAGGAAAGTGTCAAACTATACGCTGCCTATTACTTGGCACTGCTAAGACCTCCGGATATGTTAATCGATGAAGAGAAATTGTCGAAAATCATAGAAGCAGTCAAGAAAGTCAAAGGCTGGTACTTCTCACCGAATGTGCAGTATCCCAAAGAGATAGATAAACTGGTAGATGAAGAAATCGTTGATAAATTTGCGGTTGCTGGAACTCCAGATGAATGTATCGCTAAGTTGAGGAACGTCATAGCAAGATATAGATTTAGTAGTCTGAGCTTAAATCTAGCAGCTGTGAGAAGAGAGAAGATCTTTGATGGAATGTTGGAGACAGTCACCTCTCTTCGAGATATTATTCAAGCTTTGAAAAGAGCCTAAATGTATCGAACAAGAGATACTTCATTCACAGAACTATCTGAAGCCATTTTTGACCGCAATGATATTTGATTTTGAGTCTACAGCGTTTTAACTAATTTACGTTTGAGCTTTTGACAATATAAACAAAATGAGTGAGCCTGAAGAAGAAGGATATACTGCAGATGAGCAATCAAATGAGTTCCTATTGTAACTTAAGGCAAGGAAGAAAAGAATAAGGAGGAACAAACCGGCTATGGCACAGAGGATTGGAGTTCTCTAGACTGATATTTCACTCGCTTGCAATTTCGCTGAGGATTATATCTTTAGCATTGGGTGATTATCCAGAGTACATCATTACATCCTCTTCTTCGTTTTTAGTCAGACCACTTTGAGAAAATCCTAAAGCTTGCCCTATTAGCACTTGATGATTTTCGAAATGCAAAATGAATATTCTAACGTGGAGCAGCTTTAGCAGCTGCAGGGATTTCTAAAAAAGATGGTATTTCATTTAACAGTTCATTGATTGATATTGGCTTCTTGATGATTGTTTTGACGCCGTCCATAGATGCAAACACGCTCTTGAACTCATTTGCTTGGATCTCAAAAGCAGAAAGAAAGCAGGTAGTAATTGAAGGGTCGCGCTTTTTCATTTCTCTATACAGCTGAAAGCCGGTCATATCTGGCATTCTGATGTCCAGGATTGCAAGGTCATACGTATTTGGCTTGAAAGATTAGAGTGCTTCTTGAGGGGATGTGTAAGCGTCAACTTGCATACCCTTAAGCTTAAACCCTCGCCCGAAAACCTCAACCACGTCAGACTCATCGTCAACCAGAAGTATCCTCAATTTCTTACAGATGCCTTCATTAACAAAAGATGAGATTCTCAACGGTTAAATGAGAGAAATAGTGCCAGTATATTAAAACT
>DATDKS010000123.1:0-5839 GCA_036519825.1 Nitrososphaera sp. | reverse complement strand
TACGGAGAGAATCAATAACATCATTCTTGATTGCCATCTTCTTCTCGTCAGACAACTTAGATAGTAAAATGGCTAAAAATCCAGTTACTTCAGTCATGGCCTGCCAAAATTGTTCAGCTGTGTCTGTCTGTGCTACTGTTACTTCAATTGTCTCAGCATTAAAGTTGGAGAAGCCTGCTTTCAAGAAATAGTCACGGAGCATATCTACACTAGGTATGCTAAACGGTCCTCCGGGCTTAACTGGCGAAGATTGCTTCATATCGGGAACATGTGTAGATACTATATTCATCAGTGCTGCCATTACAGGTGACTTATCTGGAGAACTCCAGACAGTGACAGAGGCTTTTCCTCCTGGCTTTAGGACTCTGATAAAAGCCGTAAGTGCTTTTACCGTATCTGGCATAAACATAAGACCATTACGACAAACTACTGAATCAAACGTGTTATCAGAAAACATGGAGAGGCTTTCGTCTTTAACAACTTGAAAGTGTATAGTATTTATGAGGCCCGAAGAAGCAGCTTCTTCCTTTGCTACCTCTATCATTTCAGGACTCAAATCTACTCCTATAACCTTTCCATTTTGACCAACTATTTTTGCTATTGTTAGTGCAGGTTGACCAATTCCTGTGGCTACATCTAGTACCGTCTGCCCAGTACTGATCTCAGCCGACTCTATGAGCTTATCCGATATTGGAGCCATCCACTTGAACATGTCTTTTCCATACTTTTTCCAGCCGGGTGCTGCTGCACTCCATTCCATGCGTACACGATCTCTTACTATCTCATCATTGGATTTACTCACTGAATATTTTCCCCCGACTTGCTTTGCTTCTGTCAGTACTAAGCCATCGGGCACGTCCGCTATCCTTCGAACAACAGATGGCATTAGGCAGTGGCATCAAAAACCAGTTGACCACTATCTTATGGCCTGTATTAATCGAGGCTTTAATCATTATCGTGATGTCCTCTATGAATATTTTTCAAATATTTCAAAATATCGGCTAAACGATCTTTACTCTCTGCCCTTCCTCCACCCACGCGGAGGAGGTCGACCATAATGTCGCGATTCTCACCTCTCTGGAAGGGAGTTTTACTGATAAGCCTCGTCTTGCTGCCGTGCTCTTCTTCAAATGTCACTGTTTCAACTATCACATGTCCTGGCATTCCTTCAAACTCAAAGGTGTATACAAGCCGCTTAGGAGGCACAATCTCATGATACGAGCCGTTGAAGATATACTCATTTCCGTCTGAGTCTCGCTGGACGAACCGCCAGATGCCACCTGGTCTTACATCCATCTTGACAACAGAAGTAGCAAGTCTTTTCGGGCCCCACCATTGTGGTATCAGATTTTGATCAATGAATGCCATGAATATAAGCCCGGGTAATGTATGCGCTAGACGAACATTGGCAAGAATATATCTTTTATAGCTAACTAAGGATCTAGAAAGAAGAGGAAAGGATTATGATAACACCCATTATCAAGACTGCTGCTACCGCATCAGACGAAGCATCTATCATTGATGTCTTGGTACGGGCTAACTGGGAGGACCCAGCTGCGCGTTGGGTGTGGCCTGACTCGCAGCAGTTCCTCATGCATTTCCCTAGCTTTGTTAGAGCATTCGGTGGGAAAGCGTTTGCACACGGAAGCGCCTACTATGTCAATGGCTATACTGGTGCAGCATTGTGGCTTCCACCTGATGTGCACCCTGATGAAGACGCACTGATTGCTCTACTACAACACACAGTTTCTGGTCAGATTCAAAAGGACGTCTTTCCTGTATTTGAACAAATGAGTCGCTATCATCCAAGTGAGCCTCACTGGTATTTGCCACTTATGGGTGTTGATCCTTCTCAACAAGGCAAAGGATTGGGCTCTGCGTTATTGCAACACATACTTATCCAGTTCGATCGCGACAACAAGCTTGCTTATCTTGAATCGTCAAATCCTAGGAATATACCGCTCTACAAACGACATGGATTTGAGTTACTTGGCTCCATTCAAATAGGAACATCGCCTTCCATAGCTCCAATGCTGCGCAGACCTAAATAATGCAACCAACATCATTGTATCTGCAAGTGGTTGACTTTTAGTCAATATCGCAATGTTGACTAACATCTCTTCATCAATAGCAATTTATAACTAATAGGATAAGTATAATAAGACTGGATCTCGATCTTCATTCTTTTCCCTTAATTCATTGGGTCTATACTTTGAAGTTTTTCTGCTGGGTCCCTCTGGGCCCTTGTTTTCTCAGTAACAATCTACGGATGATCTAGTATGCACTACTTCAGTTAGGAGATTTACAATTAACTATGCGCTAATCGCATGTTAGGAATTCGAGACGTGTTTTATATGAGAAGGACAGTTCCCGCATTTAGCTTACGCCTTTCATTATCCTATAAATTTTACCTCCTTCATATGTCAATATGTAGAGCAAGCCGTCAGGTCCAGTCTCGATATCAGTTATCCCCCCAAAACCCTCGCCAAAGATTAGAGAAGACAGCTCACTATCCTCCGCTTCCTTCACCGGGTCAGCTACAAGATCGAGCAATCGTGGATCATGAAACGCCAGCCCCTTTCTATCTCCATTTACTTCAAAGAAGTATAAATTGCCATGATTGATGTCGCCGATAAAAATGTTATCATCATATCTGTCTCCTAGTTTTGTTGAATTGAAAAATTCAATGTCTGTTACACCTACAGGAGCATACCAGCTAAATATCGGCTCTGCATATTTCGCTCCGTCAAAGATGACAAGATCGTCTTCAACTGTCATGTTACTTCTTCCAATCGGCCCCATGATCTTGTGCCAGCCACTGTTAAAGCCAGGCTCTACGATGTTTATCTCGTCGTATACATTGTCTCCATTCTCAGTTATCCATAGCTTGCCTGTCACCGGGTCAAAGTCCATACCGAAACTGTTTCGTATGCCATAGGCATAGTATCGCCAGAGCTTTCCCATATCGCGGGTATAATTGTAGAACGGATTATCTTGTACAGGGGTTCCATTATCTCTATCCACACGGAGGATAACTGATTTTTCATTGGGCTGTCTGCCGCGAATCTGATTATCTAGCATCCCTCCCCCTGAACTCACATCACCTATCACTACGTACAAGTAACCGTCATGAGGCCCAATTGCTATTTTGCCGCCATTATGAAATGGGCCTGGGTCAGCAGGCAGGTCTAGAACCAGTGTCTTGTTTTCAAGAGTCTTCTCGTACTCGTCATAGATGTATTTGTATACACGATTCCGCGTCTTGTCTTCATAGTTTTCAGTCAGATAGAGAAACACCGAAGTGGTATAGTTCTTTTCGGTCCAAGTTGCTATTCCAAGTAGACCCTGCTCTGCGCCATTAGCTACCTCAACCTGAATAGCCGGTTCTTCCAGGAGCTTGCCATCCAAAACGACCCTGACCTGGCCGTTATTCTTTTCCAGAACTAAGATGGTGCCATCGTCAAGGAAGCGCATGCTTGTGGGGGAACCTAATCCCTCTGCAACAAGCTCCAGTGCAAGCATGTCCTCATGCAATACTGGCTTGCTTTTTTGTTCCCAAGCAAGATTAGTTGAATAGGTAGACATCAGAAGCGGCACTACAGCTATACCCACAACAGCCGCGGCTACCATTATGAAGAGTACAAGCTTGTTCTTCACTTTCAATGGCATTGTTCTTTCTGATATAGTACAAGAGGATATGTATTATACCCAATGACGAGCTACATAATGCTAGATTCATGCCTAGACTTGAAGCTAAATAAGGCGCGCCGCTGCTGTTAAAGGCAGCAATGTGCATACTTATACAGACACTGAATCCTCAGTAGCTGCTAATTCTAGCCGATTTCATCTGAGCTTCAGCAATAGCACTCTAACTAATCCATACACGTATACTGTAACTGGGCCTCAATTTTTTATGTTGGTTCTCCTTAATTCGCGTTGTCCATATTCTGAAGTTTTTTTGCCGAGTCCCTCTGGGCCCGCCTTTTTTATATCAACGTAGATAACGCCTACAACTTTTGGATAGTGACGGTGACTTGATCAAGAAATATAGCGTATACCTTAACAGGACTACAGGACGTCACACACAGAAGAGTCAGAACAAGAATAATATGCTAATCCTCACACAACATAGATACTCAGATAAATTCAGATAGATGATCTTTCCTCAGATAAAAGGTTGTGAGCGTCTCTGTGATACTCTTGTTGCAGTCAAAGCCACGTAAAGAATAGGTAGAATAGCGCAAATGCTTAACTATGTTAAGCCATCGTTAATTATTCATTTAGCGATATATGTTACGGTCATGGAGAATATTGACGACCCTGTCCTCGCACTTGACGATCCATCCTGCGGATTGGACATTAGGGGCTACAAGCTTGTTCCAAATAATGCACTCTTGATTAAAATTGCTGTTTACACACCAGAAATTGTTGAGGCAATTCTTTCAGACCATTCAGAAATAGTTGACACTTGGTTGAGCAAGTTGCATGAAAAATACTTGACGCTGAAAAAATCATGTGAATTTGACAGCAATCCTGTGGCCTGCTTCAATTTACCACCTCTAGAGCAATTTGAAACACACTTTCAGCTTTGGCAAGAAGGCGGAGTAATAACGATTTCATTTGAAGAAGACAAAGTCATCAGGATAATAAACGAAAAAAGAAAAGAGAAAAAAACACCAGCTGCAACATCATCGCTCGTTACGAATGAGCCTCAGCACCCACGTTTTACATGTAGCATGTGTTCATCAACTTTTTCAGATAGTGAAGAATACTATAGACACCGCGTACGCGAGATCGAAATAGTAAAAAATAGACAGAACCAGCCCGACACAGCAGAAATGGAATTTAGCAGAGAAAAAGATATCCCTCCTAATCCAATCTGGTGGCTGCAATGATAATTCCCCGAATCCCTATCAATAGTAATCCCTAACTTATAGGCATTTCATTAATAACTAGATGCCACTTCTCATTTTTCTGTCATTGATTTACATTGGGTCTAGATTGTGACGTTTTTTCTGCCGAATCCCTCTGGGCCCGCTAAAGATAAAAAACGTTCAAAAAGTGGACCCAATGCCATTATCGAATCGATCTAGCTATTAATGACTTTTCGTCATTGCAAATGATAGCGCTAAATTAATGAAGGTATCTCGAAGATCAGCTGTCACCTAAAATGAGAGAATGTCATTGTGAAGGCTTTTCACGTACAAGAACTTTTAAAGAATAACGAGCGGTTACAAAATCCTAGTTGAGTCAACCTCAGTTCCTATATTTGATCACGCATGGATGGAAGTCAGGCAAAGAGCACAGAATAGAGATATGGTTCGTAGAGCATAATGAAAGATATTACATAATATCCGAGCAGCTCAAAGTTGCGCATTGGGTTCAGAATATTAAGCATGATGCGGCAATTTCATTCAGCATAAATGATAGGATATCCAAAGGCAATGCACGAATAGTTGATCAAGAAAAAGAGCCTGCATTGGCTACAGAAGTTTCGAAATTAATGGATACAAAATACAAATGGAGTCAGGGACTGATTGTAGAACTTACGCCTATAAATTCAACTTGATCATTTCAATTATTTCTCAATCGATTGTCGATTGAAATTCCCTTATTGGACCATGGGGAGATGCCATCAAAAAGCGGGAGGCATAATCTCCGCTGCCAAACAATTTTCTCCATTATAGGTCCCCTTTGATAGTTTGAGCGTGCTTTGGGGTCGTGAGGTGGAGAGCCTTGGAATAACTGATGATGCTATTCAGACTCGTTTTCACTGTTACCCACTTGGTCCAACATATATGTCTCATAATATACTGATTCGCCATACAAAAATTGGATA
>DATDKS010000122.1:0-26025 GCA_036519825.1 Nitrososphaera sp. | reverse complement strand
TATTGATCCCATTTGCTCATCCTATCAACATTGCTTGCACGATACCATCTGATTCTCCGATTCACAAGTTGTTAACTGATCTAAATTTTTGATAGATAGAGTTTCTTCATATATTTTTGAACTTTTCTACCTGAAACATTACAACATTATCTCTAGTTTTCTACAGTATAATCCAGATTCAGTGTTTTTTGTTCTTGTGCTAATAGTGTGTTACAGTCCAACTTGCCCTCCCCTCTATGATAAATATATCTGGTGCCGAGTTTCTGTGTTTTGCCTCGAAATCATCAACGCTTTATTAATCACGTACAAAAGACTAGAAAAATAAAAAGGAATAAAAAATTATATCGCTACTTGGTAGCGGCCCTGTTAATACCTGAGTCAGCCTATTTACATTACGCTGGACTTCCTGAAAGGAGACTCCACAGAACCTCCTTTTACAAGGATTCCTCTTATCTCCTCGTTGTCAACCAATGTCTCGATAAGCTTCTGCTGTTCTTCCTTTGGAAGCTCGTTTGACATTTCTAGCGAATCAATCGCTTTCAGCTTCCAGTAGTTGTTAAGGGCATTTTGCACTGTCGTCTGGGAGTCATAAACAATCTTCCCAAAGGTGGTGAGAATATACTTGCCATTCTTTCGCCTGACAAGGCCAGCCCTTGTCATCCTCGAAAGTCTGGAATAATACTGTTTACGTGTAAGCTTCGTCCTGTTTTTGAGGTTCTTGCTGTCTACTGTTTCCTGAGCAACAGTTGCAAATAATTCCATTGATTTGTCGTCAGCAATAGTTCTGAGAACTGTTGCTGCTGATGTCTGAGATCTTACCACTTGTAGGCACTCATTATTAAGAAAACCATAGGTGCTTATTATAGCTTCTTTCCCTGCAGGACGCAGATCTGGAGAGATAGTTGCCCTTTCAGGGGAATCTTTTCCCCATGTCCTGGAGCCTATATCGCCCATTTCTATGTATGCGGGAGGAGGCTATCATAAAGGCAAGAAGGACCCCACTACAAAGCCTAACTGTAGTACCATATAAAGTGGGAACCATTTTTTGTGTTGCTCGCGCATTAATTTCATATCTTTAAACACTTTCCGTATGTTGGCCATTCTAAGGAGTGCAAGCGATGCCAGGATAGTTACTGCAACAGGAGTAGCTGTCGTCATCATGCTTATGGTATGGTGCTCAACAAATGTCCCATAAAGAATCCAAGATAGAGCTGGCATGCTTATCAATAGAATAGTCAACACCTTGATGGTATTTTCGCCGCCCAAAATAATTGGAATTGTGCGTCTGCCAGCTGCCTTGTCTCCTTTTATGTCTCCCAAATCATTGATTGTTGAGCCGACAAATATCATGATACCTGATATTGCCATAGTTTGAACGGGTGCAATTGGATTATTGATTGCAAGCTCTATACCATAGCTCGACGTCATGCCGAGCATCGTACACATCATATAAAATGATGCGATTGCGACATTTTTGAGCATAAACCGATTCATAAGCGCGATTCTTTTAGGCGTAGAGTAGAATATCCCAATCAGTATCATTGGCACTACCAGTAAAATACTAGCTAGGGTGAGTGTAAGCATCAACATCCCCACAGCCGCTCCGTTTGTCAGTATAATAAAACTCCACGCCTGTTTTTTTGAAACCAAGCCAGAAGGTATCGGTCTGTTCTTCGAATTGACCTTGTCAGCCTCTGCATCGATAAGGTCATTCAGAATATACATGCCTACCGCGATCATTAACGTGATGAAAGGAAGCGGTATAGTTCTTTGGATTAGTAGCTGGATTTCAGTCTCTGAACCCATCGCACCCAGAATGCCTGGGATGCAAAATAGACCTGCTATAGTAGCAACCGAATAAAGCAACCCATGCTTTTTGCGAGAGTTAAAGAGTATCGCCTGAGAGCGGATAAAAGAAGCTTGAACTACCGCCTCGGTAATTTGTTGTTGTTGTTGTCCTGTGTCGTGTCTTTTTATGGGAGCTATAATAGTTTCCATGTCTGGATACAGATACAATCTTTGTTTAAAAAACTACAGTTCCCATTTTAGGGAACTATTTAAAAATATGACAGGGCTGAGAGAGAAAGACTTAAATCCAATATCTTTCCGCTTCCCTGAACGAAAAATTTACTCCAACCTGTAAATTAAGATAAATGCTTTGGTGAGAGGTGACTGAATCATTTGATATATAAAGGCCTATGATTTACGGCCTGTTTTGGCCTCAATATACCACAATAAAGTGATATCTCCATTTTTGGGATCAGAGAAGAGTTAAATACCGCCTGGGGCTACTATATGGGAATGCATGAGCAAGCTACTAGTCTAGAGCAGGTTTTCGCTCCTCTAGCCGACAGACATTCAATAAATATCATAAAGATGGCATATTTTGGCTTCAAGGGTTCTGCTATGAGCTATGAGGGCAATCTTAGCAAGAAACAATTCTATGCCCGGCTCAAACGCTTGCTCGACTTAGGGTTTATAGAGAAACGTAATTCAGTTTACAGAACTACTACCTTCGGCTCGCTTATCTATAACGGGCATATCAAGACTCTTGAGCAAATTCTAGCCAATTATTGGAACCTCAAGGCAGTCGATGTCCTCAAGTCTAGGCAAGATTTTCCTTTACATCAGAAGGAAAAAGTGATTGAGGAAATAATAGAAAACACTGGCTTGAGGAGTATTGTAAATGGGACACACCTTTCAGGATTTTCAGTTATCAAGGATTACAACAAACTAGTGCTTGAAGTAACAAAACTATTAGAAAGTGCAGAGAAAGAGGTGTATCTAGCGACGCGCTATCATGATCCTCATTTCTCCAAACTGATGTTCCATAAAGTGGCTAATGAGGGTCTTATAATGCACATGCTAGATGGCTTGCCCGACCAGATAAGCGTCGAAAATAGACTTAATGCAATATTGAGAGTTCCTCCAAACAGGGAAATCTTTGAAATGGTGAACAAGATAATCAAGTCTCAGCGATTTGAGCTTAGGCAAGCAAAATTGTCCGCAAGTTTCATCGTAGTAGATGGTACGACCGTGTGCTATGAGACTACTGACTATACTAACCCTGAACAATTCACATTGGCAATTTCTCATTACGATGATCCATACCTCGCCCAGCGCTTCATATCGTATTATCGTACGCTGGTGAAGGATGCTCCAGTTCCGCAGCTTCTTGAAAGCATTCGGAAAAAATAGAAGAGACATCGTCTCTCTCTCTCTCTCTCTCTCTCTCTCTCATATCATATGCTGTCTATGAACTATGGATACATATATGGATAATCAAAAGATAATGCATTTTTTATCTAGTACTACTACGCATAGACTTCAGCCAGTTTGTCATGAATGATACGATTTGCATCCTTGACTCTTCAGTGTGTCTTGAGAAAGATTGATCGTAAAAAATTGCGTCATAGAACCAGTGGTCGCAGTCAAATATCTTGATTTCCTTCACGTCCGTGTGAAGTAGCTTGAAAAATTCTTCAGACACTTGGACATAGATCATTCTATCTTTTCTACCATGTAAAATGACTACTGGGATATCGCCAAGATCCGCAAGTTCAGATATCTTGCTGTTTCTTATTGCAAGTATATCTACAATGAATCGATAGGAATACTTGAAATTTGCCACTGGATCTTTCATCATCCATACAATTTCGTCGCCGCCGGCCTTCACATATGCTGGGAAAGACTCTACCATGTTGATGCGTTTATTCGGCGTAAATATCCTTGCAAAAAACAAGAGGAGATATTCTAAAGTGTTAGGATCTGCATCATACCGCTTTTTCATATTGCGGACTCTCAGGAATGGACATAGCAGAATCAATCCATCAATTGAAGCCTTGAATACATGTGTATACCATAGAGCAAAGATGCATCCCATACTGTGGGTGAGCATGAATATTCTTGCCGATCTCTTTTTAAGCTGCGTAACTATCTCATGAATAGATTTGATGCAGGCATCAAAATCCAAATCGCCCCTCTTGCCATCTGACATGCCGTGACCTGGCAGATCGATGCTGACGACATTGTAACCCGCACTAGATAGTTTGCCTCCGACATATGTAAAAAGTCTTGCATCACAACAGAGTCCATGTATGCAAAGTAGAGTGTCACTAGCAGGTTTCTCGGATGCAAATTCAATTGCATTTATTCTACCACTTGCAGTCTCGTAAAAGGTCACTCTTGCGGTACCTCCACCATCTGTGTTATTATGCGTGCGAACACTGAATAACGATTGTATTATTTTCCAAGTTATTAAGGAATCTCCTATCCTGACTATTCCGGAGCAGCGGGAGACAGCCCATTCTTATTCTCTCAATTTTTTCCAAACACACTAAACAACCTAGAATATGTAACAAAACTTCCCTTATCCTTTGCAAGCGCTTTCAACCCTTCATACATCTTGACGTATTCCCGCTCGCTTTGCAAGCCGTACTCTAAAATTTGGGGCTTAATGCTTTCCGCCAGCTGCGATCCAAGGGAGCTATATGGCTCTTGGCCCATTAAAATGCAAGGCGAGTAGCATTCCACATTTGCATTAAAGGATTCATCAATCATGAGATTGTAGAGCTTTCTGCCTGCCATGGGGTCGCCTCCTCTCTTCTTTATCAGAGCGACATATACTTTTCTGAGTGTATCGACAACCTTACTTTTCGGATAACATATCCATGAGCCAGGCGCATGATCCAGGTCCTGGATCATTACTGTACCACCCTTCTTTGTCAGTCGCTTCATAGAGCGCACAGCTTCTCGTCCGTCGGTCAAGTGGTGAAACATGAACCTAGAATAGACAATATCAAATCTTTCCTTGCTATCTAGCCGGGTTTGGCAGATATCGTCCTTGATAAACTCAACATTTTGTCTCCCAGTGACGCTGCGGTTACAGTATTGCAAATATCTATCATCGATGTCCACACCGACTACCCGTCCAGTCTGGCCTACGATTTTAGCCATCAGCCTAGTTACAGAGCCAGAACCGCATCCAATATCGATACAGCTCATGCCCTTTTTCAGACCTGCATTCAAAAGTGTCTGTTTTGTTATAGACTCAAATAAAGTCGCCTGCATTTCAAGCCTTGCTATTTCGCTGTCGCGATTACCTAAAATATATCCTTCTGACACAATTCTTACCTCCTCCTAGATCTAATTTGTTAAGAAGCTTTGGCAATGCGTACATATCAAGTCAATTATTTTTTGCATCCTTTTAACTATTTCTGAGCCTGCTATCTTGTGTCAAGAAGAAATTCTAGCCTTTCAGGGTAGAAATGTGGTCTTTCATAAATGGAGAAGCATAACCCACAAAGTACGTATATATATATATATTCTTTCGTGGTCTTGTGTGTTTGTAGATCTTGCCTATTCACGATATAATTCCCCCCACAACTTACGCTCCAAAACTAGGCTTAACAGTTAGAAAAAATCTCTCAAAAAGCGGTAAAAGAAACTCAGGTCTGCATGCGTACTTTCATATGCAAAAATTAACATCTCAAGTACAAACAACTATGAGGTTGGAGCACAGAACATACGTACAGTGATCAATCATTATAGTAGATGTTGATTGTTATTTTTGAGATAGTTTAAGACGTCTCATCACTCTTGTTTCGAATTGGTGACTGTAGAGCAAGCGATATTTCTAGGTGCTCATGAATTGAACTGAAATGATCTACTATTATCAATCAGAGCTATCCTTTTTGTAAATAACAGCTCACATCCAAAGGCAAAGAGGGTCTATGGTAGAGAAACCAACTAAGATGACTATGTCACCTCTTATTGCAATGCTGCAAGCATACATCGTATCGCTTTGGTATGACTTTATTGTTGACACACCGCTTGCAATACCAAAAGTTGTACAGCTAACTCTACAGTATATGACACTTAGCTATATTCAGATTTTCCATCTCATCTTTATCAAATCATTTTAGTTGAACCCGTTGCCTCCTCATAGAAGCTGAAGGGAATACAGCTTTCTAATTGATGGTTCTCTGCTCCTGCACTTGGAGCTTTGCTGCTGACAAGTATTGTTGACCTTCAAAAGATCATAGGGTCCTGACATGAATGTAATTGTCTGTTTGTTTATGACAATCAGCTAGAATTTGAAGGGAGATATCTAATAAAATAGGATAGTCCTTCCTTCATGCGGGCAATTACCTACCGTACAAAATAGGAAGTAATTTAGTTCTTTGAAAAATTAATCGCTGCTTTTTTCTCTATCTAATTCCGCCCCATCCTCCTCATTCTCTCCCTTTTCTGTCGTAAACTCTATAGGATTGCATTTCCTCAGTCTACTTTATGGTCCATGCATAGAACTTCTTATTCTCGTTGTGAGAAAGTAATATCTTAGTAAAAATAACAATCTGTCCGTCTGTCCGTCCTGGATTAACTACGCTATTGACAATGAAGAAATCCTAAAGATTAAAAGTGGCTTTATACGCTTTGAGCGTGTTTAAAGATAATGGTAAACCCTAACCAAGTGTTAGAATTGGTCAAAAAGGCGCGAGAATTAGCTACAAGTCGCAACTTTACCCAATCTGCAGAATTGACCCTTGTTCTCAAGGATATTGATGTAAAGAAAGGATTTAGCTTCAATGAGGTAGTAGCTATTCCCCATAATTCAAGCAAGAAGCCCAGGGTATGCGTAATAGCTACAGGGGATATGGGCAGCAGAGCCCGCAATGCAGGCGTAGATGCAATAATGGATCCCGCCGAGCTTGATAGGCTTGGCACCAACAGACGCGAAGCACGCAAGATCGTAAGGGCACATGACTTCTTCCTAGCCGATACTGCTCAGATGTCCACTATCGGTCGATCACTTGGACAGTTTTTGGGCCCAAAAGGAAAGATGCCCACCCCACTTCCATATGGGGCGCCCGTAGATTCGATCGCGGCCCGTTTTAAGAAGTCGATCAGAGTGAGGTCAAAAAACCAGCTCAACGTCTCTGCCAAAATAGGAGACGAGAAAATGAATGATACACAACTTGCCGAGAATGCAAGCGCGATTATTGCAGCGATTGAGAAAAAATTGCCACAGGGCGACAAAAACATCAGAAACGCCATGGTTAAGTTCACAATGGGTAAGGCATCTAAACTGAGTGCGCTTAATACGAAGGAGAACAAAGAATAAGCATGTCGCAGAAGATGGCACCCCCTACGCGCAAGCACTATCCCAAGAAGAAGCGCCTTATGTACGAAGAGCTCCAGAGAGTTCCCACAGAGTATAATGTGGTTGCGTTGTCAAAAATGACCAAGGTGCGGGCTGCGCAGTTGATGATGATTCGCAAAAAGTTCCGAAATGACATCAAGATTAAAATAATCAAAAACAAGGTTGCTACTCGAGCATTTGAAAAGGTCAAGGGCGTTACAGGCCTTGAGAACCTGAGTAAGCAGCTAGAAGGCCAATGCGCTCTAATATTCACAAATATCAATCCATTCAAGCTCAACTTGATATTCGCACAGAACAAAGTCTTCCTTCCTGCTAAGGGTGGAGACATTGCCACAAAGGAAATTGTCGTGCCATCGGGCAACACCGGCATTACGCCTGGCCCCGTTCTGTCAGAGTTCAAGATTGCCAATGTCCCGACTAAGATAGATCAAGGAACGATATGGGTCAGTAAGGATACTTTAGTTGTAAAGCCTGGGGATGTAATATCGACTCCCCTTGCATCGCTTTTGAGTAAGCTCAACGTAAAGCCGATTGAAGCCGGCATTTCAGTCAACTTCGCAATCGCAGAAGGACTGATGTTCAAGGAACAGGATCTTAGGATCAACCTTGACGAATACAAGGAGGAGCTTGTCAGGTCGTTTGAGCGGGCTCTAGCTCTGGCAACAGAAGCTGGCTACATGACATCGGAGACGGTTAAACTCCTCTTAGTCAAGGCACAACAGCAGGCAAGATCGCTTGCCGCAGAAGCAGGATACGTCACACCTGAGACTGCAAGCTTTGTACTGCCAAGAGCTCAAGTGCAAGCTCAGGCTGTAGCAAACAAGGCAAAGGAAAAGGGCTACAGCCCACAATAATTTTTTAATAAAAGTAAAAATAGACATTGAGAGAGAGGATTGTGGCCTTGGTCACTATACTGCCACTCAATAAGTAAGGAATGCACGTTCTTAGACGCTGTCTATGCTTTGGCGCGGTCTTGGTATCTTTGAACCACGAAGGTAAATTACTATCATTATTTATAGAGTAAAAATTCCTCCTCGCGATAGAAAATAGTAGTAGTAATAGTGGTGGTGGTGGTAAAATCATCAAAGAGCACCCGATTACAAGTGGATATCCTCCACGCTCAAAGCAGACGCATTATTGCTGCGAAAGAAAATTATAAAAAATGAAAGGAAGGGGATCTTAAAAGAAAGCTAACCAAAGAGCGAAGACAAACCCTCGAGGGCTTCTTCTTCCTTCTTCTCTTCCTCTTTGGCTGGAGCCTCTCCTCCTGCTGCTGCCCCAGCTCCTCCAGCTGCAGGAGCAGTGGCTGTTGCTGGAGCGCCAGCGGCTGCAACAGCAACCGGTGCTGCCTTCAAGGCCTCATCAATTTGTACTTCGCTCAATGCAGCTACTAGAGCCTTTACCCTTACATCATCTGGGGTGACGCCTGCGGCCTTCACAACATTCTTAACACTATCCTCTGTAATATCCTGCTTTAATTTGTGCAGTAGTAAAGCGGCATATACGTATTCCATGGAGAAAGCATCCACTCGGGACCATATTTGAACCTACCGCTCTCTGCTCAAGACTTTAATTTGATTATCCGAATTGTTGCCAGAACATAGTTTACATGCCATGCACACAGACTGTGCACAGACCATCAAAAGATTGCATTGTGCGGTAGATTGAAACATATTTTGCTGCACTGACATATTCATTGAAATTTTGAATGATCACATATCTTTTTTCCACCAATAATGTGAGATACAATGTCATAGCTGATAAGCAGAGTTTCAGAAATCATGATTTGCTGAACATCAAAGAATGCCATAGTGGACCGGGTGGGATTTGAACCCACGACCACCTACGTATCCTCTACCGTAACCGGTATGCAAGGCAGGTATTCTACCAGACTAAACTACCGGCCCACACTAAACTAGCCAAGATTTTGATAATTTAAGTGTTCAATAAGAGTGGTTTTCAACCTTGTGCTGCCGCAGGTGCTTCCACGCGCCAAACTTTTTTGAGCACTTTTCACAAGAATACTGCATTCGTCGACTGCTGTATCTGGAGTCGTCTTCCAACATATTGTAACGGACAAGCCTCTTTGCTATCCTTACCAAAGGGCAACGATAATACGTTGTCTGGGCTTCTATATATGGATATTTGGGTTAAAGCTAAAATTAATCAAGACCCTTTAGCAAGCCGTCAGCTTTCATCTTTTCTGCGTGTGCGGAAATATAGCGCCATATAATGTCGGCTCTCTCGGATTGAAAGTCCCATGGTGCAACCAACACCAAATCAGCATCCCTTATCCACATTCTGCGTTTTATCTTACCACGGATTCTGCATGTTCTTACCTTGCCGTCAGTACATTTTACTATAATGTTGTCGCCACCGACCAACTTTATCACCCGGCCTAGCAACTCTCCCTCTTGGGGCATAACCGTTTCCTTCAGTTCTGATTCAGAAAGTACCTTCTTCTTGCCTATTTTAGATCTAAGTTATTGTTAACCATTCGGGTTAAAAGTGTACCGGTGTTGATACACAATTAAATAACGCTGACAGTTTTGAAATGACCGGGCCGTTAGCTCAGCTTGGAGGAGCGTTCGACTGATAATCGAAAGGCCGAGGGTTCAAATCCCTTACGGCCCACTCATATTAATTCTCTTAGCGCAGTCCTGCAAGAATGAAATATCATAAAAATTTGCCATCTCCTCTTCCCCAAAAACATAGGCCATTTAGTCTATAGCAGGCGAATAGGATATGTTCATATGGAATCTGTCCAAGCAATGTGAGAGCAATGTGAGGTCTACTGTTACAAGAGAGAAAAAGAAAGGGTATTGACTATTCCTTTCGCGGCAACATGTTGCTTTCCTAAAGATGTGACAAGCAGCGCGTCTCAAATCATAAGAGAACATCATTGGAAAGCAGTGAATCAATATATCGCTCAGGTTACTCTGTGGCATGAACAACACCTCTAATTCCTTATAATTTTTTGTGTAGCCAGAAAAATCGCTGATCCAATCCTCTCAGAGCGTGTCATCAGAAACAGACGGTGGTGGTTCTATGCCAGTCGTATATGGTGTTTTTATGACTCGAAAAGTTAGTTAGGAGTCAAGCAATATTCCTAACAATTACATACTTTTAGTTAATAATCGGTCATTATGATCAAGGCTATTGACGGAAATTCTAAAGCAATGACATAACAACTACCTGCATGAGCAAGACAGGCTGATCTAAGAAGATCACATTGGGGTTGGAATTAGTTAATGAAAATCCCTTACAAATCTGGCTTTAGGCAACAATAACAATAGTAATATTAAAAATAATGGTTGTTATGATATCCAACCAATAAGAACATTGTTTTCTCTCTTGCCTAGATAATAGTGCTTTTATACCTAGTTGGTTTCAGGTAGGCGCTTGGGCTTTGGTTTGTAGAAACCTGTGTCAGCGAGTTGGCTTGCGAGGCCATAATGGTAGCCTGTATAATAAGGGAATGAACTATTGCAGCAGGTGTGCTGTTTATTTTCATAATGAAGGCGCAACTCATTGTTTTTGCTGCGGTAGCAAGCTTAGATACAAATCAAGAGGTGCGAGAAAAAGAAGAGGTCCGGAAGAGATCCTACAACATGAGCCAACTAGTGGAATATGGCAATGACAAGAAACTCTAGAAAGACCCTCCCATCTGTCATTTACTTATACACCTTAAGTTACATGCACACTAGAATTTGTTTATCACAGCCCTCAGTCCGTAGTACTTTTCAGTGACATCTATCGCCTTTTCTATTTCTGGAAGAGAATACTTGTGTGTAACAATCGCGGAGAGGTCAATCGTTTTATCTGCTGCAATTTTTGTAGCCTGTTCCAGCATTTTCGGCGTAGAGCTAAAGGTGCCTGTGATAGAGATCTGGTTGTAGTGTAGCCAGTTGACATCCAACAAAAAAGTCTGTCTGCTTGGCATGCCCGCAAAGACATTTATCTTCGAGTTCCTGCCAGAAACCTTTGTCGCAAGTTCAAAGGCAGCAGGGTTGCTCGTCGCAACTACTACAGCGCCAGCACCAGAAGAGGCTCCTGTAAAATCAAGAACGTCCGCAACTGTTTCATGGGAATAAGCAAAGACAGCATCCGCACCCATTGCCTTTGACTTTTCCATCCTTGATGGAACTTTGCCGACGATCGCTACTCTCGAGCTCGATAATCTCTTGAACAACTGAAGGTGAATGAGTCCCATAGGTCCATCCCCTATTATCACCACAGAGCTTGCCTTGGCTAAAGGAAGCATATGAGAAAAGCTGTTTAGGCAGCAGGCAAGAGGCTCTAAAAGGGCAGCTTCTTCGTCAGTTAGGCTGTCCGGCACAGGCACGAGACCTCCTATCTTGACCAACTGCTCTGGTATTGTGACATATTGTGCAAAGCCGCCATCTGAGGAAGAACCAATCTCCTTCAACTTGATGCAAAGATTGTAATCACCGACCTGGCAATATGGGCAGTTAAGACAAGGGATCAGGGGGCAAACGGCAACCCTCGAACCTGCATTTATGGTCATGCCCTCTCCTACCCTTATGTCTTTTTGTATTTCTCCGCAAATCTCGTGCCCTAAAATTACAGGCGGGCTCACTTTTCGATGACCATTTCTAAAGACGCGGACGTCATAACCACAGACTGCACAGGCGCTCACCTTGAGCGTGACTTGCCTGCGAGTGAGGGGTACCTGCTGTACAATAATGTTGTTTGGTGCATGGAAAACGGCAGCCAGCATATTCGATTGATACTGTAAATTTGTTCTACAACCTAAAAAGAGTTACAACGCAGCTAGTCATAGTATAGGTATGACAAGGCTATTTGAACCCCACATTCATATGTACTCTCGGACCACTGACGACTATGAAGCAATGTCCAAGGCAGGGATAGAGGTAATAGTCCAGCCATCATTCTGGCTAGGCAGCCCCCGGACATCGGTCGGAACATTTGAGGACTATTGGGAACATATGATAACTTTTGAAACAAAGCGGGCAAGGGACTTTGGAATAGAGCACTTTGTCTGCATATCCGTAAACCCAAAGGAGGCCACGGAACGGCCGCTTGCAGTAGACGCTCTGGAAGCCATGCAGAAATACTTGGACAGAGAAAGGGTAGTAGCAGTAGGAGAGCTTGGTTACAATCTCATAAATGATCTCGAAGAGGAGGTATTTTTAAAGCAGATGGATATTGCGGCAGAAAAGAATATGCTCATGACAGTTCATCTGCCACACAATAATAAGCCGGAAGGCATGCGACGTATTGAGCTGATATTAAATAGCGAGCGGGGCAAGCGCTACAACCGGCACAAAATTTTGGTAGACCATAACGTCGAAGAAACAATTGAAAAGACACTCGAGCTTGGTATGTGGGCTGGACTTTCGGTGTATCCTGTATCAAAGCTATCACCGGAGCGTGCAATGAACATCATCAAAAAATATGGTACAGAAAGAATAATGGTCCATAGTGCAGCTGACTGGGGCGCATCAGACCCGCTTAGCGTCCCCCTTGTAGCAAGGGAGATGAGGAAGGCTGGTTTTAGCACCAATGAAATAGAGCGTGTAACATTCTACAATGCCTACGAATTCTTCAAGCAGTCGTCCCGATTTACCTGGAAGCCATAGTATTAATGATCAATCTGGCATTTAGCACAAATGCCTTCAAGCGATATTCCCTTGAAGATTCGATAAGAGAGATTGCAAAGATAGGCTACAGCGGTGTTGAGATCCTATGTGATATCCCACATGCATATGCGGCTACTTTTAAGGATGATCAGGTTAGATCATTGAAGAAAACTCTCGCGTTGTCCAACATGCAGATCTCAAACCTCAATGCATTTACTCTGTATGCAATTGGGGATACCTACCATCCATCCTGGATAGAAGATAGCAGAGATATGCGTATACAGCATACAATTGAATGCATAATGCTTGCAAAAAAAATGGGAGCAAAGCATCTGTCTACAGAGCCTGGTGGTCCAGTGACACCATCACTAACAACAACGCCACCACCACCACAACAACCCCAAGACACAGGCCTGTTTGAAAAAATGTTCCTTGATGGTGTGAGAAGGGTAGCAAAAATTGCTGAGGAAGTAGACATAAAATTGCTGATCGAGCCAGAACCAGGCCTTCTTATTGAAAATTCAACGCAGTTCAAGAAGTTCATGACCAATTTTATTAATTTTAAGCACATCAGGCTCAACTTTGACATCGGCCATTTTTATTGCGTAAATGAAGATCCGGCTAAACTAGTCTATGAATTATCAGAATATATTGAACACTTTCACTTAGCAGACATTGCACACACTAGAATTCACAACCACCTGATTCCCGGCAAGGGCTCAATTGATTTTCGCCGAGTCTTTGATGCAATTAATGACATTGGTTACCGGGGGTTTGTTACTGTGGAGCTCTATCCATACCAAGATAATCCCGTACAGGCAGCAAAAGAGGCGTATAGCTACCTTTGCAGCATAATGTAAGCAAACACCTCAAAGAATACCTTCTGCTAATCCGGCTTCCCAATGTATTTACGGTGCCTTCTAATATATTGGCCGGATACTTTGCAGCTATTACACTAGCCGAAGCAGACAGCGCGCACTTGGTTGCACTTGTGGCCCCATCATGCTTATTGTATGTTGCAGGAATAGTTCTAAATGATTATTTTGACATTGAGATAGATAAAAGAGAGCGTCCTTTTAGACCGCTTCCTTCTAGAAACATCTCAAAACGGTATGCGCTATCCCTTGTTATAGTTGCGCTGTTAATTGCAAATGTTATCGCCTTGATACTTGGTCCTACAAGCCTTGCATTAAGTCTAGCCCTCACTCTTGTGATAATCGCCTATAATTACCGGCTGAAGCATGGCCCATTGGGTCCATTTGCGATGGGTGCCGCCAGGCTCCTAAATGTAATCTTCGGAGCAAGTCTTGTGTTGCCATACATCAGTAATCATTCATTAGCTATTGTAGGAACCGCTGCAGCATCACTATTTCTATATGTAACAGCAATAACTATCCTGAGCAAAAAAGAAGCAGGCAATGAAAGACCAAATTCCACTTTGGCCTTTTTGATGATATTGGGTGTTATTTCTGCCGTAGCCGCTCTAGGTCTGCTGCTGCAACTGCAATGGGCATTTCTTCTGAACCTATCGATATTTGCTGCAGTCATGATTATTACTTTCAAGCAACATCTTTTGAATGCGTTGCCTTCTGTGCAAAAGGCGGTCAGAAACATGGTCATCTCCATAATAATACTTGATTCGGTATTTGTAACTGGGACAGCCGGCTTGCCTTATGGGCTAGCAACTCTACTTCTCATTGCACCCGCTGTAGTTCTGGCAAAAAAGTTATACGTGACTTGATATCGATTTTGTCGATTATTGAGTTCATGCTAAAAATGAATACAACGAGATACAATAGAATTTGAATATTTTCCTACCGAGGATAATATATAAGGAAAGTCTTATACAACTTTCATAATTTTTCACTGCGTATGTGGTTCCTCGCCGATTAGCATCTTTCATAGTGCTGAGGCTAACCGTTACAGCAGAATTTAATGTCCTATCCATGTTTGTTACTAATCCAGTTACAAAATTGAACTTTCTATCTTTTACTTTGAGGCGATAAACAAAACTTATATATCTTAGATATAGATACACGTTACATTATTTTTTTCCACTATGAGCAATCCTGTTGTTTAAATGTCTGAAAAGGAGCACTATCCTGGTGGTTATTCCTAGAGCATTCTTTATCATCGCTGCAGTTGCTATTCTCATTTTCTCTATGAACAGCATATCATATCAGCAGGTGCAACTCCTCTCTGATGATAATGAAGAAGGAGCAGCATGTATAGACTATGACGCGGCAGAAAACACTATTGCCGTTAACTGCAACGCTTCTTTTCTAGATGTTGTTCAAGCCATAAATGATCCTGAGATACTTGAAGAGCAAGAAGAGGGCCAATATCTTTTGAATGCTAACCTGCAAGTGAGCGATGGTGTCACCTTTGCAATGACTTCGAGTGAGGATGGTCTGCATTACTTAAAGATTGCCGGTGTAAATGGAATAATAGTTCATGGAAGAATAGAGATTAATGGCATAATAATTACATCGTGGGATGCTGAAACTGACTCACCGGTCTCTCAGACAGAGATGGGATCAGTTCCAAGAGCTTTTATCAACTTGCGAGTTAGCGAGGGTGGATATATTGAAGATTCAGAGGTTGCATATTTAGGATATGCCGCACCATCTAGACGGGGAATCGATTTAGGAGAGTCAACAGAGGGCCCATCACATGATTTTGCAATAAGACACTCAAGAATCCATGATAACTGGATGGGATTCTATTCTGCAGGCGGCTACAATATTATAATTGATCGTAACGAGTTCTACGACAATATCAAGTATGCTATTGATCCACACACTGGTACGCATAATATGACAGTATCGAACAACAAAGTATACAACAACAACGGCATTGCTGTCATATGTTCGTTGGACTGCTACGATGTTATATTTGAACAAAATGAGGTATACAATAATGCTGGATCAGGCCTTATGTTCTCTCGAGCCACACATGATTCGACGATAAGAAACAACTTGATATACAATCAATACGAATCTGCATACCCAATCTCTATTTCTGAATCTCAGAATAACGAAATCTATGGGAACAACATAAGTAATTCCACAGGTGGAGTATCAGTACATAACCCACTGGAAGTAGATGAGGATGGAATGAGCAGCAACAATAGAATACATAATAATAGCTTTGATGGTGTGCAGAATGCTATCCGAGCATTGGCATCTTCTGATAACACATTTTCAAATAACATATTTGGTAATGTCACAGATTTTCACTACATCCTGACCTCCGATGCAAGTATAGATATTGAAAGCCAAACTTTTGATATGACCAATCTCCGTGGCGTTTCAGGTACCAATACTCTATCAATACGAGATTCAGGTACAATCATTATTGATAATACTATAAATCATGATACAGATACAGAACCATATAGAGCGGTACTTTCTGGTCAAAGTATTAATATCAATTCAGCTAGCGAATGAGTTCCCTTTCGATTTTTTCATTAAAATGATTTACTGCTATTACGTCTATTGATCTTTATCCAATCATCCACATAGATATATTTGCATGCGATATCATCATTTCATCAAAGGACTTTTCAGAGTCGCATGTCATGTGAAATCGATTCTTAGCCTTATGTTGTTTTACCCTTTGCTAAACTCCTATGCTATAACAAAGTTAAACTCTTGGTAACAAGAGATCACACAATCGCCTCTACCCCTAACTGTTCTATCGCTGGCTACATACATTCGAGGTTCAATTATCTTTTGTAGATTGTACATTCACATCGAGCGAATAACCTAAGGGTCAATCACAACCTCTAGTGTTCTACCAGGAAATCGAAATTGGAAATCACTAGTTTGAGAATCTTTGAGGTTCCTCGAATGGAATCGGTATAGTTGAGTTCGATATTAGTGCTAACTAGGGCTAATTCAAGACATGAAATGATTATTTTAAGATCTTTTATCTATCATCGTAATTTATGGAACAGATTGTGAGAAGTTGCGACAACAAGAGCAGCAACTCCTGCTCCGATGAAGTTGCGAACGGTAATAATTGCATCTGGAGATGAGGCTATGATAGACGACCCCCATACAACGTACAGGTTATCTATGAGCCAGAATGTAAGAGTTATCCAACCCAATAAACCTGCAGTAAGCGCGCCTAACCTTGCACCGTATCTCAGAAAGTATGTGGCAAATGCTATCCCCAGATACCATAACATCCCAAGGATAACCCAACTGGTATTGTAAATTTCAGGCCTTCGATCTATAATATAATAGGTGGAGCCAATTGCAGCCATCACAAGCAATGACAGCATCAACAGCTTGCTATTATTTTTCTGAGTGCTTCTCTCTTTGACAATCCTCTTTGGTTGCTTTATCTGCGCTTTCTCATTTCTTGCTTGGAGAACGGCTTCTTCAAATGATTTCAATTGGATCGGAATCAGTTCTCTAATCGAGTGATCATCCTCCTCCTCCTCCTCCTGTACTGTGGCATCATGTTTGAGGCTATCAATCAGTGGCCTTGCAAGGGATGCTCTGACAGGTGTAACCAAGTCCACCCAATAAGATGATAGTCGAGGAGTGAGAAATGGTATGATTATGATCTTTACAGATTTGTTTAATACTTTAGCATATTTCCTCATCATATCGATATAAGTCAAAACTTCAGGGCCTCCTATGTCAAACCTTTTTCCCTCTGTTTCTTTCACCCCGATACACCTGGCAAGGTACTCGACTACGTCGCCCACAGCTATTGGCTGGCACTTGGTAAGCACCCACTTTGGACAAATCATGACAGGAAGTCTTTCCACTAGGTATTGAAGCATTTGAAATGAGCCGCCACCCTGACCCAAGATTACAGCCGCACGAAATGTCGTCACTTTTGATGAGGACTGTTGCTCTAGTATCTCTCCAACCTCCTTTCTACTTCGCATGTGTTCTGAGAGCTTATTATATTGATTATCCTCCGCACGGATTAATCCGCCTAGATAGATTATTCGCTTGACTCCGTATTCTGTTGCCACTTTGGCAAAATTCATGGCAGCAACTCTATCCCGCTCCGAAAATTTTTTCCACTTTTTTGAAGCACCTTCCATAGAATGAACAAGATAATAGGCAATGTCAATTTGCTCAGACATTACTCTTGTAAGATCCTCGTAATTTGAGACATCCGCTTTAACTAATCTAACATCTTCAGCAAACAAATCCTTAATGGATTGTGGATCTCTCGTCAAACACAAAATTTCCGCTCTAAATTGTGGAACACGCTGATGTATGTCTGCAGACAATTTCTTGATGAGCCTGCTTCCTATGAATCCGCTCCCTCCTGCAACAAGTATCTTTAGAGGAGTAGCAGCATCTGGTTTACTTGTCAATTTATATCGAGATTATTTTCCTTTCTATCATGTATAATGTATACTATTTTGTGCATAGATTCTTTTGAAAGAAAAAACTCATGCTCCCGTTCAGTACCATTCTAGCTGCCAAGTAATGCTTATAGCGACATCAGTTCCCTTCGACTCTATCGAATGGTAAATCGCACGACAATATCTACTTTCAATTCTTATTGATTGCAATGAATAAAACATCATCGCATAATCGACTGCTAGAACTTTTTCTCCATTTTCCATGGCTTATGACTTCTCTCATATGCGTATGATTTCATCCAGCGAAGCACTTCCCAACACTCGGACTCTAGATAAAGTAATAATATTCTTTCTATCTTCCAACATTTTCACAGAGCCTGACCGCCAATGACAATTGGTATGTTGCAGACCGCTCTTATGGAGCGGAGCGACTGATCCGCAGATCTCCTGTTTTCCAAAAGAGTAACAGAAATAAGATCAGCATCTGGTTTTGTATTTTTAACGTATCTGATTATGGAATCAAAGGCTGCTGAAGGTGATGTATTTAGAACTTTGCACCCTCTGCCCAAGATTATCGATTCTATTACACAGCACCTGAGGGTATGTTGCTCCCCTTTCGGAGCGCATATCAAAATAATTTGCTCGTTCCTAGTCCTATTTATTGGCTCATCAATTATCGCTTGAACAAATTCTCGTGCAACATTGCTACAAACGTGTTCTGTTGGTGCATCAATCTTATTTTGTTTCCTCAATTCTCAGACATTATACATAACTGGTTTGAGTAGATTCTCATAGAAGTCTGCAGTATCATAGCTCTTGCAATAATTTCGGTAGATGGCAATGGCTGCTTTTAGATTTCCCTCTGAAAGTCTTGAATGTTTCAACGTGGAGCCTTGAGATTGAGATTTTTTTTGAGTAGAACTTTGTAAAGCATAAGCAGACATAAATAGAGTATTTTTGTATCGTTTCTGTATTCAATTGGAATCTTGTCAAGAGTAATATCTGAAGCCTTTCCATAGTATTTCAAGATCTGTTATCTAGCAAAGTTCATCTTTGGATTCCAGACGGTCCTGACTAGGTAGGCATAATCAATGCCTTTTACTTTCTTGCTTCTTGTGTATACTATGGTTTCTCATCTACAAGACACCAATAATATTCTGAGTCATCATCGTCAGATTTCATTACATGATATTGTGATTATCATTCTAAATAGTGCTACTGCTACATTCTGTAGCCTGTCTCGTCAAGTATATTCAACTGATTGACAGATAATTTTACGTTGGACGGAGATTTTGGGATTTGCTTTTGTCTTCTATGTCGTTTTATCAGATAGTGTCTGCCATGGAATGGGGACCATCATCAGCACAAACCATGAACTGACTTCAAATGCATCTGACGCTGCAATTCTAATCTAAACTTGGTAATTGGGCTTGTTGCTTTACATTTGGAAAGTCCAGTATGTATATGCATTCAAGCTGATCTTAGTTACACTAGGAAAGCAGAATTAAAATGAAAAGAGTGTGTAGAGGAACTAGTGCTTTGTTCCAATGTGTATAGCCAGTAGTATCTTTTCTTTGAATCCTGACTTGCATACAGGGCACATATATAGTTCTGCTGCACCTGCATTTCGTTGACGCATAGAGCGAGCCCCTATTTTGAACAATTGCTTGTTATGTATAGTTGACAGTCCAGTCTTATTAGTCTTGAGGAAAAGGAGTTACTAGCATTAATCAATATCCGATAGTTTTGTGCTTATCCAACAAGGGGCTTTTCACGTCTCCAAAGAAGTTTTTTTTCTTGCCAGCAGCTCCACCTTTCCATTCCAACCTCAACTTTTGTTCGACGTACACTACTTTAGTACGCTTCTATCTTTTTTGGTATTCGCCTCATCAAATGGGTGACAGCATCAAATAACAAGCATATACTATCTGGGCTGCACTTCAGTGGTATTGTCCAGATATTCTTCTATTCGTATGCTGGGGTGCCGTCTGACTTGAATCGCTTGATTCGCTTTCCTCCGCTTCCAGAACTGCCGGAAAAATGTGATTCGGTTTCAACCGACTTGTCTTCCGGTTCTTTACGCTTGTGTGCTGCTCTCGTCCCAAAAAGTATCGCTACAAGGACGACAAAGACCCCTGTCGTCACTGCATACATAAACATCTCCTCCGCCATAGGGTTGGGTGGAAGATTGTCGAAGATAAGGTTTTCCCTTATCGAAGCCTTATGGTTGTTCCTCTTAGTTGTTGTAATAAATGAGTATTTATAGAACGGAAATTTGCTCGGTTTTCTTCTATATCTTCGAATTCAAACCCCCGCAGAGAATATCTTTACTTAAATCAGCTTAGTCGTCATCCTTTTACACCGCAACTCAGACCAAAAAGTTCAATATATAAAAAACTTATTCTATTTTGCTCTCATCTATCGTGTCTTTGGTCTTTAGTACCTTCTGTTGCAATTTGCCATGATAGATATGTTCAAATGCCCTCTAAAGTTTGACGACCTCGTCTCCTCTTTTTGTGATCTGTTTAGCATTTGGTGTATTCTAATGGTGATGCACTGCAGAATCCAATAATGAGAAAGAGGGTCGTGGTGCATCTTACAAAATGAATACCTAGCTTCTAGTGATATTGACCATCAATTCTCAATTCGGAACCTGAACGGATTTCCTGAAATTACCTGTGCTCTTGGTTAATGCTTATGCATCTAAAGTTAACTCACACCAAGATGCAAAGGTTGAACCAGTGGTAGTAAAAGACTGTTGCAAGGTTTCTCAAGCTCAAAATAGCATAAAAAAACTGCAAGGTTGTCCACCGAGCACATTAATAGACATATAATACGGGTTGCATCCAGACACCCTGCAAGTCGGGGCCGTTGTCTAGCTTGGCAGGATGCCAGCCTCGGGCGCTGGAGGTCGCCGGTTCGAATCCGGCCGGCCCCATAGGTATTCTTGGATTTGAGTAAGAAAAAATCGTCATGATATTTTCATCACTACTAGATCTAATTTTGAGATGACATGAGGTTTTGATATTGTGAATTTTTCTATCTTCGCTGCACCTTATCTATGCGGTGGTGGTTTCAATATCAAATCATGCTCAATAATAAAGCGTAGAAAGATTACAAGATAAATGAATTGGATCTTCTAACCATGTTGGTCTATCAAGGCCGGTGTTCAATAAAGATATAGACAAGACCGCCAAGCCGGTCTATCGATGATTTGCCTTTCCATATTCCTCTTATTCTACAGTCCTTCTGACTATAGGACCCTCGTATTTTCCTCAGATAGTATTATGCTTAACATAATTAATCGTGCTATCTTATGCTTATCTGCAAATGGAAACCTGTTATTTTTAATTAATGAGGAAATAATTGGTCATTGACAGACTTGTAGGATATTTAATAAAAAAGTGCACAAAAAACGATGCCTCAGTACAAGAATTTGCAATGTATGGAACTCTATTATCGTAATTAATCAACCCGTAAATGTGATGGGGTCGGTGGGATTCGAACCCACGACCTCCAGCGCCCCAGGCTGACATCCTGCCAAGCTAGACGACGACCCCTTGCTTTCCTTGGCTGCAATAACCTCTTATATACTGTAAAAATTCATACCGCTTGAAAAGCAGTCCTACAAAGAGTGTATTGAAGAAGATTAGTGATGCAAACAGAGAGACCTCAATCCAATAAAAATCTAGAGCTATCAGACAGCCTTCATTCTGCCAAAAGAATAGACGCCAAATACTCCAAGTATACCGGTGTAGCCGAAGAGAATTGCGAGGTCAAGCTCAACTCCGTGGCTGCCTGCGCCAAGCATTAAGTTCCTCAAAGCATCTACTCCATATGTCACAGGGTCTGCTGCCGTCAAGACTGAAAGCCACGCTGGCAGGTTGTCAAGCGGAAAAAGAGCACCCGACAGAAAGAATAGAGGAAATACCACAAAGCTAACGATCATCTGAAATCCTTCAAGACTATACATATAGCTCCCAAGGGCTAGTCCAAGCGATGTGAGCCCAAATGAAATCAAGAGTACTACAACCGCGGCCTGTGCAAGGGAGAGTGGCGTGAACGGAATTCCAATTGCAACTCCAATAGCAAGTAGTATTGCAGCCTGAATAAGTGAGTTGGTCATGCCGCCCAATGTCTTACCAACAAACACTGTGGCCCTGCTGACCGGTGCTACCATCACACTCTTCAAAAAATCGAATTTACGATCCCATATTATATACGATCCATAAAAAACTGATGTAAATATTATTGACATGCACACGATGCCCGGGAAAATGAATTGCTGGTAATTGACGCCTGGCGTCAACGTAGATGGTGCCGCAGAACCCAATCCTGATCCGATGACAAAGAGCCATAGGATCGGCGTAAAGGTTGATGCTACAAGTCGGCTCCTCTCACGCAAGAATACCTTGAACTCGCGAAGCCATATCGCATACAGCTTGGCTAAATGATCCTGTATACTAATCATATTTTGCATACCTATCTGCAAAACCTCCCTCCGGCTCTTCCTTGATTTTGCGACCAGTTAAATGTATGAATACGTCATTGAGTGTGGGGCTAGCAAACTCTGCTGTATCGGCCTCGATGTGTCGCAATAGTATGGGTAGGTCACGCTTTGCGTTGTTGACCGATAATACCAAAAACCCATCATTCTGTTCGACCTTGTGGACAAACTCAAGCTGCCTGATCTTATCTGGATCGTGACGTGTCTTGATCCTGATGATGTCGCCTCCTAACCCTGCCTTCAACCTTGCTGGAGTGTCGAGTGCGACTATTCGCCCTTTGTCAATAATGCCGATTCTGTCACATAGTATATCAGCCTCTTCCATGTAATGTGTCGTCAAAATCACAGTCATATTTTCCTCTCTTACAAGCCGCTGTATGTACTTCCACATAGTTTCCCTGCTTGCAGGGTCAAGCCCAAGCGTCGGCTCGTCAAGGAACATCACCTTTGGTTTGTGAAGCAATCCGCGGGCAATTTCAAGCCGCCTTCGCATGCCGCCAGAATATGTCTTGACTTGGTCGTGCATGCGCTCAGTCAGTCCTACCAGCTTGAGCACTTCGTCTATTCTTTGCTTCCTTGTATGCCTCGGCACACTATATAGCATGGAATGCAACTGTAAATTTTCATATCCTGTGAGTATGTCATCGCTGCTTGGAGCCTGAAACACAATTCCAATACTTGAGCGCACCTTAGCTGGCTGGGAAACAATGTCATAGCCATTCACGGTAGCGCTGCCAGAAGTTGGCTTGAGCAGGGTAGCTAGCATATGTATGGTGGTGGTCTTGCCAGCTCCATTTGAGCCCAGCAGCCCGAAAACTTCATTTTCATTAATATCAAGCGTAAGGTTATCTACCGCAATGTGATCGCCATACCTTTTGACTAGGCTCCTTATCTTTATCATCGAGAACAGTTACAAGGTTCTTACAGTTATGGGGTATTATGCCTTGATATTAATAGGAACTAAAAATAAAAAATGAAAAAGGAAAACGTCACTTGCCTCCTATCTTGAACATCTTTGTGCCGCACACCGTACATGTGCCTTGTGTGGCCGGCTTGCCGTTTTTCATAGTCACTTTTTTCTCATCTTTCATTGTCCTTTTGGCTTTGCATTTGACGCAATATCCCTCTGTTGCCATGGACCCCTATACTGATGGGGGTAAAAGAAGCTTTCCTCGTGCTTTGGCTATGGCTCAGGCACTAACCAGTCGATGAGCACATCTAGTTCTTCACAGCTTATGGTAACTCTGATTGGCCCAAGTGGGGATTCCTGCTCCTCCTCTATCACTGCTGCAATGCCTGCAGTGGCAGCCTGCTTGTTTAGCAAAAACCGCGTGCTATCCCCTGCTCGATTGTCCAAAAGCATCCTCCTCAGCACACCCATCGCAGCCCTTGAACGAACCTGCTCGTATAATATTGCAAGAGGATCGCTTCCTTCTGCTCTGCCCACGACTCTGTTTCTATAAGAGACCTCTGGAGAACATCTTGTGAATAGATTTACAATCGCCTCAGTGACCTTTTGTGCATCCTCTGATGGGTTGACTGCCGCCTCGACCTTGAGCTCTATTTTCGATGTAATGTTGGGTTTTCTCAAGCTTTTTTTTCACTGTGTTTCCTCAAGCCATTCTTTGACAATTTCATAGGCACGAAGCTTTAGTTGCTCTAGTGTAAGATCGTTATTGGAAACCATATCATTTGCAAGCGCAATCGCCTCGCTAACCCCAACTGACAGTTCACGCTTGTCCCTTCCGGCAAATTCATTGCCGTTTGAAGGAGCATCTGCTCTGGCCCTTTCTTTGAGATGTTTAAAACGTGTATTCTGTGACGCGTGGATCGCAAGAAGTTTTACGTATCCAGCCTCCTTTAGAACTTCAACTTCGGCTATGCTGCGTATGCCGTCTATCACCACATTACTACAGCTGCTGCCATCTCTTGCCAGTTTTTGTAGCACAATGTGACCTACAGCTCCTAGCCCTAGATCCTGCCTCAGCTTGAGCATCATTTTGCCGAGGTTGATGTCAGTGGGCTCGAGGCCCTGCCTTTTCGCCTCTTCTCTTACCGCGTCGCCCATAGTCACAAGTACAAAGCCTTTTTCCTTAAGAAAAGACGCAACTGAGGACTTACCTGCACCTGGCATGCCAGTGAGACAGACTATTAGTCTTCTTCTTCTTCTTGTTCCATTTTTAGACATACGGTCTCATTCTGCGGAAAGGTCCCAATAGGTCGCGTCCTTGAACTCTTCCTTTGGTTTGCCCAAGGCCTTCCACTCTTTAAATGACTTTGGGTATAACTTGACGTTTTTGAACCCTGCCAGCTTGAGTGCATAGTAGGTTAAGCCTGAAAGCGTCCCAACGCTTCCACAGTATGTGATTATCTCGGAGTCATTTGTTATGCCCCGGTTTTCAATGAGCCGCTTTAGCTCTTCCGCCTTGCGTAGTATGCCTCGCTCTGAGCCTACCATCGTATAAGGTATGTTTTTTGCGCCAGGAATATGCTCGGTCAAGTAGTTCAGTCGTTCTCTTGAGTCGACGAGCAGTGTGCCGGGCTGCGATTTTGCCGCCTCAACATACGAAGCATCGACATGGATGTCCTTTTTGATGCTGAGTGAATGTTTTGCCCTTGGAAAAGTGCGCTGTTGCTTTTCGGTTTCAAGACCAAGCTCATTCCACTGCTTAAATGTCATATCTAGCAATGCAGTGTTGTCGTGGCCAATGTATTGAAATGTCCAAGCTACCCTAGCAGCAAGCGCGCCAAATGTATCGTCATATACTACGACAGGGGTACTGTCAGATATGCCAAGCTCCTCTAGAAATGTTACTATTTTCTCTGGTAAATCGTTTTCAAGAACACGTGCAAGAGGCAATGAAACTGCAGTAGCTATGTGTTCCCTTTGGTAGTCTTCAGCCCTGCGAACATCAACTACACGTACTGACTTTCTGCGTATGAGGGACCTGAGAGTGTCGGCTTCGCACACTATTGGGAGCTTGAAATATTCCTCTGAAACCTTGGTGTCCTCTTTTTTCTTTCTTGTACTCACCGCTGCTGCCGTCAAGCTGCGCATTCTCCTCTCGCAGTCTTGGCAGTAAAGTGTGAGTCGCTGCCGTAATCTCGATAGTCATCGGGATTCTGCTCAGGAGAAGGCAGCTGAATCACCTGTGCAAGGGCTGCTTTCATGTCCTCGACGTTTTTGATGCTTCCAGACCCTTGGCCTTTTATCAGGCGGATAATCCACTGGTGCAACGTTTCATGATGAGCATCAGCACCACCACCTGTAGCATCAGCTGTTTCTGCTCTCTGGTTCTTGTAAAGCTCAATTATCTTCAATGCTGTTTCAATTACCCTCTTAGCTGGAACTCGCATCACTGCCTTTCCTAGTTCGCCTGCCTCGCCTGCGCTG
>DATDKS010000121.1:0-5984 GCA_036519825.1 Nitrososphaera sp. | reverse complement strand
ATAAGGAGGAACAAACCGGCTATGGCACAGAGGATTGGAGTTCTATAGACTGATATTTCACTCGCTTGCAATTTCGCTGAGGATTATATCTATAGCATTGGGTTGATTATCCAGAGTACATCATTACATCCTCTTCTTCGTTTTTAGTCAGACCACTTTGAGAAAATTCTAAAGCTTGCCCAATTAGCACTTGATGATTTTCGAAAAGCAAAATGAATATTCTAACGTGGAGCAGCTCTATCAGCTGCAGGGATTTCTAAAAAAGGAGTTATTTCGTTTAACAGTTCATTGATTGATATTGGCCTCTTGATGATTGCTTTGACGCCGTCCATAGATGGAAACACCCTCTTGAACTCGTTTGCTTGGATCTCAAAAGCAGAAAGGAAGCAGGTAGTAATTGAAGGGTCGCGCTTTTTCATTTCTCTATACAGCTGAAAGCCGGTCATACGTATTTGGATTGAAAGATTCGAGTGCTTCTTGGGGGATGTGTAAGCGTCAACTTGCATACCCTTAAGCTTAAACCCTCGCCCGAAAATCTCAACCACGTCAGGCTCATCGTCAACCAGAAGTATCCTCAATTTCTTACAGATGCCTTCATTAACAAAAGATGAGATTCTCAACGGTTAAATGAGAGAAATAGTGCCAGTATATTAAAACTTTGATGCAATTGACTGAATTGCGTAACAATTATGCTGAAAAAACAAAAATATCGTCAGTGGTTGTGGTGCTCTGGTCTGTACCATCAAGAATAGTTTATAGTCCTCTACAGCCTATACTTGAGAAAGCAAGCGAGCAAACCATTTAGTTGCCAGTTGAGCTACCAGCTCAAGTTTCCCTGGTTCTTCAAATAAATGAGTAGCTTCAGGCACAATGACTAGTTTCTTTTCGTCTTTTTCCGGAGATAGTTGTTTCAACTTGTCAAATGCGTCTTGATTCATTTGAATTACAGGTCTGTCATATCCTCCTACAATGAGAAGTGTTGGTGCTCTGATTTGACCTAAGTACGCGTCTGCTAAATCAGGCCGACCTCCACGCGAAACTACTGCCTTAACTTTATCCGTTCTTTTCGCCGCAGCCACTAATGCAGCTGCTGTCCCCGTGCTGGCTCCGAAGTAGCCTATGCTCAGAGTACTACTCATGGCACGATTCTGAACGAACCAATCCGTGACACTTACCATTCTCTTGGAGAGCATTACAATATCAAATCTTAGATGCCTGGTTTGCGAGTCAACTACTTCTTCCTCCTGCGTGAGTAAATCAAAAAGCAAGGTGCCAAGTCCAGCATCCTGCAATACTCTGGCGACATATCTATTTCTAGGACTTTTCCTCCCACTACCACTTCCATGAGCAAATAGGACTACTCCTTTGTTGCCCTCAGGAATAGTAATGTCACCCGAAAGTGATACTGAATCGACTGGAATTTGAACGGTCTCTTGTACTTTATTGTTAGTTGTCATTTTGTTTCGCTCCGCGTTTCTGTTGTTGAACTTGGGATTTTGGTAGAAAATCTTCCGCACTATTCCTGACCATATGCTGGTTGCTTATACTGCAGCAGCTATAACTGGCATTTGCGCAATCTTTCGCCTGATCCTGCAGGCATATCATGCAACTACAAAAGCAATCAAAGGATATAGCAGTGGTCATTTCTCTTCGTATTCTAAAGAAAGTAAGAATTTGAACTTAGCGGGCGAAAGTTCAATATGATTGACTGTTCTAAAGAGAGCCACAATATTGTTTAACTCATGATTTGTGAAGAAAGAGAGGAATTCTAGTTATCTCAATGGATGAGGTACTTTCACCGTGTCTTCGCTTATGTAGCAGAGTGCTCAGATATAGTAGACTGCTTTAAAGAACTCTTATCGAATCTGCGTGCGAGCCTAACCCTTCCTCTGAAAAGACGAGATCACAAATAACATGAAAATTTGCAAGCATCAATGATTCCTAATTTTTGTGAATTTTTATTATTATCTCACCTTTTCCTGATAGCCTGTGTTCTCGGCAGGTAACGGACGAAGATAGTAAGAATCTTTGTCTCTTTAGAGTTGAGTATCCTCGAGTATATGTAAATTAATCTGCCGTAAAATGCTCCCAGACAGGTATTGAGCCATGACTTAACGCTCAGCCGTTTAATTTATGGAAATTTTACATATTCCTATCCTTCTTTAATGGCCTGTGGATGTGAAACTGCTGGGGGCATTAGTGAAAACATACAAATTGACTCCCTCTGTGTTCTTATTATTTATTCTACCCTACCTTTGGATGTTAATACTTGTCATTGATTTCTGCCCTAATATATCGAGTGGCAAAATTTTTAGGTTTAGATGGCATTTGGTAATGATCCGTATGCCTTAAGTACCGTTTATGCAAAGGTATTATTGCAAGAACTTGAGGCGAGTCAAGAGCAAATGCAGAACGAGTCAGAAAAAGTAGATAGAGCAAGGTTGGCTGCAACAAAGTGGCTGCCAATGAGTGGTATAGGTGCCGCTATTCCTTTTGTTATTGGATCCATAATGCAACTCCCCGTAGGACAGGTCCTGGTGGCGGCAGCGTTAACAAGCACCTTGGTATTTAGCGGCCTCTGGATGCAGTCGTATGGAAGGGAAAGGCAATACAAGACTACTGCCTAACCCTTTTTCTCCTTTCTTTTTTATAGTCAGAGTGAGACTTTATTATAATCGTGGTACTAGATAATGTATGCAAGACTCAAGTAAAATTGATGTCCATCTTCCTGCACGTGCCTGTCGGGACCAGAGGGAGACTACTACAGAACAGATAATCAGTTCTACACAAAAAGTAGGGGATTTATTCTGATTTCTCGAGCGTCATTGATAATATCACTTTTAAAACAAGATGGGTCAATGTATGCTGGAAAATCCTGGTGAGGGATTGTTTTACTTTAGAGATCTGTTGCTAGCATGGATATTATTTGCCAATACCTAAATCGCCAAACATTTTGAGTAGGACTTTGAGGCTAATCTATCAGAGATGGTGCGTCGACCTTTGGAAGCCCTATTTTGCTATCTCCTATCTTCAATGGGATATACATTATTTCTACAATATCCATTTCATTTGGTCTATCCATTACAACACCTTGGAGGTCATTGCGAAAATTCCGTTCAACCTGCATTTCTTTCCTGTCATCTGTTTGCCTAATGATACCATTGTAAATATTTCAAGCTCGACTGCCGCAATAATGCTTTGGATGCCCAAATCACTGGTAGAATCTGAAATATGGGGTCCAGACATAATAAAAGGAGGTGAGAGATTCTCTCTATTTGACAGTACAATGACGGAAAGAGAAAACAAGCATCGTAAGAATCAAGGATAACCCCACAGGATTCTTTTAATATCACATCAATGCAATTCCGGTGCGGGTTGGCTGACCATGGATGCAAGAATAAAAAAAGCAGTGCTTGCCAAGATTGAAGAAACAATTTCAAGCACTGATGAAATTTCAAAAATCCAAAAGATGCTTTCCCACATCGCTATGTCCAGCAACGACGATTTTGCAATTGGCATCGCCATGGGCCGCATTTACAATTCTTTCCACTACCAGACAAGGCGAACACTAAAGCGCAATGCTACCGAGGAGGAATTTGCAGAATTTCTTGACATTTTGGCTAAAAGAGCTGATGTGATCAAAAACGTACTAAAACAACAGCACTAGCCTCGGCCCGCGCACACATTTGGTATCTGTAAGCTCATACTACTTGATGGTGAATATTAGACCTAAGTCTGAAGGTTACCTTTCAAATATAGCTTTTTGCTCGTAGAAATAAAGATTATCTGCTGGCTTGAAAAATGGTCCTGCCATGTGCCCTCTGATCTAACCAGTTGTATAGTCTGCACGCTCACACTGCACTACACCAGGTGATCACTATTGTAATAAACCAAAAAAATAGGAATTGCCGGGCATTTCAGAGTAGCTGGGAGAATTGAACAGAGAATGGGAATTATTCTCTATGATCAGAACACAAGGGCGCTTTAATCGCCTATATTTAAGTTATATGTGCTTACTAAAGACAACCCAAAGATTATAACTACAAAGTCTATGATACAGCTTGCAGAGATGGACATCAAGCTCGGCAGAGCCTACTACAACCTGTCAGTTCCGTCGCTGGTCGAGGTCATAATTAAAAGAAAAGAGGGCATCCTTTCGTCCACTGGCGCTCTTTCTGTCAAAACCGGGAAGTTCACTGGCAGATCGCCAGATGACAGGTATATAGTCGATGATGCGGTAACACACAATACCATCGACTGGGGCAAGGTCAACCACCCAATTTCTGAGGAGAAGTTTGAAAAAATATTTAGGATGATGAAGAAACATGTGGAGGATAAGGAGTTCTTTATCTTTGATGGATTTGTGGGGGCAGATCCGGCGACCAGGCTGCCGATAAGGATCCTCAATAACAGGGCTTGGCATAATCTATTTGCCCGTCAGTTATTCATTAGGCCCGCGCCAGAGGAGTTAGAGATCCACGCACCCGAGTTCACTTTACTCTCATGTGATGACTTCGCCGCTGCGCCGGAAGAAATGGGCACAAGAACAGAGACCTTCATCATTATCAACTTCAAGAAAAAGTTGGTCTTAATTGGATCGACTTCCTACGCTGGCGAGATCAAGAAAGCCATGTTTTCCATCATGAACTTTATCCTGCCAAAAAAAGGCGTCTTTCCAATGCACTGCTCTGCTAATGTAGGCAAGGAGGGCAGTACTGCATTGTTCTTCGGCCTATCTGGCACTGGCAAGACGACTCTCTCAGCCGATTCAGATCGCAGGCTAATAGGCGACGACGAGCACGGATGGTCTAACAATGGCATTTTTAACTTTGAAGGAGGCTGTTATGCCAAATGCATCAATCTTGAAAGGGAAAGCGAGCCCCAGATTTGGAGCGCAATCCGTTTCGGCTCTGTCATGGAAAATGTTGTAATGGATGACAGTACAAGGGAGCCAGACTTTGACAATGGACGCCTTACCGAAAATACACGGGTGGCATATCCTATTGACTATATCGATGGCGCAGTAATACCCAGCATTGCGGGCCATCCAAAAGTAATTGTATTCCTCACGGCAGACGCTTTTGGTGTCATGCCTCCAATAGCCAAACTAACAAAGCAAGGTGCAATGTATCACTTTATGTCTGGTTATACGAGCAAGCTTGCTGGGACTGAGCGCGGTATCACTGAGCCAAAGGAGACATTTTCGCACTGCTTTGGAGCTCCGTTCATGCCACTACACGCATCGAAGTATGCCAAGATGCTTGGTAAAAAGATAACAGAACACGGAACAAGAGTATACTTAATCAATACAGGTTGGACCGGTGGACCTTATGGTCTAGGCAAGAGAATGAACCTGACATACACAAGGGCGATGGTAACTTCAGCAATCAACGGCAAGATTGAGGAAGTGGCTATGAAGCATCATGAAATATTCAATCTTGACATCCCCACATCATGTTCTGGGGTGCCCGGTGAAGTGCTGGACCCCCGTAATACTTGGTCTGACAAAGATAAGTATGATGCCGCAGCAAGACGACTTGCGATGCTCTTTGTCAAGAACTTTGAAAAGTTCGGCAACATGCCAAAAGATATAGTGAAAGCGGGTCCAAGGATTTAGAAAAAAGTTGGTAGCCCGGAGCAGATTCGAACTGCTGTCTCCAGGTTTCTTTTCTCTGTGTGAGATCCAGAGCCTGGAATCCCTAGCCCTCAACCTTGGAGATTGGCCACTAGATTCGGCACCCAATTTTTTATTGGGTTCGACCGGGCTAACACGAGCTACATCAAGTCGGCTGTTTCACCGGATATTTTAACGCTTAGTATAGATTTCCTTCGTGACAAGACCGTATTCGAGCTCCACCTTTTTTCTCATATATGGAGTGAGGCGGTAGTGTATGGAGTAGATGTTCTTGTCTCTGACAATGATGCCCTTAACGAGCAATGAAACAAACCCTCCAGCTACTTTTGAAGGAGGGACCCTGCTTTTC
>DATDKS010000120.1:0-3847 GCA_036519825.1 Nitrososphaera sp. | reverse complement strand
GAAGATGGAAAACGACACCAACAAACAAACCCTTTTTGGATATTGATAATAGTAATTGCAACGAAAAATATTGATAGCAAGAGAAAGCGAAGTAGTTCTTTCGATCCTTCTAATGCGAGGGTCCTAAGAAAGCAGCTGTTGCTGCTGGGTGGGTTGAGGTTGTGGGCTCAACTCCTCCCACCCAGCCCAACTTCTCATGTTAAGGAACTAAGGTATTATTTCGAGCTTGTTTTCGGTTATTGTCGGACAATTTCGACATCAATGCCAATGCCATTCGACGGAAAAAGCCGCCTTCTGTGATATGGCATTCTTAATGGGAGTATTGTTACTGCTCCTAACTCTTTTCCATCTTGTCATACCTTAGCAAAATTCAGAAATTGCTCTTTTGTGGTTAAGTGATAGCGTTGCTCGCAACGAACTTAATAGATGCTAAATGCCATCTAAACCAAATTGCAACTCTACGTTGGCTGCTCAGGTTGGTCCTACGATGCTTGGCTTGGACACTTTTATCCCGCAAACCTAGAACGCAAGGACTTTCTAAAGTATTATAGTCCAGTTTTCAATTTTGTTGAGATCGATTCTTCATTTTATCGTCCGTCCAACCTATTCATGACAAAGAGATGGGTTTCAATGACCCCCAATGACTTTAGGTTTGCAGCCAAGTTTCCCAAGTCTATTACACACGAAGAGCGCCTTTCTTCTGAGTCTGAGAAGGAGCTTCGCTATTTCTTCCACGTCATGCGTCCATTAAGTGGAAAGCTGTTAGCACTATTGATGCAACTGCCGCCTTCCTTGACCGCGAAAGAAGGCTTGAAGAAATTAGAAGCATTAATTCAAATGCTTGACCCTGACTTTAGGTATGCCGTAGAGGTAAGAAACACCTCATGGTTTGATAATAAGGACTTCTACAAACTTCTGTCTGATAACAACATCTGCCTAGCTTGGAGTCAATTGGATACCATTCAGACCCGTTCTGAATTGACTTCTGATTTTATGTACTTACGCTTTATAGGCGACAGAAGCATCGACAAAAAAGAAAGACTTTGGCAGGATACAGAAAAATCGGTTTGAAGAGCTGAAGAGATGGGCAGCCTCGATCGAAAGTATGAAGGAAAAGGCAAAGTTTGCAGTCATAGCAGCTAACAATCACTATGCTGGGTTTGGTCCTGCAACTGCGAACTCTTTTAGAAAGATGGTAGGATTGAAGGAGGTAGAATGGGAAGAAATGAAGCAAGAAAGATTGTGACTGCTGTGGTTTGTATCATGCCTTCTCTCCCACTCCCTTAAGTGCGAGTATTTCATAATGGACTGGGCGGGATTTGAGCCGTGAACTTCTTTTTCAACATCTGCTATTTGGATTGGGAGTAGCTGGCATTGCTGAGGTCGTGGGTTCAACTCCCGCTAGCTTCATCTTTGTCAATCTAGTTAACTACGGTATTAAATCAGGCTCGTTCTAGGATATTGTCGGATAACCCCATAGCAAGCCGTGAGTGTGATCTCAAAGCCAGCTATGCAAATCTGATAGGACATACTGTTCAATAGGTCCAAGCCCTGTACTCCATTGTGGTGAGATGGCAAATGTATGACGCAGACTAGGTAAGTTATCAAAGTATGATCTGGGTGGTTTACTTCCGTTAATCTTTGTTCCAAAAGAAAAGATTGCTAAACTGGAGTTAGAGAGTCATTTTCTCCATTTAGCATTAGAATATTTGCTGATTTTAGAGATTTCCAATGACACTTAGATTAGGTTCTAAATTAACCGCTGAATTAAACCACATAGGACATACCTCTGGATCATCACATCTAGTCTACTTATTTGACCCAGCAGCGCCTTTCTCGTATTCTCTCACTATTAAACATGGTTATGGCAGCACTGAAGCTTATTTACAGTTAATGAAGCAATACAAGTGTATGGCATTAGGAAGCATAAAACACAGTGCAGCTTAACAGCCGCAGTTTCCTATTAGCTATGATTTTCTGCATTCTTTATTATTCTATGTGGATTGTCACTAGAAATGATACATGGTAGAAAATGAAAAACTTGAAGAACAGATAGGTGAAGTTCTGGGATTGGAGATGGCAGCTCAAAAAGCAGTAGAGGAATTATCTACGAAGGGACTCTTAGAAAAGAGAGAGGTAAGAGGTAAACTTCAGGGTATGAAGAAAGAGGCTGGAAACCACGAGAAAAGGATTGTAAAAGTCATGCAAAGACTTGCGGAGTCAAAAGGTCTGGATCAGCAAAGCATCAGAGAACATGCAGAAGAAACATCGCAAAAAGCATCACAAATGATGCAAACATATCTTGGAGAAGACCCAGACACGCTTGATGCACTTGAGTTCTTATGTTTGGCAGAAGGTGGAGAAGTTACACACTATGAAGTCCTCGATGAACTAGCTAAGAAAGTAAAGGACAAGAAATTTGCAACTGAAGTAAAGTCTATCCTGCGAGAAGAAAAGCGACATCTCCAGCTTTGTACAAAACTTGCAAGGAAAAACAGTAGTGGTTGAGCATGTCTCTCGGTTAGTTAAAAATGGGCTAACCGATGCGCATCATTTTTCTACTCTAATAATATTAATCTCCCCTTTAACCCTTTAACGTCTGTCCGCTTCGACACCATATCTCTGTTCAATCATTTCCTCAGCTAGTGATTTTTCAGATAGAACAGCGTATGTTTTGTGGTAGTTATTCATGGAGTATAAAAATATGTGCCAGTATTTGCTCTAAAACATGTTTTTACAATCAACCGCACGCATACACATGGATAATCCACCTAGATTCTATCAATGTGATGGTTAATATCATTTATAGTCCTAGGGGGAGGGGATGACAAACTCATCTTCGGTAAAGACACCTATTCTTATGACAGCGATAGCAGTGCTTACCACCGTAGGACTTATTGGATCACTGTCTGGCGGCGGTATGGTACAAGCTCAATCTACTGCCGCTACAGAGGCTACTCCATCTACTCCACCAACACCCAAAGAAGAACCTGATGTCGGACAGGTATTTACTTTCAACGCTGAAAGCCTGCCACCTAACAACATAGAGCAATGCGTACAATATGCAAAGGAGCTAGTGGGCAAAGCGATACCTGACTATAATCTATGTGACTTGGTTGTATATAGGCAGGCACCCGTAGTAGCCAGAAGCGACGGAATGGTAATGAACAACTACTCAGGCATGGGGCATTATATTGAGTTGATTCCTGCACCACAATAGCTCAATGATAGCCAAGAATTTCAAGGCATGACAAATGCAAGCTCCAATGGAACTACAAACAATACTGGCACAGTAGTAGCATTTGGAGAGTTCGCTTTAATTGATCCAGAAGTCGTTCCTGTGCAGAAGGTGCTGAACAAGTATAATTGGACTATAACTACCATCCATAACCACATGCTTGACGAATCGCCAAAACTGTTGTTTTTGCACTGGACAGTCACTGGAGACCCCGATGAAATTGTACAGCAGGCAAAAGAAGCAATAATGCAAACGTCTAGCTATGCCACAGCTCCTACTGATGCAAATGGAACTAGGGCTAGTACTCCAAGCTCCGCTGGACCTTGATCAGAAGAGCCATCACCCTTTTTTTCTGTATGCCTAGATTCTTACTGTAACTAATTATGCCTTGCAAAAAATTGGATTACTTTTGAGCTAAAGAAGTTGCCGGACTTGAAATCGTCATGACTTACATTAGGGATAACAATTTGCTCCGTATTATTTGGCATATTCTCAGAAAGTATGTCTAATATTCTAAGGAAATACTTGGGACTGAGTTCTCCCTTTACTAGAAGCGTGGGGATTGTTGTTATCTTTTTAACATCTTGAGTAGTAAAGGATGTTGACATT
>DATDKS010000119.1:0-5072 GCA_036519825.1 Nitrososphaera sp. | reverse complement strand
TACTGCGTATTGGTTTTTGTTGGAAGGTCCTTTAAGAAACATCAGCCTAGAAATGTTGGGGCATCCTAAATATCTTGCCAAGTAATTGAGGCTCAGCCGTCCTGAGATCCTGCTCGATCGTGTTGCTAAACTGCACAAGGGTGGTAGCTTGTGCTTTATTGTCTTTCCGATCCCTGAGTTCTTAACAGCCTTAGGTTAAAGCTATTGTGAGATTATTAGTATTTGTGTTTACCAGAGGTGACTAATGTCATGAACCATCTGACGCACGTGTTAAAACCGTTATTATGCTATGATGCACAATTCTGCCTTTATTGTCCAAAGCAGAAAAAAAAGATGATATCAGTGCAGGGAACAATACCGGGCAGACAGAATGCTCCTTTTGAAGTCATATCACTCCACGGCCCGATGAGCCCGGTTGAATTTTCATTCGAAATCTTTTTAGCTACCTTTGCATACTTCTAAATTGAAACCTCCTTTGTAGCCCTTGTAAAACCACGGGGACCCATGGGCCCGCACTTTTGACAAAAGATGTATATGCATTCTTATTTGCATTTGTCTGTACCTACACTTCTGCAAGCATCAAATTATACATAAAAAGCTATAAGCGACTAGTATCTTATCAAGCCCTAAATAGACACTAAAAAACTATTTTAGTGAGGGGCCAAGAGGTAAACGATAATGTGTTTTATTCAAAGCTAAAGAATTCTATCAATAAGAATTCTGCTTCCCCCACTTGCTTGGGCACTCTTATTTTGTTCCCACGAATCGCTTCCAATTGTCATCCTTTGTAGATGTGAGATAGTCGTCAACCATGCTATTAAGGAAGCTACCGGGGGATTTTCTGTCCCGCTTTGGTCTAAATATACTAGCTGAATCTTGATCTCTATCATGCTGTGTTTTCACCTGAGTGATGTTGCTCCACCATTCAGGAGAACCACAAACTTTTCCAACTATTTCAGGGGAAACTACGAGCTTGTATTGGGTTCCATATCCATGTCTTCCTTTAGAGCTTGTATGGGAGACAACCAACCCCATATTTTCAAGCTCGGTCAAAAGTTCCGAGAATCGTCTGTATGTTAACTGTTTAGCATCCGATGAGAGGATGTGGCGATATTGATCATATAATGTCGAAGTAGAATGCCAAACTTCATCCGTTAAATATGATATTCTTGCAAGTGCTGCGGCTCCGAGCTTCAGATGATAGGAGGCAGACGAGAGCGTCGTGCTAATTCTATCTTTTTGAAGCTGCCCTACCGCCTCATCTACGTGCTTCTTGCTAATTTTCTCTCCTCCTGCTTTACCTGCAATTTCGGCGGCAATCCTCAACAAGTCAATAGCTCTTCTGGCATCTCCATGTTCCTCCGAACTCTCGTCTGCGCAATATTGTAGTATCTCAGAATCTACAGGTTCGGAAAATGCTTTTTCAGCTCTATCCTTCAGCATCGCTAATACGGCCTGCGGTTTATAAGGTTCAAAGAATACTTCTGATGCCCCTATCCTTGACCTTACTCTATCGTCTATTTCATAATCTGACATTACGTTATTTGATATTGCGATTATACACATCAAATACCCCTTTTCCCTCAGCTTTTCCTCCATCACTAATAGTTTGTAAATAAAATCAGATGGTTTGCCACGCTTATCGTATAATAGAACGTCGAACTCGTCCAATACAAGAATAAATAATCTGGTATTGCTTTTCTTCTTCCTTAGGTCTTGCTCAATTATATTGCTAATCTGTTCAATTGCAATGTTGATTCCCTGTGGACTCTTTAAACTCGGCTGGCCAAGCTCTGCCAAAATTAAATTTGCACATCCAAAGACAGTCCTTGCCTTTCTCAGGTTGACAAATGCATAAGATACTTCCTCATCGAGGTTTTCACATACAAACTTGACAACAGTAGATTTGCCTGATCCGCTTCTACCATAGACAGATAGAAATGGTACTACGAGTCCCTGTTTGTATGCTAGCAAGAACCGAAGAAGCTCTTTGGCCTTCATTTCTCTTCCGATTATTTCAGATGGAAGTGTTAGGTTATCTAGGAATGTCTTGTTTGCAAAAAGCAGATTTTCCTTCTCGACTTCTGCAAATATCCGCCTAAGATCTTGCTTGTCCACTAACTTTCCACTAGAAACGCATATATATAAATATACAGTTTTCCCAGAAGGTATTTCTTAAATCATTTCAAGCGGCTTATCAGAGCGTGGCAGAGGAAACGCCCTCTCGATAGCTGATATATCCTCATCAGTGAGCTTCCAATTTTCTAATGCACCGCTAATCTCCCTTATGTGTTCAGGTTTGCCTGCCTTTGGAATTGTAAAGAGGGTTGGATGACGCGTAAGAAAGTTGAGTGCTACTTGGCGGACGGTGCGGCTGTGCTTCTTGGCAATTTCAGCTAGTACCCTCCCGCCTCTGCTCTGAGGAGATGGAAAATTACCATGACCAAATGGGGAGTACCCTACAATGGCAATCCCGGTTTCAGTGCAGTAGGATAGCAAGTCTCCTTCAATGCCACGGGAGCCAAGATGATACAGCACCTGGTTGCAAGCAATTCTGTGCTTCATTAGTGCATGTTGGGCTTCCCTTAGTTGATCCAGATCGAAATTGCTGACTCCGATAAACTTTATCATGCCTTCATCCACGAGCTTTTCCATAGCGCGCATGGTCTCATTTACAGGATACTGGCTACTTGGCCAGTGAAGCAAGTACAGGTCAATGAAGTCAGTCTTAAGCCTTTTGAGGCTCAGCTCGCATGCTTTCAAAGTTTGCTCATAGGAAGCGTTCGAAGGCAGAACCTTGCTAACTAGAAAAACTTGATCTCGTCTCCCCGCGACAGCTTCACCTACCATTTCCTCAGCCCGACCATTGCCATACATCTCTGCAGTATCAATGTGATTCATGCCGAGGTCCAACCCTAGCCGCAGTGCTTCTATGGCTCGCCGCACGGCGCTTCTGTCTTTGCCTTCTATCATCCATGTACCCATTCCAATCACTGGCACATCCAAACCTGTCCATCCAAATTTACGCCTAAGCAATTAAGTCCTTATCTCTTTATTTCTCTGGCTATATTAGTGGTTATTAACAGAGTTACTTCTTAGTAATCCGTAGGCGCGCAATAATTGCAGCCTTTAGAAGAGGAATCTAATTTCTAGCTCCCGCAGTGGGGCTCTTAACCACCACCCACCCTCTCAACCTACCATCAGTACATCTTGATTTCATCTGACTAGTTATGACTGGTTTAAGAGTTGAGCTCGAATTCAACCCGGGTTCCTTGTGCAATATCATGCTTTTCCGCAAAGCCGCCTATAGTTTCTAATACATAAAGTGAATCCTCATTAGGCTTGTAGGTTGGACATAAGACCTCTAAGCTGCAGGGTGGGAGATTATGTTCTATATGGACTACAGTTTTGTTACTATCTATCCAGATTATATCGATTGGAAATTTCATATCTTTCATCCAAAATGTCTGCTCGCCTTGGGTATCAAACACAAACAACATTGCTTCATTTTCAGCAAGACCATCTTTGACAGATAATCCTTTTGTTCTTTGTTCGTTGCTTGCCGCGATATCAGCTACAAGCACCAGGCCGTTTACCGTGACGTTTACCTGCTGAAAGCCGTTGCTGCTAGAAGTCGCTTTCTTACTTAGGACGAGGCCCTGCTGCCCATTCTCTCTCTCACCTACCTTGCTGATAATGGTAGGATAAAAGTACAGGATGGCAGCGGTAATAAGGCCAATAGCCATTCCAACCGCAACAATAACAATTAACGCAGTCATAGGCAGAGCTTATATTATTAGTAGAGTTGATAGTTATTTATCTCATACAACAGGTTTTGACAGCCAAAGGTGCATCAGCTGCATGCTCTTACCCTGCTGCTGTTGTTGTTGTTGTTGCATTATGCGGGGCTCGTTGCCAGTACACTTAAAGTACGATGCCAACACAAGCGCCCATGGTAGGATCTGCTTGCTGTCTAGCTTTGACTGGAGGCTCACTACATTCTTGTTTCTATCGTGCTTCAATCCACCCAGACAGCTTATCTTGAGCGCAGAGTCGACCAGATCCATTATCTCGTTTGCGCTCATGCCAGTTATCTTTAGTCCATATTTTTCATCAATCACTTCGACCAGCTCGGCGGACATATCTAGCCGGCTAATTGCATATTCCAACATCTTTGTAGCTAGACCGTTCTCTACTATCCTTATCAGATCTACTGCCTTTGCCGCCACTTCCGGCTGCATATCAATCAAGTATTTCATCTCCGTTGCACTTCCCCAAATCTCCTCAAAGTTCTTTGCTTGCAGTACGCCAAATGAGTCCATTGAGGCAAAAACCGCCGCCTTTCCATTACTGCTGTCTATCGAGACCAGGCAGCTCGAGTCAATAATTATGAGGTTGGAGACTACCTCGGCTGTACGAAGCTCGATGCCATCCGGCAATTGAAAGATACTTTCGTTGCCGATACACTGAGATCCCAGAATTATACGCAGTCGAACGCCTGCAGTCAAAGCTCTAAGAACCGATGGCTTGCACTGCGAGACCAATCTTAACCCCCAGGGGTCAAGGGTTGCCGTAACAGATAAACGTGAATCTGCAATTAGACTACTAATCTTTTCAAGCGTTGAGTTTGCATCCAGTATGAAATACCTTCTTTCCTCGGAGCCCTTAGGCCGCTGACTTTCGTCATTTATCTTTTGCAATGAATCAACTATCTTCCTCATGTTCCTTACCCTATTATCATGTAAACTGACGATCTCAGCAAAGGCCTCCTCAGGTGGGAGTGCACTGCAAATAAGGGGCTTTTGCTTGGAGATTACCGCGAGCTTTTTCTTCTCTAGTTTTTTTACCGTTTGATAAACCTTGGTTCTTGGAAGATTGGCATAATAAGCTATCTCGCTTACTGCGAGCGAGCCTTTGCCTATCATAGTATAGTAAGCCCGAGCTTCATATTTTGACAGGCCAAATTCTTCAAGGCTGCCTGGAAGATCACTAGTGATGTCAGTCATCATATCCTTAACAAATGAAAACCAAACGTAAAGCGGTGGGTCAAATAGATTGTGTCAAAGTTCAAA
>DATDKS010000118.1:0-9624 GCA_036519825.1 Nitrososphaera sp. | reverse complement strand
TATATCGCAGCAGCAAACTTAGTATTTCACAAGCGGCCGTATACCAAGCTCCTTCAGCTCTGTGCGGCCATATCTAGCTTCATCTGACAATATCCTAGCTTTGTGAGAGCACAGATCCACTCTAGCCATGTGGTGAAAGTCTGGAGTTCCCTTTTAACGACTGCTTAACTACATCAATTAACAACGTTAATCCATCTTTAATTGGCGCCATGTACAGGCAGCGCTATGCGCGAGAGGGAAAAGACAGTGCTGGCGGCTGCCAGAAAAGCCGACGAGAAATTATACTTCATGATATGCAATACATGCTTCTGGTGCGCCTCAGTATTCAGGCTGCATTTGTCGGAGTATCGAGACAGATTTTCGTGCCCTGTCTGCAAAGGAATCAAAATAGAGATCATTCCTCTTGCAGCCGCTAAAATGCACACTTGGACCTAAGCGAAAGCAACAGGCGGCTGGTACTAGATTCGTTTTGATCGTGCGGGGGGTCAAGTTTAACATACTGGTGACTATAAGAGTTGCGAGGTTTCCTGCCGTAGCAAATGGCGCAGCGTATCCCATCAGATACAGAGTGAAAAAAAGTTTTTCCTTTCTTACTGGTGAATGGTGAGACGAAATTCTTTTTGATCAGCTAGTTTTTGGTCCACTAAAACCATACCCTTCACCAGGTAAACAGCCTCTTTTGCCGGAGACCCAGTGGCAGTTACAGAAACGTGTATTTCCCCTGTCCTTGCATCTTTGCCCAGAAACATCGGCAATTGTATAGTGCCGTTGTTTATTGATAGATAAGGTTCGTAGCCAGACGGCTCAATCGTAATTACTATTTTGGCACCTTCTATTACTTTATCCTCAGAACTGCCCACATTGATCAGAACAGTCGTACTTTCTCCCACTGCTATTTCCTTTTTTTCAGCCTCAAATGTTATGAACTTCACATCAGGTGCCCCTTCATTCTGCTGCTTTTGTTGTTGCTGAACATAAAAAATTCCGATTAAGACTCCAGCAGCAATTACTGTCAATGCAACTATGGATATTAGGATGAGTATCTTCATCGTTTTTCGAGGAAACCTTGCAAAAGGTGCCCGTGAAGGCAATGGAGGAGGTGGGCCGCTCAAACAATATAATAGCAAATACATTGGATATAACAGATGGGTGCGCAGAGCTACTTGAATTTCTGATCATGCCATAAATATGTATGATCATTGCTTTTCTTCACCTCCTAATCATGAAGCGAGATCATGTTTGAAATCTGTAGCAATAGTGCAAATGTTTTAGTGCCAGGAACGAAATAGATTCTATTGAGAGATAGTCCTTTCTTTTACAAGCCCAGGTTGTAATTAATTCTCAGTTCGAATATTGTTTGCTTGTTGACTAGTCATAAAACTCTGAACTAGGAAGATTTATTTTGACTCTCAAATAATCCAGTTGGTACCTGAGAAGACCATTCGTCCTTGCATACCATCATCAACGCTGACGATAACAGTTTGGCTGCATCCTTGAGTGTAGTAATAAGTGGCTATAGCCGGTCGTCCCGAAATAATAAAGTCTCAGGTTATTGCAATCTTTGCAAAAGGAACTGACCGCTGTTGACCCGATGCGTAAGAAGCTGAAGATTAGCGGTGGGGTGCCACTGGACGGAGATCAAACATGGAGTCGCTACTTGGTATGGTATGTCAGATCAAGAGTAATCACGGGCTCTTTGTGGCTGTTTTTAATATTTCAAGCTTCTTTGTATACAACGATTTTATATTCGCATCCAAGTCCAGTTCATATTTTGAAGCAAGATAGTAAAGTAATGCCGTTGATTCTGTGAGCTCTAGCTTTGCATGTTCTGTATTGTTCTTTTCCATGGCAAAGGCTATTTCGCCAATTTCTCTTACCAAATGGATAAAGGCAGATGCCTTGTCGTCTCTATATTTCCTATTATAGTACTCCACTGCTACTGAACTCATCAATTTGTATCCCAATCGGATTTGTTATAAAAACTAATCTTTGTGTCATCAATAAGGACCTGAGTACATAGTTAACTAAATGACATGATGTAACAACTCTCAAATCTTTGCTAGACAGACCACTGCTGAGTCAATTAAAACAACAGCAAGAAAAGAAGAGAATATACGAAGATTTTCAGGAATCCACATCGATTATCATACACTGCCAACACGTCAATGGGTTTTCGCTTATTCTATCAAAGTTTAGGTTTTTGTCGCATATGCTGCAGCAATGTCTTATAGCCAATTGATTCTTCTTTGTTGTCAAGGACAACTTGCTATTTACAGCTGCCATTCTACTGCACAAAGCTCTAGGTGGAGGGATAAAGCATGACTAGCACCATGTGGGGAGGGGGTATTTGTGATACGTCTAACATTAGTCATTATCACAACTGAGGATTGGGATTATGGCAGCGCCTAGATAATTTGTAAAGAAAATGAAGGTTACTCTTTGAGGTTTGCGATTTCTTCCATTGTTGAGCTGCGCTATTGCCGTCTAAAACTGGAGAGAGCTATGGTCCTAAAGCCTGAGACTGTTCCTCTAGTTGTGTTTGCGGTACAAGTGACTGCATAGAGCTATCATTACCAAAATCTGGCAGGGGTACAGCGCCGGTGATAGCATTGTCGTCAATTGTTATCCTTCTATCTAATTGAAAGCTCTGTCCTGTTACCTGGTCATGGACTACGTAGGTCACTATATAATCACCTACAGGAAATGGTTGATCCTGCGAAAGTGTCAGCGTCAAAGAGTACTCAGTGTTTTGTCTATGAGAAATGATGTTCTCTGTAGGCAAATTTTCCAGAGTCTGCAATACGGTTCCAGCTGCATCGGAGATTATTATATCTGCCGTCATATTTATCAAATACAGCGTCCTGGGAAGTGAGTTATTATCGCCTCCATCCTCACCATCATTGGTATCTGGAATTGGTTGGTGACCAAAACCTACTGGTTCTAAGTATAGAACAATTGTTTCTCCAGGTCGGAATACATTTGCAGGTGTATGTTCTCTGTATATGCCAAAACCCCCATGAGTTCCTTCTGCTATGAAAACATCAAGTTGCGAGGTGAAAGCTGTGTTGTTCCATGCCGAGAGATACTGCTCTCCTGCCGCTTCAAGTTCTGCAAGCTGGCTGTTGGCTCCTTCTACTCCTAGGGGTGCAGATGTCTCGGGCGAGGAAGATAATTGTGCATATGAAACCTGTGTGGAGGAAAATAGAAACAAACTTGTCAATATGCTGAATAACCCAAAGCAGAAAATCAGTTCCAGGGGTCTTCTATAAACCATTCTTACGATACGTCTGTTGTCAATTATAGGGTAATCATTAGCCATTGTGTTAAATAGGAGAGCTTAGGATAAAAGGGATTCTTTTCAGCTTCATTAGCTTATTGCGCTATCAACCTTTGAGTTTATTTTCATCAAGACTCATTCATTGAATCCAAATAGAATTAGTGAACCGACTGGCGCAAAAACTTCGCCTAAAACAAAAGGCGAAATCACAACTTTTCCAACAACCATGAATAATAATCCTAATCTCTATCGAAATCACCCAACAATGATATTAGTATCTAAAGGTAGGGAATCTGTCTAGGGTAACCCCAATAAGACAACAATATCTCTCGGCATGGAACTCATTCACCGACGTCGTTTGGCAGTATGCTGACTCTCATGCAAAGTCACATGGCTAACGAAGTTATCTGCATAGTGGAAAAAAATTAAAAAAGAATTGCAATTTTGCAGCAAATAGGATTTTAGTTCTTCATAAGATGCAGGCTATAGAGATTAGAACAATTTGAAGATTTCAGATGAGATCATTTGCTCTAGCCGTCTTGTAAGAATCGTTGCCCATATTGGCTTTTGAAGGACTGTATGCTTGTCTGTACCAGCTATAGCCCTCTATCCGAATGGCAGGCAGACTGTGAAGGTTCAATCCACACGGTTTCATAAAAGATGTCCCAATTACTTCATAGACAGGGGAATTCTAAAGTATAAGAGAAGACGATTGTCTGACTTAGTAGCAAATTTTGACAAGTCTTGATTCGCCCGTGGTAGTAGATAGAAATACCCACCTTGAATTTACTTATAATTTCAGGATTTTCATGATGTGACGTGTTAGTTCTAGCTCACAGCATCAATAAGCAAAACCTGCAAAGCCTCTGTCAACCTAAGGCTTCCCAGACCTAACCTTTGCATGAAGCGAAAAAAGCGCCAGCACCCCTAACTAAAATTAGCTTACAGCGAGTGCCTTTTCCAGTTCTTTGATCATTACAGAGATACGTATTGGTTTTCTCATGACCCCTATGATGCACCGTCTTTCCATAAGGTGATTAACAACGTCTTGTTCTAATTCGTAAGCGCTAATGAGGAAGGTCTTTACGCCATTTAGCTCGTGTATCTTACAGGCTACAATATCACCGAGCATGTCACCTAGTTTATAGTCAAGGAGAAGAACGTCTACTTTCTTTCCTTTGTGCCTCTCCTCAAGGAATTTCTCTATACAGCCCTTTCCCGACTCTACGGCAAGAACATCATAGGCGGGCTCCAGAGCAGATTTGAAAAGATAAAGGAGGTCTACCTCATCGTCGCAAACCATCACCGTTTTGCGCTCAGACAATCTCTCTTAGGAATACCCGCTCTACTAGTAAAAGTTATCTTGTCCTAAAAGCAGAAAGTAATAAATTCAATATTCTTCTTCCAGAATATTTCGAGGGTCTAATTTATCTAAGTGCACTCCCCTTCGTACTTCATTGTGTCTGCTAGACTCTCAAGAAGCAGTAGCAGAAGCTTCTTAGTTCTTGCCCTAATCGGTGCAATAGCAATTGGGCTTTCAATTGCATCATATCAGTATTCTGATTTTACTTCAGAGGAGATAAGAAAAATTGGAACGCAGGACATAAGGTCTAACGCCGAAATAGAGGCCCATGACATAGCAAACATCTTAAACAACAAGATAGATGCTGTTAGCAACAATTTGGCAATTCTTTCTGGCGTCCCCACCATACAAAATCAAGATATCGAAAGTTCAAAAAAGCTATTTTCTGATGCGCAAAAAACTACTAGTAATACTACTTCAAGCTACTTCTGGCTTGACAGAGATGGTAAGCTATTATGGGCCAACGCATTTTACAACACTACAATATATGACCAGTATGCAGGTGATGATAGAAGCTATAGACCTTATTTTTCGGAACCTCGGGATACATTCAGGGCTTATTTTAGTAGCCTAATAGAGTCTGTTGATGGAGTGCCACGACTGTATCTTGCACAGCCTATAGTTTTGAACAGCAGTGAAAATGACAACAGCAGCACTAACCGAATCTTCAATGGAGTTGTCGCCTCAGCCATTGACCTTGACGATTTTGGCCAAGTCTTACAGAGACAGCTATCTGCCAAGTATGGAAGCACCCTTGGAATGATGGATAGAAATGGTATGATTCTGTACTCTAGTGATGCTGCATACATAGGCAAGGACGTTTTTGGAGATGAGTTTCAATCTGTTATCCCAATAGATATTAGAGACACATTCAACTCTTTTCTACGAGACTCACTTGGAGGAAGCGCTGGGTCAGGAGACTTTACTCTTCAAGGCAAATCAAATACGATTGCATATGAGCCAGTCTCATTTAGTGGAGACAATTTTGCTGTTGTTTACATTGTAGCTCCTCACGACATCCAAGGAGCTGTGAGTTCGTTGATCGATCAGGAGAGGAATTTCAATTTGATTGTAATAGGATCGATAGGGTCCTTTGCAGTTGGTATTGCATATCTTGTTCTAATTTGGAACAGAAGGTTGTCGGGAATCGTCAAATCAAAGACAGCAGAGCTCGAGCAGGCAAACAAGTCACTACAAGAAGCTGTTGAACATCTCAAAGATCATGATAGGATGCAACGTGAATTCATAAATGTGGCAGCACATGAGTTGAGAACCCCGACGCAGGCTATCATAGGATATTCAGACCTCTTTTACCTGAGACCCGAAAGCAGAGAGGAAGCAATAAAGGCAATAGCTAGAAATGCGGAGCGTCTTGAAAGGCTAACACGCGATATACTCGATGTCACAAGAATAGAAGGGCATAGACTTGATCTTTACAAGGAAAAGTTCGATATATCGGAAGTAATTGCTTCTGCAATCGAGGACACAAAGAGGAGAGTAGATGATAATAACTATATCAAATTTGAATATACTCCAAGAAAGATAGTGGTAGAAGCCGACAGGATCCGAATTGCTCAAGTTGTCTCGAACCTGCTGAATAATGCTGTCAAGTTTACCAAACAAGGGACGGTATACATTTCTGCTGACAATAAAGATGGGCAAGCCACCGTTTCAGTTAAGGACAGCGGTGGTGGGATTGACCCTGAAATTACCTCAAGGCTTTTTACAAAGTTCACAAGCAAATCCCAGACAGGAACGGGTCTTGGATTATTCATATCTAAAAGCATTATTGAAGCACACGGTGGCAGAATATGGGCTGAAAACAATAAGGATGGAAAAGGTGCAACCTTCACCTTTAGGATGCCCCTAGAAGACTGACCTCCATTTGCAGCGGCAATAGGGCCACACCCTCTATGATTCTATCGTTTTTATTGTGTAAAGAGAAAACTTTTCAGGCACTCCTTATTGATCTACGTCTCCCCAGCCTTTAGTTGAGTCAACTTCTCATTCCTGTATTTCTTTATCTAGTTTGGAATTGGCTTTGGTGACTGGTTTCGATGTTTCTTTTCTAAGTCTTTTGCTTCCATATCTCGGAATGTACTCTTGGTCCATAAGACTATTGAATATCAGTTCTGTTAAGGCTCAAGGTCGGCTGTCTGGTAAGACCCTTATTGTTCACGGCTCTATTTCTTTCTGCAGTTCCTGCTACTGCTGCAGGAGATCGGAATCCATTTCATTACATGACTATTACTGCTCCTCCCTTGCGAGAAACTAGAAGAAAGTAAACAATATTCTTTTATAGATTTGGTTGTATACATAAATTCTCTGATATTATCTGAAAATAAGGAGAAAGAGAGGGAACCCGGGGCAATCAGTATAGATCCTCCTCCTAGCAGTCGCAGCCGAATACTCATCATAGATGATGAGGAAGATATCACTTTCACCTTAAAAGAAGCACTGGAGGGTTCTGGTGGTTTTGAGGTTGTTACATTTAATGATCCATTGCTAGCACTTTCTAGCTTCGACAACAAAGAAAACGAAAATAACTTGCCTTCAGCATATGCCCTAATATTGCTTGATATCAAAATGCCGCAGATGGACGGCTTTGAACTATATCAAGAAATTCAAAAAAGGATTGACACTAATACTTCTGCTGGGGATAGCGATAAGGGCAAGAATGGCAAGAAACCGAAGATATGTTTTATGACAGCCTTCGAAGTATACTATGAAGCTTTGAAGGAGTTGTTTCCTGATTCATATTCATCTATCTGCTTCATTAAGAAACCTTCCTCTGTTCAGGATTTGATTAGAAGGATAAATAAAGAGATATGATCTCATTTGTCCATTGAAAGGTGAGTTAAGAAAAAGCGCTACAAAAGCCACGGACAACAAAAAAATTGTGGCACCAAAGCTCCTTCTAGCTAATATTTTCATTCCTCTACACGTTTTGACCTCATTTTACCGTAGAACAATATTACTAGTATTATTAGTTGTTACTCCATTTTCGTTCTTTCTGCCCATTGCCCTTTGTACGTAACTATTGTTTGGATTTCAGAAAATGCTACCCGTGATGTCCCCTCTCTCACACACGAAATGAAATAGATCAATCTAATATTCTACTCTTGCATGTAAAGATAGAAAGTAGGAAATATCGTAAATACAGAGTGTGCGTCCCATCATCTATTAAATATCAGTATGAGCACCCTTTTGCATAGGTCAGAGTGTAACTGAAAGATGGTTAAAGCATCGCGCTTTCCTATATTATATTATGCAGCTGCAGCAACCACTGCAATAGCAGGCATTATGCATTTAGTATTGGCGCCAAATTTATTAGGCTTTAACATCAACTTTGCATTATTCTTTATTATTGCAGGTGTTGCTCAGTTGTTTTGGGTAATACCAATGATAAAGAGATGGGGTGTTCCTTGGTATCTAGCTGGCATGGTTGGAATGAGCGTGTTAATCGCTTTATTTGTCATTACAAGAATGCCCAATCCAATTACGGGAAGAGGCCTTTCTACAAACTCAATGGCACTTGTTATTGAAATAATGCAATCAGCCTTTATAGGACTCTGCACCATTATAATAGTTTACGAAGCAAGAAGAAAACAGTTGGATAGAAAGACTAGAAATGATGCTGCTTAAAAGTGAGTATGGTTATGATGTAAAATGCAGAGTCAGGAGCTTGATACGCAGAGGACTCATGAGATCATCATACAATGAAATTGTTCATCAGAGTCTGTGTCTTGCTTCTCTTTGTAATGGGGCTACTAAATTTTGCTCTAAATGTAAAATTGTCACGGGTCGAATCAATCTCAACGAAACCAAAACACGCCTGCAATATGTAAGAGGTTTTTTGCCGTCTCGGTTTGACCGGTAAAAATGTAGAAGTCATGCATCGTGGTTCAAGCCACAGCGTGTAAGGATGAGTTGCAATAATAGTTTTCAATGACTGCCTTAGCTTGTCGAGAGAAAGGGAAATCTAACGCTAAAAATCCTCCACAAAAAATTAGCAAGAAAAAAGTCAGATCGTTGTCATCCAATTTCTTTGGTGAGGTTATGGCCATAGTAGGCAATGTAAGCTTAGCTGCTTTACTTTCGCACACTCCTATTTTATCGTCCTCTCGTGCTCTGATAAATACAATGATATTATAAAGTGTCTGACAAAAGAAGATTTCACCCGAATAAGCCAGTGACAGCAGGAAATGGTGACTGATTGTCTGACTGTCCCCAAGTTCTGCATCTCCACTGTTATGATTGGCATTGGCAGTAGTACAAGGCTGCTCTAATTACAAGTATTCTATAAAACAAGTCTCATTTCTATGATTCTCACAGCTATTATAAAGAACTGCTCAAATATTTAAACTAATACCTCCTTGAATGTCTGTGAAAAGTATTATCTTGTTGAAAATCCAATAGTATCTAATGAATGAATATCTTCCTCTCCATACTGACGGCAGCACCTCAAACGTGAGCAGGTACTTATGCGAGGAATGTGGCAAGGCATTTATCTCTTCAGATGAGAACATTGAACACTATAAGCATTTTCACCCTAGATCAATAGGAACGGCAATCACGTAGAATAAAGAATAAGGCTAAAGAATATAATGATAGTAAGATATAATACAAAAAATCTCCGATTGGTCTTCTTTTCTTGATCTCTGGATTCGCGATTTGTGAATTGCATTACGGCCCATTGAAATACAAAAGAACTAAATGTTATTTAGTTTGTTCCTCTACCAGAACTTCTGCAATCATTGTTTGTTGTTCAGATGACCGACAGCACAATCCATCTCTTTGATACGCGATGCTGAGAGCAAATAATGAGGATTGGGTAAGAGGTGTGATCTCTATATGTGGTCAAAAGCTTAGTCGGTCTTGATAATAAGCGATCGTAGCTTGTTCTGCATGTCGGGACTTTGAAGTTCGCTTTCTTTTAGATTATGTTCCCGCATTCCATGCTCTTTCGCTCTCTGAAGAACCT
>DATDKS010000117.1:0-10730 GCA_036519825.1 Nitrososphaera sp. | reverse complement strand
AGAGTGACTATCCTTGGAGTACTTATCGTGGAGCAAGCAGGTGAAATCTCTACAATAATAACAAAATCCGCACTTTGGGCATATCGGTTTCGAGAGGATTGGATGAAACTCAGAATAGCAGCTAAAGCAATTCAAACCCAGCGATTTTGTTAGTAGTAACTCATGGCAGTAAGCTAGGTTATTCCTGATACAATCATCGTCATCATCTCTGAGTTTGTTATTCTGTGATTCTTATTTATGTGAGCCTTTAACTCTCTTTGAATTAAAAAATTGGCCACAGCTGGCGCATCTTGAAATCTTGTATGTCATTTCCTCTTAATATGGACCTCACGTGGCTGCCAGCTAGCATACTGCTATTACGAATTAAGAGAACGGCACCAGCATTAAAAATACTTTCAGAGAATAGGTCATTAGTTGGCACTAGGTGGATGCAGCTAATAAAACTATTTAACATGATAATCATTCCAGCAAATGCAAAAGACATGAAAAATAGAAGTAGAACAGAGATAGTCGTTCAGATTCTAGAGATTGCAAATGTAGAAAGCGGCAGTGGTTATGATGAGGCTGATGGTGTCATACAGACCAAGATAATGTATAATGCACTTCTTAGCTATGCCCAACTGAAAGAGTATCTGCGGGTTCTAACTGAAAACGACTTGCTTAGCTATCACTCAGCAAGTCGTAAATTCAAAACAACAGAAAAAGGTCATAGGTTTCTTGAAATCTACAACAGGATGGAGAATGTAATGAGGGAACAACAACAACAACCATCTCCACCTCACCATTTTCACAACAGCTTCAATAGCAGCAGGAACAACCACAGTTGCACGAGCAAAATCAGGAAGCATTTGTGTCGATAACTTCTGGCTCCTCAACCAAGACTACCGACGCATTCAACCAATCCCATCTCAAGTGAACGTTGGTGCTACAGTAACATGGATCTGTCGACGATATTGAAAAAGTTGAAGCCATCATCTTGCAAGAGAAGGCTATCTTAGAGAATAAAGATATCCATGAATCAGATAGGTTGTTTGCGGAGCTTGATGACTTGGAATGGCTGCAGCGACAGATAGCAAGATAACCGTGAAGATTAATAAAGAGAAGCAGCATCGACATCTGATAGTAGGACGCTGCTGCAGTAGATGCGGCAAGAAGCTAAAGTTCTCTAGAACAAGTGAATACCATTTGACATGCTGGAATTGTATGATAGTTAATGCAAATTCCTGAGATTGCTCGCCTATCCCTTCTTTTTGCCTGCTGTTGACTTAACCTCTATCCTCTCAACTTCGGAGATAAATTGGGTTAACTGTGCTGTTTGTAACGGTCCGTGAAAAAGGCCAAAAGAAGAGAAGAAGAACGGGAAAGAGAAAAAATGTAAAGCTTTTGACCAGGCGAGAGCAGGAAAACACTTTATCTTGACAGGAGAGCGGTTGTAGAGACAGACAGACATGACAACCCTCGCATTCAACAATCACATAAGAAAGATGATAAGAGAAGGTATAGATCCTAAGCAGATAATAAAACACAACCTAAGAGTGATGCATGATGACGTCGACAGTGGCAAGATGACAAGAGAAGAAGTTCATGATAAATTTATGCATTTTAGCCGTATAATTTTAGACATAGCAGCTGAGGAAAAAAAGAGGATAGGAGGTAATTGACATCACACGTATTATACCATCGGTTCGAGCTCGACTGATGATGATTGCATAGAAGAACATGTCTACTTTCTTCTTTCCAGATTATTCGTGTGTCAAGACTTGGAGTTCTGGGCAAGTGGATAAGAACCGTGATTCGCCAGAAGGTCATTTTTAAAAAACGCAGAAGAGTGGGAGAGTAATGATGAGAGAGTAAGACAGATTCTACAATGACAATTTCATCAACACCTCCACCAAAAAAAGAAGAAAAGTGCAAGGCTTGCGAGTCTATCTATAAATCGCTCGCCATCTTTATTGAACAATACGGTAGTAGTAATAATCTCGAATACAGTGAAGAAGACAGCAACAACCACCCCCTATACTGCCGCAAAGGCCATCTGATAACAAACGACGGGTTAAAGGAGTGGACTGCTGAGAAGAAGAATGAACAAGGAGAAGAACCGAATTTCTCCTCCTAATGGGGAACACTCCAAAGAAGAATCAGAAATAGAAGAACCTGAAGACAGTGTATAGGGGCGATTATATCATGACATTAGATGTTTTTGACAATACCACTGTTTTTCGTTTTTCGGTCATTATTTCACTCACTGTATTTTCCCAACCTATATATCGTCTTTATCATTAACAAAACGAATAGATTTCCAGAATATTTTTAGAAGTATTTCAATACTACGGTCTTATGGTCTTATATCCATACCATATTTAGATTCTAAACTAGCGAGCTTTTTTTATTCGTAGTAAATGATGGGGGCTTTACACTGTTGTTTGAAACTTCCAAGCCTGCTTCAACAAGAAGTTGATCCATTCCATTGCTGGCCTAGGTCTATAAGAAATAGATAATCCAAGAACAGCTGCTACTGTAAAAAAACAATCATCTGGTGTGGGATAAACCCCACATACACACATCATTTTTATTATTCGTGCTCTTGTTCTCCTTCCTTGTTTTTCTCTTATCACGTACTAGAAGCAGTAATAGAATAAAAAGAAGGAAGTGTTGTGCATCTAAAATCTTTAATGCCTAAACGATTATCTTTTTGTTATTACTCCAGAAGCGGTGCTGGTATCGTTGTAGTTGTTTGTTCTTCTACTTCTTCTCCTCTTCCTTGTTCAGCAGGTGCTGTTGCATTGGCGTCAGAAGTACTAGTAGTAGCATTTGTCGTTGTTGACGTGTTCATCAGAGGAGGGCTTTCCTCCATATTAGAAGTGGTGGTGGTGGTGGTGGCAGTCGGTAATGGTATCCCGCTCTGCCATTCCCAAAAGGTGATCAAGGCTCTTCCGTCTGGCTGAAACTCTTCTTGACCTACAAGTATCATACCATCTAACGGTGCTAGCCTTCCAGTTGAATTTGTATGAATTATCGCTATTGCTATACCTTTGCCAATTCCCTCTTCCTTGTTAGACCGTGCTATTTCATAAGAAGTTGCAGTTGCATTCTCGCTTCCATCTTCTGTGGTCAAGGTGATTTTTCCAGCAAAAGTGCTGATAATCGATACAATCCCGCTACCGGTGCTTGTAGTTTTGATAGTTTCTGTGCTATTTGGCAGTGTCAGCGTTCCATTTCCCTCCACGACTAACTCCGCATGGGTCTGGTTAATCAGAGTCTCGCTTACGTCTCTTACATGTTCTTGGTAGATTGGTTGCGGCGATAACTCTATACCAGATGAGGCAGTTGTTGTAGAAGTCATTGTAGTGTTGCTAGTTGGCGTGGCCTCTACTGAAGTAGTATCTGCTATACTTGATACCATGACAATGATTGTTGCTAATGTAAGAAGGGCTGTTGTTGTTGTTGTTGTTGTTAGAGTGTTATCCTCTTTGTCGTTGTTCAGATGTATCATGTGCTCCCAAGCAGGAATTCAATGGATAAAAGACTTCTCCTCACGATGGGGCCTATGATCCACACTCAAAAAGGTAAATACGACTAATACATAAAACACCCTGCATATATGTCTGAAGGTATACAGACTGCCTTGCCTTCAAGAAGCGAAATTGAATGGCTTTTGGGATAGCGGCAATTATCGAAACATTATGAACGTAAGATGCGTGTACCTTTCTTAACAAGAAGCTTCGAACCTGGGAGCAGCTGGAGCGACCGCTGTTAGAGGCCCAGGTCACTATCCTCACTACGCAATCCCGTCAAGCATAGGGGATTCTAGAGTCGTGCCTCCTGAGATGCAACAAAAACCAGAAGAATATACAAAATGCTCCGGCCGGGATTTGAACCCGGGATCAGCGACTCGAAAGGGGTCGGTTCACAGGAAACTCGGGTTCAAATCCCGACCGTCGCATAGTCGTCGTCAACATCACCTTCATCATTAACAATAACCTCTATCAACTGGGACAAATACAAAGAATATTTGTATGCGAACCAGCGACCAAACACGGCTCGGTTGGCTTTGAAATATGGCAAAAAATATTCCTATGTATTAGAGTGCATGGACATTAAAGACCTACTCGTTCTGCCACCTGCAAAACAGAGACATATCATGAAGGCTCTTGCAAATCTTGCAAAGTATAACGGGGTGTATGAACAATGGAACAGTCTGCGAAAACAGCACAAGCTCAGATGGTCATCTACTAACACACTTGAGATCTTTGAAAGAATAATGAATAATGGCAACAGCTACAATAAGATGCTAGAATACGTTAAACAGGTTCTGGCAGTTCTTCCACGCTCGCATGCTAACGTAGTAATATTTGGAACATTGACAGGTCTTCGACCCGTTGAAGCTTGTAAAAGTGTTCAACTTATCCATACAGACCTAGCCAATTATCTCAATTCCGATCTCTATATCTTGGAACATTTCAAATGGAAAGACATTTTCATAAGAACCACCAAAAAATCGTTTATTAGTGTCATGACAGACCGACTCTTGCAAATAGCCAAGACGGCAGACCCTCACTCATATACATCCATATACGCTTACTTACGCAAGAGGGGATTACCGATGAGGATGAACTACTGCCGCAAAATCTTTGGCACGCACCTACGTTATTGTGGTATTGAGGCCGAGATGGTTAATCTGCCTGAAGGTAGAATTTCACCAGAGATATTTGTCAGGCATTATTGGTCTCCAAACATGAACCAGGACATTGAGCGGGTAAGAAAGGCGATAGACAGTTTAGCCGACCATCTGGCATAATATTCCTCTGTGTAAGCAAGTCTTACTTTTTGTAGATATTTTCCTAAAAGAACAAACTAACCTCATGGTGTTCTGTCATAGCCTTTTTATTCTAAAAGCTGAGCCTTTTGAAGGAAAATGATGTCAATATTTTACTACTTTTAACCAATGGTTTACAAAATAGAATGTTTCTAACGTAAGCCGTAAGTATTTGGCCTCTAACTCCTTTTTCTGGCAACGACTAAACAAAATGTGTGAAGATGAAAGGCAGTCAGACGAGCGACATTATTCTTACTCTTATTATTATTATTATTATTCATTCTTACAAGCAAAAACTACATTTTTTTCTGAATTGAAGTCATCGTATAGAACATCTTTTACCTGATCTTATATTCTGAAGTGAGCGGGAATAATAACAAGGTTGAAACTAGAATCTGGCAAGACAGAGATCTTCTATGGGATCGAGGAGGTAAGCAACTCACTTTTACGATTTTTCTCAAATGCTCATAGATGGTTTGGCGTGGTTGCAAATTCGCACGGTGCCCCCATTGTGATGGAGTATCCTCCATACGTAAATGCTTATGATAATTTTGTGAATAACAGAGGCGGCAAGATACAATGGATAACGGAAGTAACCAAGGACAACCTATCCTATATTAAAAAATTAATGCAGTATGCTCAAATCCGTCATATGGATAACATAAAAGGCTTTGCCTTTGGAGTAAGCGAAACAGAATATGTTGCGACAGAGGTCATGCAAGTAGCACAGCCTCTTGCGCAGCTGACCTATAGCAATATGAAGGTAATAGTGGAGCAGCAGCAGTATCTTTTTCAGAATCTGTGGGATAAGGCAACTCCCGCCGAGCAAAAGATAAAAGAAATCGAGGAAGGAATAGAGCCTCCTCGGACAGAAGTGATACGTGGTATTGAGCGTTCAATGCCTTATGTATCAAAATTTTGGAGTAAAGCAAAAAATAGAATCGATGTTGCTGCTGAGTCTCTTTGGCCATCGGTTGTAATGGATCATGAGCCCTTCAAAAAAATAATAACTGATGCTGCTCCTCCTCCTTCTTCTTCTTCACGCAACGAATGCCAGATAAGGGTAATTACCGAAATTACAAAAGACAATATTAAACATTGCAAGCAGCTGATGCAATTTTGCCAACTCTATCATTGTGATGGCGTTAAGAGTAATTTAGCCATAAATGATAACCAGAATTTTCTGTCATGGATAAATATTGATAGATTCTCCGATCTGTCATTTATCTGTAGTAACGAGAAAGAGATAGTGGAGCAGCAAAAATATCTTTTTGAAACACTCTTTGGCATATCTATTCCAGCTGAACAGAGAATTAAGGAAATCGAGGAAGGAATTGAGCCTCCTCGGACAGAAGTGATACACAGCCTTGAGCAATCAATGCCCCGCATCATCAGCTTTTGGAACAGAGCCAAAACCACCATGAATGTAGCTGCAGACATTAGCTGGCCTATCCTCGCTATACAAGAGCCACGATTCCGGGAGATATTAACTGACGCTTATGCCCGCAACATTCGGATACGGATAATTACAGATATTACGAAGGACAACATTGAGCACTGCAAGCAACTAACACAGTATTGTGAACTTTATCATTCTGAAAGGATGAAGAGTAACCTAGCTGTGAGCGACACGGAATATGTGTCTTGGTCAAATGTTGCAGATATGCAAAATTTGTCATTCGTCATAAGCAACGAGCGCGAAATTGTAGAGCAGCAAACATACCTTTTCGAATCGTTGTTAAGCAAGGCAATACCCGCACAACTAAAAATACGAGAGATTGAAGAGGGAATAGAGCCTGAAAAGACTGAATTCTTTTACGGAGCAGAAGCCACTACCTCTGCCATACTTGAATGGATGTCAAGATTAGGAAAGATGGATGCCGTCGTTGATCCTACTGCGCCTTCAGTAGCAATGGGCTTAGAACCACTCAGAAATGCATACATAAGTGCGAAAAAAAGAGGCGTCAAAATACGGTGGGTAACAGAGATCACTAAAGATAACGTGAGATATTGCAAAGAAGCAATGAAGCTCGAGATCGAGATTAGGCATTTAGATGGTATAAAGGGAAATTTCGCAGTCAGTGAAAATGTATACATTGCAGCCGCTACTCTAGAGGAGGCAAAACCAGTGCCAATATGGATGCGAAGCACAGTCAAAATGTTTCGAGAACAGCAACAATACGTGTTTGATACTCTGTGGAATAGGGCGATACCTGCAGAACAGAGGATAAATGAAATTGAAGAGAACATCCCAGCTGAAAGGACTGAAGTAGTATCGGATCCACACGCGATAGAGTGCCTTTACAAGAACATCATAAATAATGCAAAGCAAGAGATTATGTTAATCCTTCCAACAACAGTTGATACATTTGCAAATGGGAAAAGAATTGCTATAATTGATTCGCTAAAAGAATCAGCAAAAAGAAATGTAAAAATCAGAATATTAGTTCATAGTAAAAGGGAAGGTGATACAGCCCAAGAACAAGATATCAACAATAATCTAAAGCCACAGGGCATTTTAGTCAATCAACTTTCAATAAGACCTATACAAAAGGCGCAAGGGCATGAAGGAGAAGAAGGAGATGGTATGAGGAGAGTAATTACTGTAATAGCAGATAACAAAACATCGCTAGTCATAGAGCTGAAAAATGACGAAAAAGAAAACTTTGTTGATGCAATAGGATCAGCGGTTCTGTCAACAGGCAAAGCCTTAGCGTCCTCCTACGCTAGGATTTTTGAGAACTTATGGCAGGAGGCAGGTCTATCAGCACAGCTCAGGGAATCTGACAAAATGCAGCGAGAATTTATCAATATTGCAGCTCATGAACTACGAACTCCCATTCAACCTATACTAGGAGCTGCAGAGCTGATGGAATTTGAATTTCAAAATGACAGCGAAAAAGTTGTAGTATCAAAAGAGGATGTGGAGATAATCATTCGCAATGCAGGTAGGTTAGGACGCCTTTCATCTGATATCTTGGAACTAGCCAGAATTGAAAGCAGCGGATTAAATCTGCACAAATCCCGCTTCAATATCCGAGAGATAATATCCAAGGCTTTGATAGATGCCAAGGGTCAGATCCAAGCTGAAAATCATAATGAGGATAGTAGTAGTAACGTTAACTTGCATTACGAACCTCGCGATATTGCAATATACGCAGACAAGGACAGAATCAGTCAAGTTGTGTATAACCTTCTTAGCAACGCAATCAAGTTTACAAAAAGAGATAGTGGAGGAGACATCTACCTGACAACGAAGAAGCACAATAACAATAGCTCGCTGATTGTAACTGTAAAAGACACTGGAAGTGGTATTGACCCAGAAATCATGCCAAGGCTATTTACCAAGTTTGCGACAAAGTCTGACAGGGGCACTGGTTTAGGTTTATTCTTGTCCAAAAATATTGTCGAGGCTCATGGCGGCGAGATTTGGGCAGAGAAGCACAATAGCTCAGATGGGAATGGAGCTACGTTTACATTTGTTCTTCCACTGACAGAAGAATCAGAAAGATGACGGTAATAGTATTTTCTCTAATTCAGCTATTAGATCTGTCAGCTTTATAGGCTTTTTAATAAAGCATCTTACCTCATAACTTGGAAACAGTTTTTTAAATTCTTCCTCATACATCTCAAAGGCAGTTATAAAGCAGACTTTGATCTTGTTATCTATTTCTCTTAATTTCTTATATAGTTCAAAACCATTCATTGAAGGCATTCTAATGTCTAAAAATGCTACATCGTAAGAACCAGCTTCAAATTTTGATAATGCATCAAGTGGGTTGTTAAATGCGCGAACTTTATAGCCCACTCGCTCTAGACCTTTTTTGACAACTGTATTGATGTCCCGCTCATCGTCGACTAACAAGATTCTTCCTTTAGGGGGCTTATCCATGTTATTCTTAGGTGTAAGAAGTCAAATTTAAAGTCATAATAGTTCGCCTCTATGCTATTAGGTCAGGCGTTTAGCCGATCAGCTGATATAGCCTTATGTTAAAGGTGTTAGAACAGCAAGAACAGGTAACCAGATGGACTTCTAAACAAATTTGCATAGCTTGATTGGGTTACGGATGGGTATGAACTATTGCCGCAAAATCTTTGGGACACACTTGCGTTATTGTGACATTGAGAGTGAGATGGTCAACCTACTTGAAGGGAGGATTTCTCCTGAGATCTTTGTCAGGCATTATTGGTCTCCAAACGTGAAGCAGGATATCGAGCGGATAAGAAAGGCAATAGATGCGTTAGCTGACCAGTTGACATGATCTTGCATTCTTGTGATGAAAGAAATGCATTCTCTTAGCTGCTTGTAATGGTGAAAGAGAATCGATATTATAATGATAGGGCATAGTGGCACCAGCTGGACAGAATTAGAGCAGGATGATACGTAAAGTCTAGGGATGTCCCACATGTCATCAAACTCGTTCTATTCAGACTTGTCTAAGGCATTGCAAAATGGTTTCCACTCTGCTTTTTCCTCTGCAAGTACAATTCGAGTAGAAGGTGCTGTCCTACCCATCTAAAATTTGCACCGTCATCCCAATCTTCGGCTATAATAAACATGTGAAAGAGGTAGCGGTATAGGTCACGGTTCTAGCTGCACAGTCCGGTCAAGCATAGCGGACGCTCGAGTCGCACCAGATGATACGAAATCAAAATCAAAAGAAGCAGAACAATATGAAAATAGGATGCTCCGGCCGGGATTTGAACCCGGGATCAGCGACTCGAAAGGCCGCTATGCTTGACCGGACTGTGCAGCCATTTAGTGAGAAGACGGCTACTACACCACCGGAGCATTCGCAAACTTTGTAAGAACCTTCACATAAAATCCTTTCTTGATAGATTTCATAAGGTTTTTCTACTGGAGCGAGAAGGTGATCATTGATATGGACAATCTTGTTCAAAGGATCGACTCAGAAATCGAAAAGCGCAGCCTGCTCAAACACTCTTTCTATAAAATGTGGTCGGAGGGCAAGCTAACAACCGATCATCTTCAGGGTTATTCAAAGGAATATTTTCAGTTGGTCAAGAAAGTCCCAAAGTTTGTCGAAAATATCGCCGAGGCCTCAGGCAATCCTGATATAATCACTGATAACGCCCGCGAAGAGGCAGAACACGTCGAGCTGTGGGTAAGGTTCGCCACAGCGCTTGGCGTTTCAAAGAGCGATCTTACCAATTATGGCGGCTCAGAAAAGACTAATGAAGCTGTCGCCAAGTTGATGGCACTTGCCAACCTTACATTTGAAGAAGCGGTAGCAGCAATGTATGCATATGAAATGGAGCTTCCAAAGATAAGCAGGAGCAAGATTGATGGATTGAAAAAGTTGTACGGTATGGACAGCGAGGATGCAACAAAATACTTTGAGATACATGAAGAAGCAGATGTGAGGCACGCGCAAGTATGGAGAGAGGTCTTACAGAGGGTCCCTGCAGAGAGACAGGAATCAGCCTTTAATGCAGCTATTAAATCACTCCAAGCCCAGAACTTGCTGCTTGATTCTGTGCATGAGAAGTATGTTGGTAGTGGATACTGCTAACTGGCAACTGGCAACCTTTCCTTCCAAATCTCCAAACCTTTATACATAATTAGTCTTTACGTTTTTTCGTTTGGGCCCATAGCTCAGCCTGGCAGAGCGACCGGCTCATAACCGGTCGGCCAGGGGTTCAAACCCCCTTGGGCCCACTCCTATATCGGTTCTTTATTAGGGTTCAATACAATAAAAGGAGTAGAGAAAACAAGATTGGAAACTGAAATATTAGAGACTGAACCCTACCAGGACTTTTTGTTTGCTATGAATAGCCCTGTGACTAGGGAGCGGTATTCTACAAGACTGCGCTCATTTTTTGCCCATATTGGTATTGAGGGAACGACAATGGATGAGCGATGCAAAAGGTTTATCGAAAAGTTGAAAGAGAA
>DATDKS010000116.1:0-22870 GCA_036519825.1 Nitrososphaera sp. | reverse complement strand
GGCTTCAATGGTGATGACCTAATTGATGGCGGCGCAGGTGATGACATCGTCCAGGGCAACGATGGTAATGATGTTACCTATGGCGGCGCAGGTGATGACGAAGTCATTGGTGATTACGAGGAAGAGAATTGTGAGAACGATGATAATGAGCCTGTGCCATGCTTTGGAGGTAGTGACGAACTCTATGGCAACTCTGGCAATGACTTTCTTCATGGTGGAGTATACAATGACTTGGGCGATGGAGGACCAAACTCCGATACCTGCGTTTTAGTCGAGGTTGTAAGGAACTGTGAGGCTTGAGAACGAGCAGGAACAAAGCACACGCACACAAGTGTAAGCCACAAAAGCATAGTAGATAGACACCCATTCAAACACAGACCTGTGTATACGCATACACCCTCCTCCCCCTTCAGGGCTAGCTGGTATTTATCGTAGCCACCATTAAAGCTCATTATCAGGTAGAGGATTGGGATGGTTGGGGGGGGTAGAGAAGTGGTGATGTCATAGTAGATGGGTAGAACAGTACCATCGTTTAGAAATGTGCTAGCAATGGAGAAAGCGGACTGGAAGCCCTTCAGGAATGCTTTAGATAAATCAGAGAGAAAGGAGTTTGACGATATGTTTGACATTTCAAGACTCTATCTCTCAGCCTGCTCTAATTCTGTTCAGCTGGTGCCACTTCATCCTATCATCATATCGATTCTGTTTCACCATTACAAAGAATTACTTGAATGCCTGTCAGAAGTTGAGCAGATGGTGGACGCCAAAGTCAATAATGGTAAGAAGAAGGGATCAACAGAAGAGGAAGAAAAACTAAAGAGGGATACTTGCAGCAGCTGCAACGACAGTCAAGACTATCAGAATTCTAAAGTTCCTTATAGATAAAACAAGAGAGTTAGTTGGTACAATTCATGGTATTATTATTCTCGTTGTCAGACTTGTTCTCTCTGCACCTGGATCTCTTGTTCTTTCATTCTCTGGTTGATCTCGTTGTAGGCTTTAAGAAATCTAAGACCTTTTTCAGCAGTCTTGAATGTGCGTGTTTGTCCGTCATACCTAATCAAGTCCCTTTCAGTTAGCATAAGCAAATACTGTTGTAATTGGGCATGGTTAAGAAATGCCTTATTCATTATCTTGGTCTTTGAAACACCCCCATCGCCAAAGCTGCAACCGTCATTGATAATCTCTAAAATACGAGTGACTATTTCGGTTCTGCTTCTATACTGCATCCTATTATTCCTACGATAGACCTTGACGTTAAATGGGATTATGGAACCATGTTAATGCATGCATATATTCCTCGACTCTATCTCTCAGCCTGCTCTAATTCTGTTCAGCTGGTGCCACTTCATCCTATCATTATATCGATTCTGTTTCACCATTACAAAGAGTTAATCCAATGTATCTCAGAAGTTGAACAGATAGAGGTTATAGTCAACAGCAAGAAAAAGGGATTGACTAAGGAAGAAAAAGAAGAAGTGGAACAATCCGAAGAAGAGTCGCCATTACAATCAAAACTATTTGATTTCTAGAGTTTCTGACGTCCAAAATGACTTTCTTAATTATTTCAGAAATAGAGTATGACTCCTTTGTAGCTGTGCAGAATGGAAAATGCAGAAGAAAAATGAGAGAAAAAGAGAAAAGATGGATAAGAGCTAAGTATTTTCACAATCAGGTGTTGCTATATCTCCATCAGCTTCATTAAAGTCTGTGACTGTATCTTGTCCTCCTCCACAGACAAAAACATCTTGTCCTCCATTTCCGGTTGATTGGTCATCTCCTTCTGCACTAACTATAATGTCATTTCCAGAACCATCACCTAGTATACTATCTCCAAAATTGTCATCACCTCTGCCTTTGCTATCTATTATATCATCTCTTGGAGTACCAATTATTCATCGCATACATACTTCCGTCCCTTCAAACACATCTGCCCAAACAGGACTACTGTTACTACTGCTTAGTATCGTCGTTCCCGTAGTTGCTAATGCTAGGAAGGACAACAACAAACGTCCCACATAGTTAAGTGAGAGACTCTTCATCTCGATAAGCCAGAGGATTCTATTCTCTTATGCATAGGCATGAATGGACTCATTCTTTAAGATTTTTCAGTGTTTGGGAAAGGCAGTTAAAAAATTAAGAGCAAAACTCAAAAAGGGCGGGGATAAAACGGAGACTTGACAGTTCCTGTTAATTCATTTTTTAAGTATTTGATTTCTAAAGTTTCTGACCTATAAGTCGATTACGCCCCTATCCGATAGGAGCCTTATCAAACATTATCCTCATTACTAATTTGAAAATTCTGCTCTAGGTCGCATCGAAGCCAAGAACAATTAGTCAACGAGGAATAACATTTTTGCAGCATGTTATATAACATTGTTGAAGACCAATCAAGGAATAACCTTATTTTGTCTGAAGACCTGTCTCTTATTCTGGGAAAAATAACGACGTCGTCACCATTATTGACCTTACAAACAATGACTAAAGCGCTGACAGTAGCCATTGCTGTCATTCTTTTGACTTCCAATTTCACGATAATTAACGCGCAACAGCAAGTAGAACAACTGACCACTGAATCTCGAGGAGTCGAGAATGGAGCAACAACGACAACGACAATACCAACGGCAGCTGCAACAACATTTCAAAGCATAAATGACAGCTTCAGAGTGCATGTGCCAGATGGATGGGTAATTCAGGATGTGAATAATTCAGGCTCTGCGCTGTTAGAAGAGGGGACGAAAGGCTATGGAATACTAGCACAACTCTGCCCAGAGAAAGAACAGCAACAACAAGCCCTTCCCAATGCTGACACCAACACATCCATTGGTAACAGCAGCATAAGCAAGAGCAACAACAGCTGTCGAGGAGCTCAAAAAGAAGTGATACACATTGTACGATATCCCGACTTGGACACTAGACTATTGTCTAATAATGTTACCTCCGACAACATGACAGTTGACAATGTTCTCGCATATTACCTACACAAGCTTCAGGAAGTTGGTTATCGAGATATCCAGATTGTAAACAGTACAGAGACGACATTAAATCTTACCAATCCACAGACGAACCAAACAATAGCGACACTGCCTGCCAAACTTGTAGAAATGACATACAGGACCAACTTTGCTCCCACAGAGATAAGACGAGGTTATCTCATCTCAACTGCAACGACTGCAACACTACCTAACGTAGGGACGACAAAAGGATACACTATTTTTTATGAAGGTGGTCCTGTTGCGGCAGAAATAACACCTGCATCTGGTAGTTTATCACCACTACCACCAAAACCAGTCGGGCAGGCATTTGATTCATTTGAATTAATAGCAGCACCAGGGGTAGCACAAACAATAGCTCAAGATGCACAAGCAGCCGAAACAACGGATGAAGGTGGGGGAGAAGGAGGAGGATCCAATGATGATGATGACAATTCAGGATCCAATGATGATGATGACAATTCAGGATCCAATGATGATGATGACAATTCAGGATCCAATGATGATGATGACAATTCAGGATCCAATGATGATGATAATGGAGGAGGAGGAGGCGGAGGAAATGACGATGATAATGATGATGATAATGGAGGAGGAGCAGCAAGGGGGATATCGGAGAGGGTGAGAGAGCACGTGAGTGGGATATCGGAGAGGGTGAGAGAGCACGTGAGTGGGAACTAAGCTAGAAGCCACAGGGTTCGAAGGTATTGCCTACGTTGGGTTCGCCAATCAACCTATAGTGGGAGACGTCTCGACTATCACTTCTCTTGCTTGGCTGGCAATTTTGGGCATTTTCATGTGGCGAAGATCGATGATAAAGACCTTCATTATGTAATCAATTAGGAAGAATGCGTAGAGGGTCGTACAATATCTCTTTTGCAGGCAGTGTGTGTATGTCATTGATACAGGAATTCCATAAACTTTTAAAGCCTTGCTCTTTCTTTTTTCTGATGCCATTGCTCGCAAGTGATCCCAGAGTGAATAATTGGCAATCATCCGAATTTTCAACAGTGAATTTTTGGTAAAGGCAAATCAGCTTTAGCATCTAGGATTTCAGCCATTTTGGTGTTTTTACTACACATAGCAGTTGTCGGACTTTGTACTAATTCTCAGATATTACTATCAGACGGGGGGTCAATACCTTTACTAATTTGACCATTAACTTACACGCAGGACAATGCCCTTATTAAAGCAAGTTTTCTTAAATCATATGATAGTACTTAGATGAAAGTTGCAGCTGCAGCTCGAAAAGTCGTAAAAGCTCGTAAGGACTATCATACCTTGATCAAGATCGTTAGGCAAAATCCCGGAGTCCATTATCGTGAACTGTTCAGAGCAAGCGGTCTTGGTTACGGTACTCTTGAACATCAGCTTGCACTGTTAGAAAGACTCGGCTTACTAATGGCACACAGAGAAGGCGGTTTTACACGATATTATAATTCAGATGTATCAAAGACAGACGTGGAACTACTCTACTACCTCAAACCACGAGCATATCGAGAAATTATCCGACTTCTGTTGGACGATGCAAGTGGCTCATTTAGATTCCAAAAAATCATCGCGCAAATGGTTGGCAAGGCTCCTTCAACAGTATCAGTTCAGCTAGGGAGATTAATTGACCACAAAGTAGTCAGTTTTGATGAAAAGCGTGGCTACATTGTAAATAACAAGCCGGCAATCAAAAGGCTCCTTTTAAAGTATAAGTATAAGGTTTAATGTTTTCATGCATGCGAAAACTCATTCACACCATCAGCAGTATGTTATTATTTAGTGGCTAAGATTCCTAGTAGTTGTTTTCGTTACAGGTGTCTGAGCCGACCCTATGCCTTTTGCCACTCCTAGACCACATAAACTGTTAATTAATAAAACTTGCCAATATTGAGTGGATGAGTAACCTGCCAACTGTAAATGCAGAAATTAGCATTGTGCCAATTGGTACTTCAGACACAAGCATGAGCAAAGAGATAGCAGCTGCCTACGATGCAATTCGCAACATAAGGAATCTCAAAGTAACTCTCACTCCAATGAGCACCCAGATAGAATCAGACAATCTAGACGATATCTTTCAGGCAATACTTGCTGCTCATAATTCTGCCAAATCAGTTGGAGCCAAGCGCGTGATCTCTACCATAAGGATCGACGAAAGGCTGGATAAGCCAAACACTTTGGACGAAAAAGTTCGGTCTGTGAAGACAAAAGCAAATCAAGTGGGAATAACCACTGACTAATTTTGATCTTCTAGAACAGATACTAACCCATCAGAACTTACATGCAATACTAGCCAATTAGTTATTGTGCTTGCTTTTTTAGCCTCTATGAGAAAATACTCAAAGATGCATATGTTTATCATCGAAGCCATTTCTTATGATGAATAGAATATATCATATGATCTGCATATAATGTGTGCTTCAAAGTCAAAGTCGACCTGACAGATAGCCGGGCAAATAACACCAGGAGCAAAGAGTATTCCAGAGATACCGCATTAATTTTATAAACATACAGCAATAGATATCAAAAAATCATATGCGTGACCAGCAAAATCGAATGCCATCCATAGAGCGCAGTTCAGAGCCATCATGACACGAGACAATGTTTCTATGCGTGTATTGATCCAAACAATGGGACCAATGAAACATAGATAGGCTCTAACGAAAAATCAGGTTGCTCAGCTAGGGCAGAATCTGGCACCAATAAGGACCAGCACCTCACAGCTCCAATAGGAGATGGATATCACATATCAGAAAAATTGGGAGACCTGCTGGCTATAGACAGAGACCTGACGCGAAGCATAGCCTTGAATTTTGCCTACGGTAGTTTGTTTTCTACTAGTTGTTCGCGCAGCATTTTTAGGTGTTTTTGTTCGTCTTCCTTCATAGTACTCCAGAGCTTGACAAGCTCAGGCTTGTTGTCTTTGCATCGCGAATGTATTTTTCAACAGATGAATATAGAAAATCGGCCTTCTTTTCAATCTGAGTAATCACATTGAATGTAGAATCTTCAAGTAGGGCGGCTTCTTTTGTTGTGGTTCTTTCTGTCATATGTCCAATATGCACCATAAAATCCAAAAAGAGTTAGAGAATTTGCTTTGCAATTTGTAGTGCACCTCTCACAGTATGCTCGCCAGCTTCAAAGCATTCAATGCCTCGGTCCTTGAGAGCCTTACTAGTAAATGGGCCAATCGAAATCACCTTGGTAAGGTTATCCAGCTGCAACTCATCTTTGGACACCATGTCCATTATTTCAAAGAATGAATTAACATTTGAGGCGCTAGTAAAAATAACCGCATCCACCCTTTTTTGTGACAAGAGATCATAAAATTCCTTCCATACGGGCTCGATGGGCCTTGTGCGTACGGTGTAGAGGAAAATTTCGTCAACTTCCATCCCAAGGCGGGTTAGGGCCTCGGTGACAAAATCGTTTGCAGCCCCGCTTCGCGGGATGATTATCTTTTTTCCGGCCGGCTCTATCCTGGATAAGAGGTCGACTAGTCCAAATGAAGAGAATTTTTCTAGTACTAGCCTGACATCTATGCCGTGCTCTTCAAGCCTCTGCTTTGTCTTTGGGCCTACTGCAATTACCGTAGTAGATTTCAGAACTGGTGCTATCTTATCGCGGGCAAGGTCAAATAGGACGTGCACTGCCTGCTGGCTCATGAACGCACAATAATAGTGCTTTTTCTTGCGCAATTTGTCAAGGAACTCCTCTGCCACTTCAGGACCCTGTGGTACTATCTCTATTGCGGGAAGCGCTATAGCCTTGCCACCTTGCCCCCTTACCAGCTGCAAAAATTCTTTTGCGTCGCGTTCGCTTCGAGTTATTGCAAGGATTTTATTCTCTAATCCAGGCATTTCTGTCACTTTCTCTTAAACCAGTCAAGCTTATCGCTCAGTCCGACGACTCTTCCTATCACAATTACTGCAGGAGGCTTGACATCCGCTTTTTTTGTAAGTTTTGCAATGGTACCAAGCGTACCCTTGACAATCCTCTGCTTTTCTGTTGTGCCACTTTCAACAATTGCAACCTTGATGCTTTTTTTCATTCCAGCCTTTATCAAATTGCTCGAAATCTGATCCAGCTCTGCAATGCCCATCAATACTACTATAGTATCTACTGAGCCCGCAAGCTTGTCCCATCTGACCGCCAGTTTGTCTTTTCTCGCATCTTCGTGCCCTGTGACTATGGCAACTGAGGAGGAGTACCGACGATGAGTAAGCGGAATACCGGCGTACGCGGGCGAGGCAATGGATGAAGTAATGCCGGGCACTATTTCAAACTCGATCCCGTGCTTGATGAGATATTCAGCCTCCTCTGCTCCCCGCCCAAAGATTAATGGGTCTCCACCCTTGAGCCGCAGCACGCTCATACCCTTTTTCGTGTATTTTACCATAAGATCATTTGTTCTGTCTTGATGCGTGGTCGGATCGCCAACCACTCTGCCAACATAGGCTTTCTCAGATCCTGTAGGTATCTGGTCAATTATCTCCTTGCCCACCAGCCGATCATATAGTACAATATCGCAGGTCTTCAAAAGTTCCATTGCCCGAAGCGTCATCAGCTTGGGATCGCCTGGACCGGCTCCGCAGATAAACACCTTACCCTTTTTCATAGTTTCTTGTTCCACTCGTCTACTGCCCTGCGCCAACCTTCTGCCAGATCCATTGCTCCCTGCCTTACTAGCAGGTCTGCTACCGTGGAGCCCAGCTCTTCTGGCTTGCTTGCTCTGCCTACCTTTTTGACGTGAATGCTCTGCTTGCCGTCTGCAGAAAACACGCTCGAATAAAACGTTATCTTGTCATCATTGGTTATTGCCACGGCTCCAAGTGGGAACCTGCAGCCCCCTTCTACCCTTTTTATAAGCGCTCTTTCTGCAAGCATTGCTATGCGCGAGTGGCGATCCTCCACCTGCCGAAGCATGCCAGCAAGCGTCGGCTGATCACTCCTACACACGATGGCTATGGCTCCCTGACCTGGAGCTGGTACAAAGTCTCTGATGCTAAAACGCTCGACAATAACATCCTTCATTCCTATTCTTGTAAGGCCAGCCTCCGCCAAAACCACTGCGTCGTACTCGCCGCTTATCACCTTTTTCACTCTTGTTTCGACATTACCCCTTATCGGCCTGACATTAAGATCTGGCCTGGTTCTTGTCAGCTGCACAGCCCGCCTAAGGCTGCTTGTGCCAATGACTGAGCCAGGTAATAGATCTTTTAGTTTATGTCCATTGTCGGTGACAAGCACGTCGTTTGGGCTCCCCCTCTTGGGAATGCATGCCACCGAAAGATCATCTGACAGGTCTGATGGGATATCCTTGAGGCTATGGACTGCAAAGTCAACCTCTCCTTGCTTGACTGCTTCGTTCACTTCTTTTTCAAAGATTCCCTTTTCGTCCATGGTAAAGAGCGGCCTCTTGTCAACATCGCCCTTGGTGCTTATCGGGGTTACTTCAAAGCGTATTTGTGGATGGGCCTTGCGTAAGGCTGCAAGTGCTATCTCAGTCTGCGCTATTGCAAGCCTGCTGCCTCTGGTTCCGACTCGTATCGTCTTCATCATTTCTTTATCTCATGAAATGCCTCACCGTATGCCTCTACGGTCTTGTCAGTGTCGTCCTCACTATGGGCGTACGATACAAAGCAAGTTTCAAATTGTGAAGGAGGGATGAAGACGTCCTGCTTTAGCAGCTCGTCAAACAATTTGCGGAACATTCTTGCGTTTGCCTTCTTGGCACCAGCTTCATCCCTTACCCTCTCGCTAGTAAAAAATAGCTGAAACATTGAACCTATGGAATTGACAGTGCAGTCAAGCTGCGTTCTAGCCAGCATATCTTTGATGCCGCCAACAATACTATCACATGTTTTGGCAATCTTGGGATATATCGCATCTTTGGCTTCGATCAGTGTTTCCAATGTGGCAATGCCGGCCGCTACAGACACAGGGTTGCCAGCAAACGTACTTGCCTGATAGACGTTGCCCGCAGGTGCAATCTTGCCCATGATCTCTTTCTTACCCACGATTGCACCTATTGGCAGACCGTTGCCAAGCGCCTTTGCAAATGTGGCGAGGTCGGGCTTGAGTCCAAAGAACTCGCTAGCGCCGCCAAGCGCAAGACGGAAGCCAGTGACCACTTCATCAAATATCAGGATAATATCGTTCTGCTCGGTTATTTTCCTCACTTCGTAAAGATATCCCTTTTCTGGAAGCACAAGCCCAATGTTTGCAAGCACCGGCTCCATTATGACACAGGCAGTATTACGGTTCTTTTCAATTGCGCGCTCAAGCTCAGCGGGCTTGTTGTACGGCACAACTTTAGTGTAAGCTGATGCCTCTTCAAGCATTCCTTCTGATGCCGGCATGCTAGCCATGCCTGATCCCGCCTTGACAAGAACATAATCATGAGCACCATGATATCCACCTTCAAATTTAATCACCCCTTTTCTCTTTGTAAAAGCGCGGGCAAGCCTGATGGCATGCATAGTGGCTTCAGAGCCTGTATTGACAAGACGCGCCATTTCTCCGCACGGCACAACCTGGCATATCATTTCCGCCAGCTTGATCTCGCATTCTGTAGGCACGCAATAGAGTGTCCCATTATCAAGTTGGGACCTGACAGCTTCAATTACCGAAGAATAGCCATGCCCAAGAACCATCGCACCATAGCCCATACAGTAGTCAAGGTATATCTGATGATCGGCAGTAGTGAGCTTGCTTCCGCGCGCCGAGGTCGCAAAGAAAGGATAAGGCTCGTAAAAGCGCACCGGACTGTTAACCCCGCCGGGCATGATTTTCTTTGCCTTGGCAAAGAGCTGTTCAGACTTCAATCTTGTATGATCTCAACCAAGAGCTATAATAATTGTAATGCTAATTAACCGCAAATTGTAAGAAAAAATAGCATTGGTAACATTTTCCAGCATTATGGACGACCTGCATCTTAATATCAAACGCAACCACGACACCCTCGCGGTGGCATTAAAGAAGAGCCCGAACATAGCGTACCAAAAGGTAAATGAGCTTGCACAATTTGTCGGATCGCACTATAGCATCGATCTTCAGCTGCACTTTCCAATACCAGGTAAGATCTCTGATCTTGACTCATATGGTACTGAAAATATCAGTCTTGTAGTTGACAAATTTCGCAAGCTCTTCCCTGTGCCAAGAGAGACGGTGAAACAAAAGGCAGTCGAACTCATAGGCAATGACGCTAATTCGAAGGATGCATACACCTATGAAGGCAAAGAGGGCGCCAAGGTAACAATCATGCCTAAAGGCAGTATCGAAGTTCTGCCCGGCTCAATACATTTTTGGTGCAAGATTGATACAAGGATCAGGTCCTACGGCGACTGGATGATGGAAAATGTTTACTTTCCAAAGAATTCTTAAGTTCTTTACAGCGAGCTGCCGGTAGCTACTGACGGGACCCCAGACACATCCACGAGCTCGTACTGGTACAGCAGCTTGTCGTCTGCGTCATATACCTCTGCCTTGACTGGTAGCGGCATGTCTCGAACAACCCAAATTTTGCTCGTCACTTCTGCAAGCTTGTAACTGAGCACAAATGAATCAAAGGTCCCTGCCGGTGTATCCACACGCTCCTCGTTTGTCACCCTAACTGTTACTGAAGACGAGCCAACAAATATTGTATCCCACGGCGCGCCCACTACGAGATACTTGGGGCTTTCACCGTATTCCATGTCACGGACTGCAAAAATTGATGACAGCATATGCTCAAAGTAAGGCCTGAAAGATTCGTCAAGCTGACCCTCCCGTGTCAGCTCTTTTGACATTATTATCGTATGGTTTACCAGTGGCTGGCCAGTGCCATTCGCGATCGTGAACCGAACGTTCCAATTTTCACCAGCCTGATCAAAGTTCAGCGATACCCGCGCAGATTCAAGTGAGTTTAGCTCGCCCCTTGAAGTCAGGACATATTCTAGGGCCATCCCGTCCTGTATGTGATCGCCAACTTTCCAGATATCTGCCTCCGTGGGGGGGTTAAAGATGTCGGGTCTAGAACCCTCAAAGCCCCCACCTGCAGCAATAAGTGCAATGCTCACCCCAATACCCAATGTTGCGAATACGGCGGTCATGATTATCATCCGCCGGATGGCTCTTCGCCGCTTCCAAGACACGATTCTGATTCAGTGATCTTGGTTATTTAAAATAGATTACTTTACTACTTCTTTTCAGACATGTCTGCTGTAACATATTCGCCAATCTGGTTGTATATCTTTAGGAAGCGATTACCCTTCTCAGTTGTACGGTAGATCTGCTCTCCTTCGATATATTCTAGCAGTCCGTTTTCTATCAGCACTGTCAGGTATTCCTTAAGCTGGGCGTACGATAGGAAGGCTTTGTACATAATTTTAGTTTTAGTGACACCGCCATTTGCAGCTTCTAGAATTTGAGCAGTTATATCAGTTCTGCTTCTATATTTCATGGCTATCCTAGGTATTAACGTCTATAAAAGCATCTCGAAGTTTTATTATAGAAGACTTCATTTAAGATAGAAGGATAACCATGTCAGCATTGCCTCTGTTTTGTGTTGACATCATGGCTCTTTTTTCTGCCGATGAGTTGATGTTGTTTCCGGATAGCCTACGGAGTCCTACGTACAGCAGCATACGTTTATTCCACTGTGCCAAGGGTCTCTAGAGACGTGCGCATGCCTCAACTCGCTTGCAACTTAATCGGATCGTCTTGCACTGTCTTGCGCCCCCATGGAGCTTCGGAATGACCTCCCACCCTGTCTGATGAATGACCATTTCCAGTATCGTGGTCAGAATCATCTTACATATATCCTTCCAGCAACATTCTTGATCGACTTGATGATTACTCAGGAGTTTTATCCATCATCTATTTGTGTTCCGTAAATGCACTCCTCGTCTCTCGTATTGCCTCTTCTATGTTGTGAATTGTTCCTGACTCTTTTGATTCAATCATAGTGAGTTTTAGTTCATCTACAAGCGCAGAAATGGAGTGCAGCATCTGCTTTATGGCATCCATTGTTTCACCCATGTTCTTGCTGTCGCCTACATAGCTGATAGTGTTTTTGGCGGACTTGATCGTCTCCCTTGTCTCGTCAAGTATGCCCGAATTCTTCAGCTCCATTGTGACCCTTTCAATTCTTGCACTGGTTTTTTCAAATGACTCGGTGGTCTTACGAATGTTTTCAATGTTTGTCACCATGGCTGGCTCTTTAAGCGATTTAATTATCTCGCTGCCAACCTTGGCAGTGTCGCGAATTTTCTCAAGCGACTTCTGTACGTCCGGCGATCCAAGTTCCCTTATTATCTCAACCGCATCAGACGCCGTCTCTTTTATGTCTTTGAGCTTTTCTGCCATTTACAATAGTATCGCTTTCAGCTTTAATTGTAAAGCGGTAAAAGTTTCCGGTACCTATGTTCTATAACTTGCTCTAATTTTTTTCAGCAGCGATCCCCCTACACACTATATCCGTATCAAACTTGTAATAGCTGGCTGCCCTAGAGCAAAAACTTACACGACATCTGCCGTCGTGACTTTTTCCTTATTCTTTTCTGTATCTATTGCGACACCTTCAGTTGGGCTCCGTGTATCGTGCAGTTTGTCATAGTTAGCTTCGTATGCCATGCAGCACCCATATGGTGCAATTACATCTGACACCTTGCCCATCACATCGGGTCCTTTATCTTCTACCAGCATACATTTGCCGCCGCTGGCGCTCATCCAGTAGATACAGTTGTAACAGAAGTATCCTTCATGCAAGTTCGAGTCGGCAAACTTGTCATATTCAATGTATGATGCCTGTAGCTTGCTCCTTTTCTTGAACTTAGTCAGATTGTCGACTGCCCCAGCAGCTTCTTTGATCTTCTGTCCAATGTCTGTCACCTTATCGCGCCTCCTCCTCGTTTGGGTCCCACAATGTGCATAGGCCGTGTGGTGCTATTATGCCAGACTCTCGCTCGTTGACATCAGGTCCGGTGTCTTCCACTATAGCGCAGTGGTTGTCCTTAATGAAGTATATGCAATTGTAGCAGAAATAGCCTGTATGAAGGTCGGCATTTTTGAAGTGGTCTATCTCCAGGTACCCTGAAACTGCCTTGGAGAGCTTAGGGTATTGCTTGTCAGTAGATATAATCTGGCTCGCCATGGCAATATCACTGCAGCATAGTATAAAATAAGTTTAATATTTCCGACTATGATCCTGTCCTATTACCTTTTTCTCAGCTCCCTTGCAAGCCGTTTTAGTCCTGACCATCGTAAAGTGAATTTGGCAAGTATTATTGCACCCACGATAACCGCCCAGACCCAAAGAGGAGGACCTTCCACTCTTTCTTTCATCTCATCATAGGGATTTATGCTCTTGCTTTGAAATTGTCTCTTATTTAGCGGCCTGACATCCTAATATCTCATCCTCAAGTGGCAAGTTCAGCGCTTGCCACCATCTCTTTTGTTTCTTCATCTGCAGAGGTCAAACCTCTTTGCTTTGCTTGTATTCTTTTCTGACAGGGTTCATTGCCTTGTTTTTGATTGTTAAACGGCCCCGGACTACAGGTAGATGATTATTAAAAATAGAAAATCCATAGTAGTCACCAAAACGACTAGCCCTACTCAATTACAGCGTAAAGACATTCTTTATCTTCTTGTTAGAGGTCTCATCTGGTTAAAATTTGCTCTATAGGACTCCTTCTTGATATCACCAGGGGCTCTTTCATAATTCAATTAACAAAGCGGATACAAAGTGAAAGCAAATAAAGACCATTACTGCGGTTAGCGTCAACAATTTCTTTCCTTTCCTTTCTTTTTAAAAGAACCCTTTTACTTTTTCTTTTGTTGTTGTTGTTCTTGTTGCTGTCTAACGAATCAACCTAACAAAAGCAAATCCTATAATAAATCCAAGGACAGCTCCAAATGTCGGCAACCAATTTCTTTCTTTGTGAGCTTTTGGTATCATGTCGTAAAACAGCATATAGAAGATGCCGCCCGCCGAGATAGCAAGGGTCAGCGCAATAACAACTTGCATGCCTTGGACAAAGAATAAACCTATCAATCCAAGAACAATTGGAAGCACCGATACAAACCCGATAGCAACCAAGCCTTTTATTTTGCTACCTCCAAAAGCCGTTGTCTTGCCAGAAATCATCTCACGATAAGAAGCAATTCCTTCTGGAACATTTTGTATACCAATAAGCAATGCAACCACAAATCCAGTACCGCCAGCTATCGAAGCTCCTATGGCAAGCGACTCTGGAATAGAATCAAGACCTATACCAAGCAGAATGCCGGCCCCTCCACCCTTGCGTTCCGCTATTACATCTGCAAGTGTAAAGATTATCGAACCAGCAACAAAGGCGCTCAAAGTCATGATAATTCCTAAGTTTTTCTCTGCTTCAATTACCATTCCAAAAATGGCAGCAGAGATTAGGATGCCTGCACCAAAAGCAGTGAAAAACAACACTTGTCTATCGCTGAAGTTGATGTATCTTGCTATGAGCCCGCCTGCAAATGAGGTGCCGCCTGCAAATGCACATATTGCAATAACACGTAGTATGTCAATAATCTCGACGCTTGGCATTGTTATATTGGCTGCCTGCAAGCCCAGCTTTATGCATTCTTTCTTTTTAGAGTATCTGATGAAATTACTACTATTGACGCATAATTCGGCTTTAGTTTGAGATCTCGTTTCTATGCTGTGTGTTGTTATTACTACTACTACTGTTCCCTTTTGACAATGGTTGTTGCTGGATTGTTGTGATGGTTGTTGATATTTCAGTTTATTTTTGCATTAATGAGCAATTGATAGTTCCTGTTGTTTCTGACATTTCTTTATATGGCTCATCACTGCACGCTATTTAGTAGATTTTTGATAGTTCCTACTGAGTCAGTTACTTCAATAACTTAATAAATGAAATATAATTTGGATGAAAAAGTTAAAGAGTATTCCACAGTCAGATGCTCATTTGCTATTATTTTCATTATTTACTTGCCGCAACTTTGTTGCTTCCTATCATTAATTGATCCTTGGCTAACTTGTACTATACCTACCATTGGTGATGACTAGGCATCATTGAAGACTACATCATCTATTCTAACTTGATCCCCACCACTATGGCAACCAGATGAAGTCGCACGCAGCATGATTTTATTATAGCCTGAAGCATAATAGCACATCCACATGCAAGAGGCCAAGCCAATAGTCAAGAAAGGAAACTTTGCCAGAAAGGGTCGAGGGTATTCTCTACAAGAGCTACATGAGGTAAGCCTTAGCCCAAGAGTGGCAAGGAAGAACAGCGTACCAGTCGACGTATGGAGGCAGACTAAACATCCTGAAAACGTCGAACAGCTAAAGCCAATCCAGAAAGCGATTGAGTCTAGACTCAGAGAAAAACCAGCAAAACAACAATAAGCCAGCAAGGAGGCACATGCGGCAGCAAAAAAGTAAGTAGAGAAGAAGGATTAGAACTCGCAAATGGTTTCTGTCCCACGAATCGACTCACTGGCAGGTATAGATTGCTACTGTACCAGCTTTGCCGGGATTGGGGGGTCGATAAAGCAGAGGAGCGAGGGGTTTAGAGTAGTCGAGCTTGCCAATGAGTCACTCGACATATCTCTGTCGTACGATGAGAGTCACCGCTACCCGCTCTATGTCCTTGAAAAGCACGACATTGACTCAAACCATGCCCTATTTGAAATTGAGCATGAACTGCACATGAGACTTAGGATAATGGGGATAAAGGACTCCAAGGCTGCTACAATGCAGTACGCCGGCATGGAGCGGGTAATAAGAAATCCGCCGATAGAGTTAAAAAGCAGACACACACGGCTCACACTGAGAGGTTTCACCAAGCACCCCATTGGGAAGAGGTTCCTTGCAGGCAACAAATTTGAGATAACGATCTATAATGTCCGCTCTTCAGATCTCTCCAGCTTTGTTCCACAAATTGGCATGGTGGGCAACTTTTACGGCCTCCAGAGATTCGGCAGCGAGAGATTGGTGACCCATCTTGTTGGCAGGGAAATTGTCAAGCGCAACTTTATGCAGGCAGTTGAGCTGTTACTCAGTCATACTACTGAATTTGATACTCAGATCAGCAGGGAGATCAGGGGCAGGTGTGCCGACCCAAGCAACTATCGGCAATTGCTCAAGATGCTACCAAGAGGCATGGACATTGAACGGCAGGTGCTGTCAGCGCTAGTCGCCGGCAGGGATACCATTGCAGCACTGCGTGCAATACCCATCACTATTCGGAGACTATTCGTCCAGGCATATCAAGCATATATCTTCAACATATGCCTCAGCAGAGCCATTATGGGGGGCGAAGATCTACTGCAGCCGGAGACTGGAGACCTTTGCTTTGAAATGGAGGGGCCTGCGACATTTGGTAGGATAATCAAATATGATCCCACCTCAATGACGAAGGCGGTTCCAGCAATAAGGATGGCAGGATATACCTTTCAACCTGGCAAGGGTAGGTTTGAAAATATTACAAGAACAATACTGCATGAGGAGGAAGTAGCTGCAAAGGACTTTTACATAAAGGAGATGCAGGAGCTCAGCAACCAAGGAGGCTTTAGGCAGGCTCCACTCTGGTGCATGGATTTTTTGTATAAACGAGACCCATTGATGGTATCTTTCAAGCTGCCCAAGGGATCATATGCGACCACGCTTTTGCGCGAAATAATCAAGCCAGATGATCCAATCAGGAGCGGATTTTAGCGACCCGAATCATGTTTATGATGACAGTAAAATTTCCTCCATTTAATGATGATGCCACCACGCGCATTGTTGCCTGCTAGTAAGCAGCATATTTCCTTTCACTATCTGGGATTATTTGCACCAGCTTCCGATTCTTAGCACTGTTAGTCATTATTGTTATTATTATTATCATCTACAGCTTTAGATATTGCCCATTGCCAATGTATGTGAATTATTATTATTGATAGGGCTATTGCATGGGGCAGCTGGCAGAACCTTCTTACTATCTTTAATTAGACTATTCCGTCACCGATTTGATTGATAGACATGAAAATCTCTTGGGTAACCCCAGATAGATATCCTGCTTTTGACACCGAGACATCATTGTTCGTGTTAAATTATTAGGGATTAGGTGTAAGAATAATGATCGTCGGTTGTTGAAGTTCATGCTTTCAGGTCCCGTGGTGAATTTTAACCTTTTCTGCTAATGTACCTGTTGTACATACACATACAAATGAATACCAACAGACTTTTGATTATCCGCAAATCCGCAAATCCGCAATTGTGGGAAATACTGCGCATTAATTCTTTGTCGTCCTGGCTTGCTACTCTATCCTTTTCTGTGTTGTAACTATGAAAGAACCTCATGAATAGAATCAGAGCGGATGACGCTTACTCATTTCTCCTCTCTGTTATTCTCTCCTTAACCGGTATAGCAGATAAAACACATTCCTAGGCGATGATGATCCCTCGTTTTCAGTATCTACAACTCGAAAGTCAACTAAGTCGATGTTATCACCAGATTGTGCTAGGAATGTGTTAACCTCAACTTCAATGAAGGAAGGATCGCCTGTAAATTGTTTTATTCGTTCTTGAACCATTTTTTCTTTATTCCACACCCCCCTTCTCTTTTATTTCTTCTTCTCTATTTATCTTGACACCACATGATATAGAAAGAAAATTGTCTCAAAAGTGAGAATATCTAGATGTCTTCCTGCCTTAGCCATTTCCACCTCCGCTGCCCTTCCGACTTATGAACAATTGACAGAGTTATAAGCAGCAGTCGACCAGTCTGACTTCGAGCGGTAACATACAGTCCATCGAGATCCTTTGAGGTCGGAAGCTTGAGGAGATGTCATTGCTGCTTGGTTCAACTGAATAAAGATATTGCTGAAGGGATAGCGCTCTGAAAGCAATTATTACACTAGTAAATATGGATTTTTTTCCATCGTTTAAAAGGAGAAATTGAAACAAGTGTATGCATACGAGTATGCTAAATGAAATTTGAGTAATGAACTGCAGAGAATAGTCTCTACATTGCAACCTACCCCAACAGGTAGCTATAGATTATTTTTCTTCTTAATTTACTTGGACACAGAAATTTTAGTGCAAATCAAATAAGTTTAATATCTTATTCATAGACTGGTTTTCCTTCAGAAGTATACCTTTTGATCCTTTTGCCAGGAGGCGGTGGTGCATTAGTAGAATGGGTAGGCTGAGAAGTTGTTTGTTCCTTGACCTTTTCTTCAGTTTCTTCTTTCTTGCGCCGTAGCTTGTCTAGAAGACCCATTGGTTGTTGTTATGGATTGCACCAGATAAAAGGATTGTAAAGAAGATAACAGCGCAACTTTAGGTTAAAACGAGTGTAACTTGAAGCATGGTGAATCAGCCCGCGCATTGTGCGCAATTGAGAATCAGACAACAAAATTCAAGCTTATACATGTTCTTTCACATTTGCCAGAATTAGCGGCAGAATAAAATAATTCTATCATTTTGGTTGGCGATTATATTGCATTTTGGAAAAAAGAAAGGGAGCATACTGCTTGAGCAGGAACAACAAGGGCAAAATAAAACTATTGGCAATATTAGGTGAGTTCGCTCGCTGTAGAAAGGAAGCGAAAAAATGAACTTAATGATAAGGAGGAATTAGAAGCACTGTCACCAGTGCTATCAAGGAAATCTATTTCAGGATTACAAGAGTGCAGCATACGATTATACCAACACAGAAATTGACGAATCACGCCTTGACTTTATTATTTGGGTCCGCGTTCACCCTTTACTCGAACTATACCACATTTGCTACTACAGTCTGCTGCCGCCATAGTTTGAGTTAGACCAAAGGATGATGATGTTGATTCCAACCGTCAGAAGCGATTGACAAATGCATTGCAGGCTTTCGTCTGTCAGCTGTGTTCCTAGCGTTTGCTGAGCCTGCTGCCGCAGCATGGACACCGCACTCCTCCATACTTGATAAATATCTCACACATTGCGCACCTTTTCTGTCCTGCAGAATATCTCCCAGAACCGTCAGTTGGTCTTAGAGCCTTATGTCGTTCGCATATGCCTTTGCACGTCAATCATACATCACGTCCAATGCCTCGTTACCGTGGTTAAGCTCTGCTCATTTATAGGATGATGCTTGGAGCTTACCTGTTGTAGCATCAATGCTGCTCAAGTAGATGAGCGATGAGATGATGATTAGGACCTTGCTGTTCCTGCTCCTCTATTTTCTTCTACAGCTTTTTCTTGTGTTGCTGGTGGCGGTCCAGACTCTATTACTATTTCCTTATCTAGTATATTCTTGGTAGGTATGACGATTGTCTTGCCTTGGTCATCCTTTAATATTACACTAAATGAGCCTGCTTCCTGTACAGTACCTGTCGTCGCTCCACCTATTGTCACTCTTTGTCCCTGCTTCAATGTAGGTTGTATTTGAGTGGATCCTCTAATCATTGCTGGAAATGCCTCTCTCAATGCATATGCCAATCCTACTCCAACACCTATTGCTATGGCAGCTGCCATACCCCATATTAGCGCAGAGATTACTGAATTCAGTATAGCCTCACCTATTTGGAGCTGAGTTGTCGCCACAACCAGTACTATGGCATATAGAATGCCAGTAGCCAGTAACCCGATGGCTTTACCACCTACTACTCCTCTTGCAGGAAGCTCACGTTGCATCCACCTTCCAACAAAGTCTGCAATGAGTGCGCCTATTACCAGTATTATTATGAAGGCTACAACATTTGGAATCCATAGCCACACATCATTGATAGCTTGGGAGAGTTGAGTGAACTCCAAGACATTTACTGCTGCAGAGATAAAGAACAGATAGACAAACCACCTAGCTGCAACTGAAATTATTCTTGTTAGGTTCCATCCCGCCCTTGATACCGATTCGCCTATACCTGTTCTACTCCAATAGCGATCAAGGTTCATTTTTTCTGCAACCTTTCTTACAATCCAACCGATAATCCTACCGATTAGAAGACCTATTCCAAGTAAAATCAGAGCAGCTACGACTTTGGGTGCTGCTTGGGCTATAGTAGTTGCAAACTGGTTCAAAGAGTTAGTGATAGGTTCTGTAAATGATTGAATACCTGCTTGCTGAAGAGTAACTGCGGAAAACAATGCAATAATGTGACTGAATTGAGATAAGTCTAGCATGTTGTGTGAATAAGTACATTTTAGTATATAAGGAGAGGAGATACGCACCATTAACAAAACAGTTGATAGGTTCTGATTGTCAATAGCTGTGAAGATGATATAGATATAATACAAATAAAAAGTAAAAAATGGATTCTATGCCACGGTTGGGCGGCTAGAACCTTTCTTCCTTAGTCTTTTTAGAGCTTTTTTCTATTCTTATCTGTAATGCCAGGAACAGTATCTGATAGGCTCACCGTTCCTGTTGTTGTTGGGGAGCCGCTTCCACTACCAGAAGTTCCTGTTGTGCCTTCGCTATTATAAGTAGCCTTCGTCGTAGTGGTTGTATCTCCTCCTCGCCCTCTCTGTTCATATTCTCCCTCCTGAACTTGAACTGTTTCTTTTGCAGTCTGAGCAAATGCTCTGGATGTGTTTGAAGTAATACGTGATGCTTCCTTTGCGTTATGTCTTGCATAATTTGTAGTAGCTCTCGTAGCCTCCATTCCAGCAAACATCATGTTAGTAGCCATGCGTGTGGATGCCGCATATGCTTCTGCCATAGCTCCAATGGTTCTGGCATAAATGTTAGTCATTTCACTTGGAGAGAAGGGCGTCATACCTACTGTTGTCCAATAATTGGCTGCTTGTCCTATCCTTTCTGCCATAGGAGCCCAGGCTGATTGCATTGAATTGATAACCTCTTTTTGCGATTCGAGGAAATTGTCAGCAATCTCTACTGATGCATCAGCTGTTTCATTCTGAAAATCCGAAACGGTTTGAGAATATCTTGGCAATTCTCTTCTTGATTCTTCAATAGACCTATGGATGTTATCCTTTGTCTCGTCTATTGAGCGAATAGTTGCTTCATGTTGTTGTTGTGTATTACGGATGTACTCATTATCACGTTCTTGTTGTCGTTCTCGTCTTGTTGATGGTGATGATGACATAGCTATGTTAATGTGTTTAAATGAGATAAGGCTTCAAACTGATAGTATCATGTAATGCAGTTCAGAAAGATATTATCAAACAAGCAAAAATCCTTCCTGCTATCGTTACTTTCAGCTTAGCATTAACTTCTTGTTTTTCCAACAGCTATGATTGGGCTGACATGGACTGGGAGCATTAACAAGATGAATCGCTAACAAACCATCACTTTATTATATAATTTCTTTATTTGCTGCATTTTGCATATGCCTTCAATATGTCCTCTTCCATTTATCACTATTATATATCATTAGACACAATATCATACACTATGAATCTAGACAATCTAGCTGGCATGTTCTCACAAAGAAGCGGAGTGCAACAATCCATGTCAAGCACTATTATGTCTACCATCATGAACTACATGATGCAGAACTTTATGCAGAAAGGACTTGGCAGCTTCATGAATTCTGGCGGAGGCGACAGAAATTCAATGCAGTCGTCCTTCTCCGAGCTAGAAGGGGGGATAAATAATGACCCGCGTCACCCATTAGTGCAACAGGTAAAGAATAACTGCGGCTTACAAGATGACAATCAGGCAAGGATGTATACACAGCAAGCCACAGGGCTGCTAAGAGAGAACGCAAATAATGACCCGCAAGGAATAAGCTCGCTATTTGGCAGTCTCGGAGGAGCAGGAGGAGGTGGACAACAACAAGGCGGCGGCATTGGTAATTTAGTTGGTGGACTTTTAGGTGGCACCGGCAATAACAATAATAACCAAGACCCAAGTCAACAGCAGCGAGAACAACAACAAAAGAAAAAGGGCGGCGGATTAGGCGATATGTTGAGTGGCTTGTAACTCGCCACTAACCACTAATCACCAACACCTTCTTTATTTTAGGAGTCCTAGGTATTAACGTAAATTCGGCGTTAGTATGGTTTGAATTCTTCTCTTGAGACAAATTTCTTACCATTAACATAGACCTGTTCAGACTTTACCCTACTAGCACCATATCTTTGTAATGTGGCGATGACGATACTTCCTCTTCTTCTTTTTTTACAATAGCATTACATGCGATAGAGGAATTGAAAAATTATTAATCGGTTCGTGTGCGCGGCTGAAGTAAAAGTTACTGGCTGAAACTTTATATCAAATTTAGCCGCTTCTCTATGCGTTACAATAAGTTATGGTTGGAGAATTGTATACCTATCAAATGCCAGGATACAAGCATATTGCCTTTTTTTTGACCATCAAGCAAAAAGGACTATGTCATCTTTGCAACCAGCAAATTGGGAGGCTATCTCCAATAGTCAAGAAACATGGTAAACCACCGAAATATTATCATGTCAACTGCGCCAAAAGGATAAAGTTGTTTTAATAGGAGTGCTCAGCTACCCTAGAGATTAGTCCAATGTAACTCAAGCTTGTAGGTATAACAATCGTATCGATAAGACCCGTATTCCATACTGCTAATAGGATCAACCTTGGCAGATTCCTTATATTTATTGGAACTGACATGGATTGGTTACTGTACTAGTAAATATGCCGGCAGAATTTTGCAGTAGTAGTTTGGGCAGCAACTTTTCATTTACACCTATGACGAGGTCTATCTGATATTCTTATAATGCATAATCTGCACATGTACATAGATAGAAATGACAGCTGGGAACAACAACAACAGCTCATCTCAGAATAATACTTCTTCGTCAGAACCTTCCCCGCCATCGCCTTCTTCAATGTCATTTACTCCAACGACACTGCACACAATTGCAGTTGTTGAAGAGAAGCCTTCTATATCAAAAGAATCAGTCACAAGTAATACCGTCATTGAAAAGAGATGGGTTACAAAGACTG
>DATDKS010000115.1:0-3186 GCA_036519825.1 Nitrososphaera sp. | reverse complement strand
GTCTACGTCGTTTCCATTCTCCGAATACACAACAAAAACCCCGAATCTGCCCTTGTCGTTATGCCCTCTTGCATAGTACCCCCAGAAGGTGTCAGGCAGTCGCTCAAAGTTGGACCTGTTGTTTGCAACCCCCATTAGGTTCTTGGCTATGGTTTCTAGTACTCTCATAGAATCTTCAGCTTCTATCATCAAAATGTATTACAGAATTGATTGTCAATTTAAAATACCTCCTTCCGTAGAGTTCAAATATCATGCTTGTTACCTATAATAATAGGTCATGAAAGCAAGATGTGGCCACTATGTCTCTAAATCTTACTCAAGGGCACACCACGGGCTTTGCAGAAAATGCCACTCCAACTTTGCATTTCTTGTAGAGCTTGAGGAAAAGCATGGCGATGATGCCCTTGTAGAATACTGGTTCTCAATGATAATGGTCAACCTGTCGAATAATAGAGGAGACGCCGATTGTCTCATAGACCACCTGATCGATTTCTATCAACGCAAGCTGGTCGAAATTCCATCAAAGCAGCGTTACTTTCACAAAATGCTTTTCATGTTACGCTCAATAAAGGAGCCTTTCGATGCACGGAAAATGGCCTAATCACTATAACAATCGCTATAACACCCTTTCTAACAGCTCAAATACCTTGTTCATTGAGGGGGGTTCGCCGCTTGGGTCCCTTACATATAGCGACGCACAACAGTTAGCAAACATCAGTCGCTCTTGTGGATGCAGACCTGCGAGATAACCAATGATGACAGCCGCATCCCATGTGTCTCCTGCACCAGTCAGTCTTTTTGCCTCGACCTTGATTGTGTGTGCAAACGCAGTCTCTTTTCCATTTGACCACGCTGATCCTATCTTTGTATGGAGGTCAGTGCTGATGCCCACTCTTTCGGCGATTCTTTTAGCAACTACCTTGACTTCATTAGCGCTATAACTGGTTCCAAGCAGGCGGCCAAAGCCAAGTGCATCTGCAAGCGAATTGCACTCGTTTTCGTTAATGCTGAGGCAGTCAGTCAAGCTTGCAAGCTTGACAAGCGAGTCACGAAAATCGTGCTTTCTTGTCTCAATGTCAGCAGTGGCAAGAAAATGGAAGGCACTGGAGGAATTCTTGAAAGAAAATTCTGCTAGCTCTGTCCCCCTGAGGTTGCTGGCCCAATTGACTACCATCACACCATCAGCATTCTTTAATATTGTCCTGTCTGCTTCAGCGCTTATTCTTTCGGAACCGAAATTTGCATTATCTCCTATGTCGCTCACCATCACGTTTACAGGTGTTCCTTCGTAAGGAAACTCAAAAGATGTAGTAAGGCCGTTTCTGCCGCTGGCTATTCTGAGTGAAACCTTATCGCCGAATTGTGAAAATGCTTGCCCTATCATTGTAGCGCCCAACCCGTCAGCAACCGTAAAAAGCGATACTTTGGCGCCCAGCTTTGCAAGGCAGTATGCTACATTAACAGCATTTCCACCCTTGGTATCTGTTGTGGGGATGCCTCTGACACTTCCACCTCCAACCTTTGCCTTTTCGGTAAGCGCCTCAAAAAAATTCTCTTTTGACTCGAGCCGGATTATCCGGTCTACGAAAAAGTCAGGCATCACTGCTATGGAGCCTATGATACTCAGCTGTTTCAACTTGTCAATTATTTCCACAGATGGTCAAGATGATTATAGGCGTATATGATATTTTATGGGAAGAGAGAGAAAGGAGGATGAGAAAGGAGCTCCCTTCTTACATCAAATCTATCCATGGCGGCACCGCTCCTTTAGCTGCCGCCATCTGGCATGCTAGATAGCATCTCGTCTCTGCGTGCATCAAAAAAAAACAACCGTCATCAAGCTCAATGACCATCAGTGCAACCTTGGTGGAAGTCATAGATGTCTGCTCCTTAAACCACTACTGGCTCAAGCATGTCCTGCTGGAACATGTCTATAACTGGGTGTCTATGTGAGAGCATTCTTGCTTATCAAATATCTCTTCTCTCTTCTGCATCATCCTATAACGCACCTGCGAAAATGATTTGGACGCATAGTGTCATTGGCGGCGAATTCCTTATCAAAAGAGTGTCATTCAATCATAATCTTCAACTGCGCGGATACTAAACGGCTAGCTGTTCTTGGTTCCTTCCCGTAGTATTAGAATGGCGTTCGGCCAGCACTTGTCTGAATTGATAACATAATTCTATGGGTATAGAACCTTCATAGAATGATAATATAGATACTCAATTCGTCTCTCATATATTAGCATGATTAAGCCGCTTGTCACATTTGAAGCTGTCTTTGCTTCTCATTGAATTTTACACGAAAGCGGGGAATATTTATTATGAATCTTTCATGTGTTCCCTTACCTATTTTCTCAAGCTTATCTCGTGCCTCTACGTTGAATATGACGCGCCTGCCATCCATCGATACCACCTCAGCTTTGAGGAATACCTCAGCTCCAACAGGGGTAGCAGCAAGATGTTCTATTTTGACTACAGTACCAACTGAGTCCCATTCAGAGTCGGGTATGACCTGCTCTTTGAGAAGAAGCCGACATGTCTCCTCCATTTCAGCTATCATGGAGGGCGTGGAAAGCACGTTTTCACCTTTCCAGAGAAAGCTAGTGGTCTGGTTTGAGTTGACTGTTATCATGCGTTCTTTTGAGGCCCCTATCTTGACCGCAAAATCCATGCCTTAACGAGATCACAAGTGATCTTTTAAACTTGTGCATTAGGATGTCCATCTTTTTATCCTCATTCTTCTTCTCTTACTTTTGTGATGATGTACATCGCCATGAGGCATTTTCATCCCCACACACACATACATACATACATACATACATTTTGTATTTTTCATATGCCATCTTTAAGAGCGAGAAAGAGTCATGTTCCAAAGTCAGAGTATGCTATTGAAAATGAGGACCATGACGACAGGAGAGCAATATAAGCGGTCCGAGTATAAGTGACAGCGAAGGAAGCCCAATCCCGGCAGCGAAGGACATATTGCTGCCTGGTAGAAACCTGCTGCCTACTCTGCCGCTACTTACATAGCTCTGCATCTGAAAGAAGATCACAATGACAGATGATGTCGCTGATAAAGAAGAGTTGGATAAACAAAGAAGAATGCCAGCCGCTTTCTCACCTGCCAGGTCTTTTTAACAGTGCTATTGTTGTGATATTGCAGCAATAACAAGATGGACGGTG
>DATDKS010000114.1:0-8791 GCA_036519825.1 Nitrososphaera sp. | reverse complement strand
AGATTTAAGATTATTTTTTTTGAATTAGCTTGCAATGCCTAGTTATAAGACACATCTTGAAAAGCTGACTATACATTAAAGTTACCACCTGGAGCCCTTTCATTTTCAACCAAAAGTGACAGGCAATCACAATTCAATGTAAAGCCCACGGCTTCACACTCACCTAACTTTCAGACTCACCGTTCTAGCCGAGGACATGGTGGTGATAATTTAACTGTGACGAAGCATCTCTACGCTTGCGCAAAAAAAGAACGGCAGAGATGATATAGCCTCTGTCATACTGTTAAAGGGGCGATGATATGAATAGAGTTCCTTCTTTGGCAGGAACTTAATTCTTTAGACACAGTGGACTGAATGTTTTAGTAATCCGTATAAGTGATAGGTGTATACACGCATCTTATATGGGAATTTCTGCTGTAATGTGGAGGTGTCCACGATGCAATCTAGATGTTGGTGGAAGCTTGGGAGAATTGAAAAATCACTGGAAAAGGGTTCATGGAGCTGATACAACAATGAGCGAGACCGCACCCGATACTGGGGCCTGACTAGGTGCCTTTTTTATTATCCCATCTGATAGATCTCAAAGATTTCATATGATCTAAGAACTACTTTTCATCCCTCTATTCATGGGGAAAAGATGTGTTCAACGCAAGGTCCGTCATCCCAACTCCGACCTTTGTACATACAAACAGTGGTCAGCCAGCTGACGCACGCATTGTTTTTTTATTCAGAATGTTTGCATTCCACATTACCTTCGGGAAATGGACTGTTAATTTTTTCTCTTTCTGAGGCTTGGGAGTAGAAGTACATTCCCTAGGTCTTTGTCCCTTCAACACTAGATGGTTCTTCGACGGTCCACGTTTAGAAAATTGTAGATTGACTGATTGACCAATTCTGTATGGACTACAATGAATTAATTTTAGAGCTCGGCATGACCGTGTGCTAGTAGTAGTCTGGCATGCTTATACTAAGCACATTATAAGAACCCCTCAGATGGCTAGCTTTTCTATCAGCCTACTTTTATTAGGTCGGGAGATAAGCGGATATGTAGATAGAGGCATGATGCCACTTGCCTCCAACAATGAATATATGATACGAAGGAGGGTTTAGACGCTGCCGCTTCAGATCATTAAACAGCAAAAAATAAATTAATAGAATAATACTAATTTTTTATTAGCACAATCCTTTGAATCATATTATGCCTCGTTTTGCAAAGGACCCTCCATTACTACCTTTATTCCTCAAGTGGGCAGGAGGTAAATTGCAATTAATTGAACAATTCGAGAATCTTTTTCCTCCCAGCTTCAATAATTACTATGAACCTTTTATTGGAAGTGGAGCGGTGTTTTTCTATATTAAATCCAAGTTAAAACCTAACAAAGTGATTCTCTCAGACACCAATGAAGAATTGATAAATTGCTTTGTTGTAGTAAGGGACAAACCGTCTGAACTCATTGAATTACTTTCGAACTACCGAAAGAAGCATTCAAAAGAGTACTATTATGCGGTTAGGAGCATTGAATCGGATAGATTAGACGTTGTAAGTAAAGCTGCACGGTTAATCTACCTCAACAAGACTTGCTTTAATGGTCTCTACCGGGTCAATTCAAAAGGGCAATTTAATGTCCCAATGGGGGATTATCAGAATCCTTGTATTTTTGATAAAAATACCCTGTTGCGGGCAAGCCAACTACTTCAAGGTGTACATCTACGAGTCATGACCTTTGAAAAAGTCCTTGACTTTGCGGAAAAAGGTGACTTCGTTTATTTCGACCCCCCTTATATCCCACTATCAAAAACCTCAAGCTTTACTCAATATTTCAAGGGCAGATTCTCTGTGAAGGAACAAAAGCGGCTATCTGAAGTATTCTACTTACTCGACTTGAGAGGATGCTTTGTTATGCTTAGTAATAGCGACCATGCATTAACAAGAGAACTGTATAGAGATTATGAGAAGAATATTGTTATGGTAAGGGCAAAAAGAATGATAAATTCTGTAGCAAGTAAGAGGGGCGCAATTAATGAAGCAGTAGTAACAAATTACGACACCCCTGAGAGGAAGAATTCTAAAGGACTTAGTAGTTATTGAGACTTAATGGCTTTGGCATCTTGCCAATAAAATATCTTCTAGAGAAGTGTAAAACAAGATGCTCTGAAGAAAACATGTTTGTTACTTCGTGTTAGCTCTGTGTAGTAGTCAATACGGATATCGAATGATTACTCTGGTTGCAGCAGTGCCTAATGTTTTTTAACTGGGCTCCAAACGACAGTTTTCCAGTAGGTTTTACTAGCTCCATATCACGAATAATTATGTGCCTGGAGCATAATGCCCATAAGAAACATGCTTTCCTAACTGAGATATGATGACAAGAGAAAAAAATATCCTGATGACAGGCCAAGTAAACTAATATCTCTCTTTACGAAAGCCCTCAGATTCAATTCAGATTGAGAAGGTACTCATGTTTTTGGCAAGGCCTTTGAATATCTAAAATAGATATCAAATGTTAAAGCTTGTCATCTTTCATGTGCTCCACTATAAGCAACTCTGCTTCTTTTCCAATTACCTTTATCTTGTCACCTCTATTGATCTCCTTATCTCCCCTACTGCTTTTTGCCTTCCAGTACTCTCCACCAACAATAACAAAGCCGGTTCTGTTCGCTGAGATGGGATCAAGAGCAACCCCTTCTTCACTTTGAGTAACAAACTGCTTAGGCTTTCTCTTCTTTACCTTCCATACCTTATATGTTATCAGGGCCATAAGACCTGCAATGGGGACTATTGTCATTATAGATACAGCTGCCAAGTTTCGAAGATACTCTTCTGTTATTAGAAGGGGTTGTACTGGCTGAGTAATCTTAAGCGCAACGCCAATAGCCACTACTACAATACCACCTATCCCTATCGCTCCAAATCCGGGGCTGTACAGTTCATAAGCCACTAGCCCGATACCGAGTGCTAAAAGAGCAAAAGCGCCCCAGTTTACGTCAAGCCCTTGACCTAATAGTCCTAAGATTATCAAAATCGCCCCAGCAATTTCGCCTCCAAACCCCGGCGACGTTATACCATATATCAATACAAAGAATCCTATTGTCATGAAGGTGGTGGCAATCAATGGATTGGAAAAGAAATTGATTAATTGTGTTCGCAGACTGGATTCATATCTTATTATCTGCGCATCTGCAGTATGTAGGATCTTCGGTCCCCCAAAAGTATTAACAGTGACTCCATCTGCTGTTGCAAGCAGCTCCTCAGGGCTAGCAGCTAGTGCTTCTATCACATTTCTATTCAAAGCTTTTTCTGGAGTCAGATTATCATTGTGTGTTACAAATCTGGCAGCCTGAGTCGCATTCCTTTCATGAAGTTCTGCTAACGAGACTGCCTTTTCTGCTACCGCATTTACAACCTTTGTATCATTTACTGGCTCTGTTCCCAGTACAGGTTGAGCAGAACCTATTGTGGTAACAGGTGCCATTGCAGCATAATCCGTCGCAAGGAGCACGATGGTGCCAGCAGACCATGCGCTCCTTCCCTGCGGGTAAACATATCCTATCACCGGCACTGGCGATTGTTGAATGGCGTCTATTATGTCAAAAGTTGCATCGAGCGATCCACCAGGAGTATCTAATGCCAAAATGACAGCAGAAAAGGATGATGATGACCTTGCAGCAGCCGAGGTCGATTGTATGGCTGCAGAAATATCTTCGGCTGTTCCAGATGATATGAAATCCTTGACATCTACCCAAAGAATTTCTTGATTGTATTTTGCATCATTATTATTATCATTATCTTGCTGCTGAGCAAATACGGGGTTGGCGACTGCAATAATAGAATCAACAATTGTTGAAACAGATGGACCAACAGAGACTGCAACCAATAGAAAAATTATGCGCTGTTGATGATGATGATGATGATTGCCATGCTTCGTTGAGAAAACCAAAAAAAAGCTGGTCATTTTATACCGGAGGAAATTTGATTTTTCTTTGTTTCATTTTGAAAATGCTAGGCAACTTCTTGCTCTTCCTTCCGTTCGCCTTTTGATAGGCGTTTATTGCTACTACCACTATCGGTATTGCTTCCCAGAGCAGTCAAATTAATTAGCTCTTGTTTCACTATGGTCCGAAGTGTGTCCTCATCAAACTGTTTTGTTGTAGGGGTCCTTTCTCTTGTTATGCCTAATAGCGCACCTAGATCTTTCGAATCGCTTTGTCCACCTGTAACAACTATCATGTTTCTTTCTCTTGCTATTTCAGTCCATGTTTGTAATTCTCGTAGCCGCATGGCTGCCATGTTCCTAGTGTAAAAATTGGCAGCCTGCTCCATTTTCTCTGCTGCAGTTAGTTCCCCTTCAGCTATTATGATCCTGCTTCTTTTTTCCCTCTCAGCTTCTGCCTGCTTTGCAATTGCTCTATGCATGTTTTCAGGAAGCGAAACATCTCTAATTGCTACAGAGCTTACCTTTACTCCCCATGGGTCAGTTGCAGCATCTAAAACTAGCTGCATACGCTTGTTAAGCTCTTCACGTTTTGACAAGATATCATCAAAGGTAGTCTGCCCAATCAAGTCTCGCAGAGTTGTTTGAGACAGAAGGCTTGACGCCATTCGGTAATCGTTTACTTTAACTACTGCATTATTTGGCTCGTTGACTCGCAGATATACTACAGCATCAACATCTACAGTAACATTGTCCATAGTGATTATCTTCTGCTTTGGTACGTCCAATGTCACGACTCGTAGGTCAACTATGACAGTCCTATCGATGATAGGAATTAGAAAGATAAGTCCTGGCCCTTTGGCACCAAGTAAGCGGCCAAGTCGGAATACTACTGCGCGTTGATATTCTCTTATGACTCGTATAGAGTATGCTGTTATGACTAGGACAATAATTATTGTAATGGCAGTGCCTACCAGCTCTGTCAATGATGACAGTTGAAGTAAGAAAGAGCTGATATCCATATGCTATACTAATGTCCATTATATCATTTTAAGATAGATATTTGTGATTCTGGTAACTCTAAGGCAGGTCAATTCCCAATTCATTCATGGAGATTAGCTTATCTCTTTTGTCCGGGTTTCAAGAAAGATCTGAAAGAAATCCCTTTGTAAAATAGGACTCATCTGCAGCAAAGTTGCCTGAGCTTTATTAATATCCTTAATATATAGAAGGATGGTTATTAGTATGCCAACAGACGATAGTTCAAGGTTGTCCAACAATCAAGTAATAAGACCGATTCCGTATGGAGAACATTCTGTCACTGCATATTTAACGGTTAACACTGCAAGCAAGGCTATTGATTTTTACAAAAGGGCCTTCAACGCAGAGGAGCTCTTTAGAGAAACTGTCCCGGATAGACAGAAGATACTCCACGCAAGGATCAAAATTGGCGATTCCATTGTCAGGTTATCAGATGAATTTTCAGGTTCCACTCATAGAGCCCCTGTAACATTGGGCGCAACCACAGTGACACTACATATCTATACTGAGAACGTAGATGGGTTGTGGCAGCAGGCAGTCCAGGCAGGCGCCAAGGTTGTGATCCCACTTGATAATCAATTCTGGGGTGAGCGCTACGGCATGCTGATCGATCCCTTTGGACACCAATGGTCCATGTCGATGGCGATCAAAATGACTCAGGAGGAGATGACAGCAAAGCGTAAAGCTGTAATGTCTGTGTTTTCAAAGAGTGAGAATCCGGACAAGCCTAGTAGCCAAACCGATCGAACCTGACAGATTTTCTATTCAGCTCGTCGGAATCTGGATATAAATTTGTTGGAATCTAAATATGCGAGTCTGCTTAGATAATGACTTACTGAATATAACGGAGCCTCTGACGTCATTGAAACAAAACCTGTTCTAGGGAACTAATGTCTTAGCGGGCCCGGGGGGATTCGAACCCTCGACCTAACGCTTAGGAGGCGTTCGCTCTATCCATGCTGAGCTACGAGCCCTTCTGTTGTTGAACTTTTGCAGCGCCAATTTAAAACATTCGTCTATTTTGATGCAAATACAACTATCTGAGGTTTCCTATTAGGTTGGAATTCTCGGTCACGCCAATCATTTGAAAAATACGTCTTACCTACGTTTGAAACCACTTGGAAACCAGCTTCGTTTGAAATCAACACCAGCTCCTTGAATAGCTTACTGTCTCTTTCAAGGTCAGTTAAGATCCTGACCTTGCCCCCGTGGACGAGTTTCTTTGATGTTATCGCAAGCATAGCTCGAAACGAGCTTTTGTCTTCCATAGTCGTTATCGGCACATAATGCTCTGGCAACACCATAAAAAAATTGTCTATGGACCTATCGGATATTGCTGGGAGCAATTTTTCAGTATCCCCCCAGAATACTGAGGCATTTTGAGGATCCAACTCAGTAAGCCTCGCTTTTGCCTTGAATACCTCATTTTGATCCTTCCCTATGCCTATAAAATACTCAAAATAATTGTCCACAGCCATTGCTTGCAGCATTTCGCCCTGCCTCATGCCTATTTCTATGTTGACTTTGGCGTACATCCTTCTTGCAGTGGCTATCGTCCTGTTAAGCTGCGTTGATGGGTTGCCTTCATGGAAGAACTGGTATATGAGGCCCCACCGCTGACGGAATATGTATGGAAAGTGCTTCATATTGATTATCTGCTTAAAGGTTTCATTCTCTGAAAAATCAGTAAAAAACGCATCAGTCCTTGGCACAGCTTCGAGTTTGGGCAGATTAAGTTCATCGTAAAGGTTTGTAACCCTATCCCATGCCCTCACGGGGTCTGAGCCCATGTACGTCACTGCAAGGTCGGCAAGCCAGAGAATTTCTGCAAGCGACTTTATCTTTTCGATGTTCTCTCCTCTGCTGGATAGTTCGTCGAGTCTTTGTGCAAACATTTCCTGTGCAAGCTCTTGCTTGAAGAATGGAAAATCTGTCCTCCAGATGAGTGATTCGACTATTACACTTTCAACAGGGCTCCAATCTGTCTTGATATATTCGGGGTGGGTCGTGGCAAATTCTGTAGGTGGTGATAGCATCGTTTTGAATTCCCGGAAATAATTTTCAAATTCGTCTTTGTCCATTGTAAAGTAAGCATCAAGAATTCTATTCTTTGAAAGCTCTTGCATCGTCCTGTTTACACTTGGACCTTTTGGTCCGCCACCACTGGAGACGTGCGGTTGGACCGGATCGTAGTCATGCAGCAGCGCTGCAACAAGTGTAAGTTCATAGTCCTTTGATCCAAAGTGAACCCCTTGGAACTCCTTTGGGATCATTTGGAGAGCCATGTACGCGACTTCAAGGGAGTGGTGAAAACTGTGATAGTCGCTTGCCCCTTCGCCAAGCCCGAGCCGGGTGTATGCATTATTGAGAAACCTCAATAGAAGCCGCAACATGTAGATTCTGTCCTCCGCTATACCTTTTTCCGATGCAAGCTCAAGCAGAGAGACTATGATCTCTTCGTCCTTGGCGTTTGCAAGATTGGCATTTGTCTCATCGATGGTGCGTTTTTTTGCTCCAGGAAAGACTTTGACTACCTGACGGTAAACGATCCTCAGAGGCAGGCTCTTGTTTAGGTATATGGCAAAGGTCATCCCACGCCAAGGGTACCGAATCCTCTGCCTCTCCCACTCGGCTACCTCATCAGACGCTGCGACAATCTTCTTATTGAGATCGGCTACGAGCTCGTGCAACTGTTCACCGACAGTGATGTCAGCAAATCGCTTGCGCTCTGTGTTCATTACGAGCCATTGTGGGATCTTGACAATGTAGAGTTGCCGGCGCGATCTCTTTTCTTCGCCTATAGACTTTCTTGAAGTTACCGCCGCATTTCTTGGGCCGCTGTGAAACGGCAAGTCGCTGTCCTTTACGACCTTGAGTCTGATCTCTCTGCTTCCGCCTTTCAGGCTCAAAAGGATGTGCCAGTACTTACCCTTATCCATCCATGAAGGCACCTGCGTCTCTTTGTCCCAGAAATCAACCGGACCAGAAGGGAAAAAGCCCGATTCGTAGTCCTTTGTGATTGGATTGTAAGATTTGTATTCATATTCGCCTATCATGGAATCTAACCTACGAGCGGCCATCCTTGCCTCTATCACTGTCTCAATAGAACTCGTAAATTCTCGGTACGCCATTACCCCCCAGATGGTGCCTAGAGAGCTGGATAACGTGAAAATACCGGCCAGTATGTTTACTTCATTGGAGATAAGGTATTGCGGGATTAGAGGTATTCCAAACCATCCAGTGGAAAGGAGCCCTGCAAAAGCAAGCGTAATAAAAAGATACCGTGCTAAATTGTGATAATGAATGCTAAATGACAAACAGTCGTTGCTACATATGCATAAATCGCATTTTTCCCGTCTGCTGACGGTAGGTTTAAACTTCAACCTTGTTGCCCGCCGGTTGATTATTATCCTTTGATACTCGATTATATATTGTCTTCACGCTGATTCCACCGCTGCATGATCCTTCAGACCTACTTGCTTTATACTCTAAAACGTCTTTGGTTTGCACAGCATAAGGAACAAAGAATCATCTCTGAATTGATTTTGGCCACATAAGGGATAACGGCTACAAAACCCTTAGGGTTGGAGCTTGGACAAATTTTGAACCCAGATTTGAGGACTTGACTTTCCTCCAAACTTATTCGAGCATGTCCACATTTTAATTGCATATATGTGTCTAATTGCAGTTCAGAATTACAATTAAAAGTTATTGCTCGTAGAATAACCTACTGTTCTAGATTTTCCTTAGCATTCTTTATTCATTCATTAAAAAGTTTTGCGGCTCCGGTAGCTCATTGCAAGGTTCATGGTATGTTG
>DATDKS010000113.1:0-14809 GCA_036519825.1 Nitrososphaera sp. | reverse complement strand
ATGACGCCTTAGGGTTGCTCCCTCCCGGACCTCACCCATTTCGGCGATTTGCGGTCGAGACTCCGCCTTCGCGTAGATCGCCGCTCATAACCATCCAACACGGCATGATTTCATTTCAGCAAGGCAAGCGGGTACCTCCTGTCAGCGGATTTACCCGGCAGTTACTGATCCTGGCATAAAGCCGATTTCCAGTATGGGGCACGGCTGGCACCCCGATCCTCCCTGCCTCTTCATACCTTTAGTAAAATGACTATATTTGCTTGTTGGATGTCATGTTAAGATACTTAATGTCTTGCACACTGAGCAGATATCGCCTGTTGAAATGTGACCGCATCTAGAACACTTCTTGATTTCAGAAGATGGCATGTTGCTTCGGAGAATCTTTGAGACTTTCATCATCGACTTGTAGGCATTGTATTTGATGCCTGGATGATCCCTCTCAAGTCTGTTGAAAAATTCGCGTAAATCTGTGCGTATGCTTTCGTTCATGTATGGACACTCTTCTGACTGAAATGGGATCTCGCGCTGGAGCGCGTAGAATGCGATCTCGTATTCATAAATTTCGACAAAGGGCTTGACTTTTTTCAGGCCGTTTTGTGTATATTGCACGGGCTCTGGATAAATCCAGCCTATGCGCTCTACGTCGCCGGCCAGCATGTTGATCATAAAAGTCTGCAATTGATCGTCCATGTTATGAGCAGTAGCAACTATGTCTGCTCCTACTGTTTCTGCAGCAAGGTCTATTGCACGTCTGCGAAATGTGCCACATATAGAACAAGATGATATCTTTTGTGATGATCGCCGTATCATGGCCCCATCCATGTCTATTCCAAAGAGTGACTGGTAACTGAGGATCTTATTTTCAATACGAAGCCTTGCGCAAAAGTCCTTCACAATCTGAAGCGATTCGTCACGATAGCCCTTGATGCCCTCATCTATGGTAACCGCTACTAGTTCATTGGCATTGTTTGGATGCTGGTCAAAAAACATCTTCAAGATGTACAATAACGACAAACTATCTTTGCCACCAGAAACTCCTACAGCCACCTTGTCTCCATATTGTATCATGGAATACTTCGAAATAGTCTTTGCAGTTTTACTTTCAATTGAGCGCAAGTAGCACTTCTTGCAGAGGTACTCACCAGAATGTGCTCTGAAGTAGAGGCTATCTGCTTTCTGGCATTTCGTACAACAAGGCATATCCGATTGATACCAAAGTTCTAGAGTTATTAATCATTCGAGCACGAATCGTTATTAAATCGAAACACTATACTCCTTTCATGGTATTCCCGTCCGAGTTGCTGGACGAGATCAACCTCAAGATATTGGATATTTTAAGCCGAGATGCGTCCCGTCCATATGTGGACGTAGCTAAAGAGCTTGAAATCTCTGATGCCACAGTACACATCCGGGTCAGGAGGCTAGTAGCAGCAGGCATCCTTCGTAAATTCACAATTGCAACAGACAACCAGCTCTTAGGTTACGACCATCTTGCCTTTGTAGGAATAAATATTAAGGAAGGTTCGTCCGATGAAGCCATCGCGATCCTGTCAGCGTTTGACGAAATACTGGAGTTGCATGAAATGTATGGCCAGTTCGATCTGCTTTTGAAGATACGTGCAAAAAGCCTTGAAGAAATGAGGGATGTGATGGCGAACAAAATAGGTAGAATTCCACAAATAAGGGAAGCAGAATTGATGACAGTACTAAAAACTATCAAAGAAGAACAAATGATTCCCTTAAAAAGGGATATTGCAGATGCTGAGAGTGCAGCTTTTACATAGACATTACTATTTACTTTTGCTGTTTGTCTTTCTTTGATGATTGCCACCAGTCAAGGTATTCATCATGATGCTTTCTGCGAGGGTCTTCTCTTGTCCTCTTGGCTCTTTCGCGCAATTCATCTATCTTTTCGGAGGAAGCAAACAGTCCACAGCTCTTGCATATAAAATTCTTGCTAGCAAGGTCATACTTTAGCTCCCCTCCGCACTCAGGACAAAAGCTTGCCAATAATTAGCTTTATTTCATACACGCCAATAAAAGGTTTTCAAGTAGGCAGCAGAACAAGGGACCGCATAAGAACTTCACTTGCATGAAGATATAGGTTTAGATTAGTGATAAAAATAGGCGTATGGGAATAATCCTTTAGAAGATAACAGTGCTTGGATATAGCTCATGCGATTTTTAATTTATAGCAGAAAGTATGATGACGTAACGGGCGATTAAGGGACGTGACTCAGAATATCTCATTTAAGTCAGCAACAGAATTCTGCATCGCGATTTTGAGGACAATGTTTCATTCCGGCTTACGTTTTCACAGGCCTCATGGTGTAACCTGTAACCTTGATGACAAATGGTCTGACAAAGAAAAATAGAGTGCGGCGATACATTTTCCTACAGGACTTTATAATATTAACATGCCGACCTTCATTCGAACATGATACTCCGTTATTAGAGACAGAAGCCAAGTAGTCAAAAACTTCTCTTGATTGCAAGGATCCCCTCGGGATTTATTCTCACATACAGTACTTGCGCCATTGTTAATTACATGACATGATGGATACTGACCTTCAAAATACAAGATTTTTAAGAGCTAAAACCTAGTATTATCCTTCTAGCATCAGCCTCGACCCTCGCAATCAAGCCCTGCTTTAACGAAGACAACGGTGTTCCATCAGGCAGGTCGACGACTGGGATATTGGCCAAGGCACAACCCGAGGCGGTTGTGATATCCGCTTTGGAACAGACAACTGCACTTGGAGCATTTCCATATTCTTTCAGCGAGTAGATTACATACGCACCGACACTGCTTCCAACGGCATATGGAATTAGGAGCACCGACTCTTTAAGTGATTTGCCACACAGCTCATGAAATGGATCTGTTATTGTGCCTGTCTTGGAATTGACCATCGCAAGAAAATTTATCGGCTGGATCGTGATCATTGTCTTACCCTCGCCAGTACCGCCCACAATCCTGCGACAATTAGAAATAATCACTGCGAATATTCCTCAACAATTGTCTTGATGTCCTTGAGAGCGACTTTTACTTTATTTGACTTGGATAGGTAGTATGCTCCCTTGACGCTGTTTGTAATCACTGCATCGTACCTATCTTTAGTAACGTATGGTGTAAGACAAGTGCATGAATCGCATCTAAAATCTGCTCCTGACTTTTCGATCTTGCCTGCAAGACCTATCTTGATCGCCTCATTGTATATTGTCCTTGAACAAAAGATTATGCAACGCCTTTTGAATTTTTTTCCCTCAGTTATCTTGGCAAGCATCTCCAGCTCATTCATACCAAGTTGAGGGCTGCCAAGTGTGATAATGTCTGCATCATCTGCAGTGCTCAGCTCATCCATGACAGACTGGGCCTCTTTTTTTCCAAACGAAATTTTTTCCTTGGCCTTGCCACCAAATGTAAACATGCCGCAGGTGCCTGATGTCCCGATTCCTGCGCATAGTGCCTTTGCCTGAATAGTGTCTAGTCTATCGATGTTGTCAAGCGCGACGCAGCTGTCTTTGATCGCTTTACCTGCAAAATAGCCCAAAACTCCATAATCAAGCTCGCTCTTGAAATCAAAGTCTGTTTCAATTGCTATTTTGGGGCTCCTTGCCTCTTCGAGCCGGAGATCAGAGAGTGGCGACTTGCCAGTGACAGAACTGGCCAGTGCAGAGAGTGCACTTTCTTTATTTGTCATTAGTCCCAAAAGGGAGTTTGAAAACACTGCAGCATTGCTTTCTGCAAAGCTCACCGCCGTGCCCTTTTGGGGAAGGTCAAAAACCTCATAAGGCGTGCATGTAAAAGACGGCGTGGTGCCCATTCGTTCATATGAATTGGCTATACTTTGTTGCTTCTCCTGAAAGCTGGCCGGGATGCCTTCAGGTTTGGTCTTATCATATCCCATAGGGTTTATTGTAGTCTTTACCGCAACCCTGGCCGTATTGCTAAATTTTTCGAGGAAATGCATGCCGCCATCTCCGATGGTATTGAAGTTCACCCCGGAGATGTGGGCCCATTTTACCGGCACAAGCTTTTTGGCGCCTGTAGCCTCGCCTATTGCAACGAGAATCCTGTATGCAGAAGCAAGCACCTCACCATATTTGCCGTCAAGCCCATTTTCCTCATCCCTTGTAAGCTGCATCCACCTATGATTTCGATATTGCGTATAAGAACCATACTTGTTCTCCTTCAGACTAGAAAATAAAGTCAGACTCTATGGTTTTTACGACATAGACATTTTCTACATTTGGCGCAAAAAATTATGAAAAAAGCAGGATTAGTATGGTTTGAGCTACGCACGCCTGGGAGTCGACTCGCGGCAGAAGATTTTAGCAAGAAGGTCAAATTTTGCTAATCCTTCTTGCTGAGCTGGTTAAACAGGTTCCTGAATTATCCGGCAGGCCTGTTGGCTGAACTCTTTCAAAAATTTTTTTGACCGAAGACTTGATCCCAGCAACCCTACTATGTGAATTGGTCGAAATCCTTGTGTAGTTGTCAAGTCAAATCACACAAGGATTTGTAACCCTGCCGCCGACCTTAAAGGGATAGTATTCTAAATGAATTAAGTTGTCCTCTTGAACAGCTCCTTGTCTAATTCAAATAAAGCCCAATGAAAGAGTCAGAGACTTGATTCAAAGAAATTCCTAATTTTATTAGCAAGCAAGAAAGTAATGTACCAAGTATTAAAAGCAGCAAGATAAATATTGCCTCTTAGGAAATTCGGAATTTCCGAAAGGAGAAAAGGAATAACGTCCTAGATTTTAGCTCTTCTTTTAGCAATAATTGACGCCGACATGTATAGGATAAATCCAGCAGCGACGATTATTACACCGTAAAGTGACAGCGCGCCTCTCTCCAGGTACTGTCCAAATCCTACTAACAGGGCACCCATAATTAAAAGACTAATGCCTGCGCGTGCAGCGCCAGGCATCTGCATCTTCTTCTTCTTCTTATTCTTATTCTTTTCCGACAATGCCAGTGCTAAGATTTTGGAGTAGATAATGTTATAGTTTTTATGGCATCCTTGGGCAAGGTACAACAACAAAGACATGAAGATCGCAGTTGTCGGAATAGGGGTGGCTGGAGCCTATCTTATGAATAGGCTGAGCGATGATCACAACAACCACCTAGTGGGATTTGAGCGGATGCCAAACGATCAGCACGATGCTGTGTGCGCTTGGGCCACATGTGAAAATGTGATGGCCGGGCTTGCAAGAAAGTGCGGCCTTAACTTCGATGACTATGTCATGCACGAGGGTAAGCACATGCAGGTGGACTTGGAAAAAAAGGGAAGGGTAGACATCAAGCTCAAGGGAATGGTAAGCTATGACAAGCTGCGTCTGATCCAAGATATGATAAGGGGTACGGAAATAAAGTTTGGACGGGCTCCAAGAAAGGACGAGCTCGAATCTGACTTTGATATCATCATTGATTCGACTGGGTTTCACCGTAACTACCTGCCAAGAGTTGGAAATGAAACATGGATTCCTTGCGTTCAATACAAGGTTCGGTACCAACAGGGCAAGGAGCCGTTCGATGATTTTTATTTGAGAGCATTCCCATCGATGTCGGGTTACTTTTGGTATTTTCCACTTGGCAATGGCCAGGCTCACATCGGGGCAGGAGACTTCTTAAAAACCCACAATCAATTTGTAGATGAATTTTTGAACAAGTATGACTGCGACGTAATAAAAAAGGTGGGAAGGCCTGTCAGGCTTACTCCACCTGAGAGCTGCGAGCCCTTTACTGACGGTCGCAAGTCGATCGGAGCAGGCGAGTCGATAGGTACTGTCTATCCTCTACTGGGCGAGGGCATAATTCCATCCACCTGGTGCGCCGAACTCCTTGTCCAGAACCTTCATGATATACCGGCATACAGGCAGGCAGTACTAGAAAAGTTCAAGATGTATTCTCTTGTCTTCAAGTTTATCAAGCTGAAAATAACAGGCAACTTTAACATGATAAAACATGGGATGGACATGCTCAAATTATACCGCCACATGAAGAACGAAGAAGATCGCTATGGGATGAAGATCAAGATGAGCGACATGTTAAAGTTATCAGGAATCTAAAGCTTTAAAAATCTATCAAGAGCAGTGAAGTTAATGAGCGCGGCTAGCGATCCATCGCGGCAGCAGGAATTGGCTGCGATGGAACAGAGGATAAATGAATTGGTCCAGCAGTCAAGGATTCTTGAAGCATATATGAATGACGTTATGACACGGCAGGTGACAGTAAGCAAATTAATGGAAGAGGCCCATTTGGCTTCAAACACAATTCAAAACATAACTTCTGAATCTGACGTAGAGTCACTAATGCCTATCGGCATCGGCGTTTATATCAAGACTATGGTGCCACCCATAAAGAAGTTGCTTATTAACTTGGATGCTGGCGTTGCCATTGAAAAGAATAGAGAAGACGCCCTTAACTATGTGGAAACCCGGATAAAAGAGTATGAGGTAGCAGCAAGGCAGCTTGAGGCTCAGAGACAGGAAATAGCGATGCGTATAAACCAGCTGCAATCCCAGATAAACCAGATGATACAGGCTGCCCAGCAGCCTGCCTGATGCCCGTTCTGGTTGAAAATCATGTTTGACAAACTGAAAAATGCTTTTTCTAGAGCTGCAAAGGGCGTATCTCAGAAAGAGCTGACTGAAAAAGTTCTTGATAATGTGCTACTTGACCTACAAATTGCGCTTTTGGAAAGTGATGTGGCGCAGGAAGTAGTTGACGACTTATCCCAGGAACTGAAGAAGGAGCTGCTTGGGCTAAAGCTTGAAAAGGAGCAGGACGCAACTCGGTTAGTTCAGTCAAAACTGCGGGCGGCAGTGGATCAGATTTTTGAACGGACTAACAGGTTTGACTTGATTGAAAAGATAAACATGAAAAAGGAATCCAAGACTGGACCTTTTGTCATTGTATTCCTCGGCATTAACGGAACAGGAAAAACAACCACTGTTGCCAAGATAGCAAACCTCCTACGAAGGGCTGGCTTCTCAGTGGTGGTGGCGGCAGGTGACACCCACAGGGCAGGCGCTATCGAACAGCTCGAACAGCATACAAACAGATTATCTCTTAAAATTGTCAAACAGAGATATGGCGCCGACCCATCATCAGTGGGCCGAGATGCATATGATCACGCCAAAAAGAACCACATAGACATAGTTCTCATGGATACTGCTGGCAGGATGCAGACTTCAAAGAACCTGATGGATGAAATGGGCAAAATAGTAAGAGTTGTCAAGCCAGATGTAAAATTGTTCATTGGTGATGCGCTTGCCGGCAACGATACAATAAACCAGGCAAGGGAGTTTTTCGATTATACCAAATTTGATGGTGCCATACTAACCAAGGTAGATGCAGATGCCAAGGGAGGCTCAGCAATTTCAATCGCACATATTACCTCAAGGCCGGTTATATACATTGGAGTGGGGCAGGGTTATGATGACATTGTCCCTTTTGACTCAAATAAATTCATCGAATCGCTATTTGAAAGCCCCGGCCAAGTGGGCATAAGTGTGGAGGACATAACTTCTGTGCAGAAGAGTTCAGAATTAGCTGTGAAAAAAGTCAAGTCAGTAGAGGTACAAACCGTCAGGGAAGAGGAAAAAGACATACTACTTCTGTCCAAACTTCCAGTCAAATCACTGAGCTCTATAGACAGCTTTTCCCTTCCGGAAGAGCAAAAGGTCGGGACAATTGATCCAAAACCTTTTGTACAGCAGCCAGAGCCGAACAAGGTTAAGGAGCAGCCAAAGGAAAAGAAGAGCAGGTTTGGATTTTTTGGCAAGAGAAGGTCTAGCCAGGGAAGCAGCAAGGAAGAGGAGGATGAAAAGGGCGATAGCAACGAGGATCACAACCTCCCTGAAAACCGGCCAGGAGAAAAGAAAGCAGAAGAAGAGGCGCAGACTAGAGGTGATAAGGAAAGGAATCTCCGAAGAGATAAGGACACCGAAGAGCAAGAAGAAGAAAAAGACAAGGTAGTCTATCTAACAGATGAAGACATTGAAGATCTCCTCAAGTAAGAAAGACATCCTTAGTATCGCAGATCTGAGTACGAATGAGATTAGTAAGATCCTGATACTTGCAGACAAGCTCAAGCGTGAGCAAAAGAGCGGCAAATTTCGGCCTTTTTTGCGAGGAAAAACGCTTGGTATGCTCTTCCAAAAGCCGTCGACTCGCACTAGAGTCAGTTTTGAAGTTGGCATGTATCAGCTAGGCGGAGATGCAGTTTACCTTGGTGCAAACGACATCCAACTCTCGCGAGGCGAAACGGTTGAAGATACCGCCAAAACTCTCTCACTATATTTGGATTGCATAATGGCACGAGTCTATGATCACAAAGATGTCCAGAGGTTGGCTAGATCTGCTTCAGTGCCAGTAATAAATGGGCTGTCAGACTCATTTCATCCTTGCCAGATTCTAGCCGACCTTATGACAATACAGGAACACAAGAAAAAACTAAAGGGACTACAACTTGCATGGCTTGGAGATGGAGACAACGTATGCAATGACCTCATGCTTGGCTGCGCCAAGACTGGCATGAGCATGACTGCAGCCTGCCCAAGGGGCTACGAACCACTCGAAGAGATTCTGAAGCTTGCCAAAGAAGAAGGAAAAAAGACAGGGGGTGATATTGCGATAACTGAAGATGCAGTTTCGGCGGTAAAAGATGCAGACATTGTAGCCACAGACACCTTCACATCGATCGGTAAGGAAACTGAGCGTTCAACGAGGGAAGCGACCTTTCTTCCAAACTATCAGGTGAATAGGTACATCATGAAGCTTGCGAAAAGGGATGCAATATTCATGCACTGCTTGCCGGCGAAGCGCGGTATGGAAGTAACCGCCGATGTTATTGACGGCAAATGGTCGGTGGTCTGGGAAGAAGCTGAAAATAGATTGCACACACAAAAGGCGCTCCTCTGTCACCTCATGAAAGCAGCGAGGTAGTCATTGTTTAGCCGAAGTTCTTTTGCGCTTGCTGTACCAGAAGCCACAGCCTGCGATTAACACTGAAATAACTATCAAGGTAACGATGGAGAATGCGGATGAGGCCTGCTCTGAAAACTTGCTCCATGCTTCGCCAAGGTAATAGCCAGCAAAAGTCAAGATAATGCACCACAAAAGTGAACCGGCAAATGTGTAGCCAACAAATTTCGCAATATTCATCTGACCTATGCCTGCAGGTATTGAAATTATCTCACGTATGCCCGGGATCATCCTTGCCGTAAATACTGCAATTGACCCATATTTTTCAAACCATCTCTCGGCTTTTTCGATCTCTTGATCGCTTATCCTAACTCGCCTGCCAAACCGCGCGATTGCCGCCCTACCGACTTTCGCAGATACAAAATAGATGGCAACCGCCCCTGCCGTGGACCCAAGCCCACCCACGGTCGCCATGCCAATTATATTTTCAAGTCCTAACCCTCTGCTCTGGACTGTGAACCCGACCAGCGGAAAGATCACTTCGCTAGGTATAGGAGGAAAAATGACCTCAAGAAAGGCTGCTGCAAAGACTGCAGGATAGCCATACTCTACTATTAACGAAGTTATTGCGTCAAGTATGCCGCTCAAAATTCCGGCTGACGCCATAGCCACAAGGATGGCAACATGCATTGCTACCTCCTATTAGTATAGGGCATATATTTGGTGTACATCATGGACCACCTTCTCTCTCCTACCCCCTCTCCCTACAATGCCTGCCGAGTTATAAGGTGGCTATGTATTTCTAACAAAATTGACCTGTAAGAATATATGCATTAGGCTTGTTCCCGATGGAGGCAGGGTGCAAAACCCGTACCAAAAAGGTTTAAGATACTGCCGTAGATGCGAAGTATACTTCAAGTGCAACGATAGCCACTGCATTTGCTGTGGGCTCCACCTCCGATTTACTCCCGTGCACCCTCTTGCAAAAGAAAAGCTGAGGCTTTACAAAGGCGACTAAAAGTCGAAAAAAGGATTATTGGATATAAGCTAATTTCCCTGGCTAGCTGTTCGCTATAGGCATTGCGCATAAAAGTCAATGGAGCAGCATATACCTCTCTTTTAGATTAAGTAAATACGATGGATAATATTTCATCATCAAAAGACAAATGACTTTGAAGATTTTCGTTGGCCCCTTAGCCAGTGAAATTAAATAATGGCAACATTTCAAAGATTCTGCGTATGGCAAAGGTAGTGGTCGGCAAAGCCTCAGACATTGGCCAAGGCAAGATGGCTCATGTTACGGCGGGTGGCAAGGAAATACTCATAGCAAACGTAGAAGGCCAGTATTACGCTACAGGCAACACCTGTAGTCATGCTGGAGCGGAGCTCCATGAAGGCGACCTGAATGGAAGGGAGCTAATCTGTCCATGGCATCGTGCCAAGTGGGATATCACTACGGGCAATCTAATCTGGTTCCCACAAAAGCTGCGCGAGCTTGGCAAGTACAAGGTCATGGTTGAAAATGGCACAGTGTATGTAGAGGTCTAACTTACATTTAGACTTCTTATTCTCCAATATAATGGCGGACTCGAGTCGTAGCTTTCAACAGGCGAGCTTGACTAGCCATAGTGGGGTGATGTTGTAGTTGCCACTACCATCATAATGATAATGATGATGAGTCTAGTACATATAATATCAGCAGGAGATTCCCTGTTCTGCCATCGCGTATGAACTTTTATCCCTGCACTTATCGATGCTGCTTGAAGCATTATACGGCGAATCTCCTGGACCTCAGCCGCCGATTGTGCACTAAATTGGCGTTTGAGAGTCTTTATCTTGCTGAAATGTCAAATACCCGCGCTACTTTTTGCTCCTGCTGATGTCTTGACCTGCGCGATTGGCAAACTGTGAGTACGCTCGTGCACAGTCAATTTCTGCTATTACTCGATAGGATCGTTACATAGTGCCACACACTGGTGTTGAGACCAAACTTTACTTTTTATTAGTGAAAGGAAATCAGTAAGAGATAGTTGGAACTAGGAGACTTCCTCTCATCACTGCCTCAATCGGTGCTTAGAGGGGAGAGGGTTTCGCTGACTGATAATGTCATCAGGAAGATATTCAATTTTGCCAAGCTGAAAAAAGGCGATACATTCTGCCACCTTGGATGCGGCGACGGAAACGCTGTAGCCATTGCAGCCAAAGAATTTGGCGTGAAGAAATCTGTTGGTGTAGAGATTGACAAATCTATATCTGACAATGCTCGCAGACACATTGCCGGCCTCAATAATGCTCATATAATAAATACAGACATACGCGAAGCTGATATTTCTGAGGCAACAGTCTTGCTGTTCTGGTTCAGCGACTCTAATCTTGTTGAGGCACTGACAAAACGATTCAAAAAAGAGCTGAAGGATGGTGCAAGGGTAATAACTATTTGGGCTCCTCTTACCATGACACTCCCATACAAAGTCAAGTTTCCATTTTTTGTTAACAAAAAGCCATTCAAACGTGCAAGGTCTATACAGCAGCAGATAAGGTCAATCTATGGAACTAATTGCATAGACTTTACCGCATCATGGCTCCTTGCACAAAGATATATTGATGCACTTGAAGTCACACCAGGTGAGTACAGGCGGTTTGTAAACATCTTGCAGAGCATGGTGATATGGATAAACGCATGGAATATGGATATTGCATGTGAAGATGAAGTGCCACCGCCGGTACAGACATATCTTGGAATACTCAAGACCTTCTTTAACATAGATATGTATAGTATGATAGAACAATAGCTCCTCGTTTTATCTAACACATACATATGCACACAAATTTGAATTATTTATTATAGGTGCCAGAAGAGCTCCGACGTGTATCGTAGCTAGTCATTCATTCATTCATTCATTCATTGACAACGCTTAATTTCTTTTGACCATTTTCCGGGAAGTCGCAATTATCGCACTTGAATCTCCTAAAATCAGTTGTCACTCTGTGTCTGTCTCGTCCCTTATGGAGGCTGTTGCTAATCTTATCTGCCCCTTTTGGCCGATTCCGCATTAAGGCAAGTTTGCAATTCTTGTTCTTCTTCCGCCATAAACAACAAGGTTGCTTTTATCCCCCTAGTTATTTTGAATAAACTTTTCATAACATTAAAGCATAATGCATTAAGCATTATAGACGCCTATGAAGAGATGAAGAAAGACATGCCAAACAGAAGCAGAATTGAGATAATCCACCACATTCTAGAGGTTGTCGGATGTTGATAACCAAGAGATGCCAGAAATGCGGCGTGCTAATATTCGATGGAGATTTGAGGTACCATGCAAACCTCACGCTCAATAATATGACATCATGCCAAGAACACCTGCTGTATGAGTGTCTGCCCTGATTCATCATTACTTTTAACACAGCGATTTTCTTTTTACTAAAATATTATCCAAGGTAGTAGGTATTTCTTTCTTCATCAATCCCTTTTTGTCGATGTTGTTATAGTATCTTCGTCACTATTTATGCCCTCGGTTCTCTATGATCGTCTCTTTCCCTCTGGTCTCTTAGTTCTCTATTGAGCAAGTATGTCAATGCGGCCCTTATGGCAACTATTGCACCCACTACTGCCAAAGATTCAAGGGTAGGATTGATTATAGTCTTTAGCACGTCTCCAGCAATGAGCTCAATTGATGAGCTCAGGCCTTTTACAAAGTGAATCAATAATCACTGTTCTAAGTCACCGTATCTGCCATTTATGATAGACAACTTCGCCTTATAGAGCTTCATTAATTTTCTGTCAATCTCTCCATCCTCGTAGCGTTTGTGACAATTCTGACAGACCGCAATAAGATTACCAAATGAGTGACTTTTTACATCACTGTATGGTTCAATGTGTGTCACCATTACAGGAGTCTGTTTGCAAGTTGGGATAGCACATATAAAGCCTGCTTCCATCTATACGTCTCTTTCTAGTTGTCTCGAGATATCAGCCTTTCAATACTCATAATCAAGTCATCCTAGGGAGCTCAATAAAAGGCAGCAATCCCCATTGAGTTAATGAATGCAGCTGTTGAGCCTGGTGAGTGTTTGTTCTAATGGCATCATTGCTATCACACTAACTCTTCACGAATACGGCAATTACTTCACAAGACAATCCTACAATGACTAAAATTATTCCTGCCCTGTTCAACCATGCAGGAACTGTAGATATTATATTGGGGAATTTAGAATACACCTACAAAATCTCGCCGCCACAACGTACTCTTCTGACAGCAAACAGTAGAATAATAAATAATAAACTCTGCAATCTCTAAGATAAATCCACCGGGGTCAATAGAGTGCTATCAGAAATTGATCGTGTAATTATCTCATCTCATCATCATAGTCACGCCGCATAAATCCATTGTGTAATGAAGACTCTCTGCTGTTACTCACGCTCTTCATTTTTCTACCAAAAATAGGACGTGGACGCATTAAATATCCTACCATCGGGTATCGTGACGTTGAGATATGCCGTTGGAAAGTCAGCTAATGGATACTTATCAAGGTCTGTAGCATTGAGTTGCCAAGCATAAGCGACCATGGGAAAACCAGTTATGACGAACCGGTACCTTTGAAAATCTTGTGAATTTATGGTAAAATCTCTGGTATACAACACATTGTCTCCTCCTGACTTTGTTTTAGCTGCAAAAGTTACGTTTGCGTTGCTCGGGACAGCGGCACTGTCTTTATTTACAAGACTGAAACGAATGTGGTAAAGGCTGCCTTCCTTTAACACATGAAATTGTGTCACCCCAATTATGTCGCTTGAGTCCGCTTCAACCACGGCGCCAGGTTCTACAAGTGCCAGCACAATTGCTAAACCTATAAACAGGACTACTACTACGACGCCTATGATAACAACTATTGCAATTTTGAGCTTCCTGCGCAATGTCTCTATTCCCCCCTCCTCCTTCGCCTTCGCCCTCTCTATGTCTTTCTATCTCAGAATAGTTAGGCAAGGTTACTTTTATCCCTATATTGAGAACTCTGTTATTACTACAATCCGTTGTACTAATGAAGGCCCTGCTGATTCGTGAGAATCTACTACTTTTTTTTGGCGTGATCTCATCCCAACCCAAAGATAGTGAATAGAACACAAAAAGTACCATAAATAATACTGCATCATAAAGGGCCATTTGCTTACAATTAAAAGTAAAAAGGTTTGATGTGACTAAAAAAGTACTGAAGATGGTGAATTCTGTATTTTTCATGATAAAACCATTATGCTGAGCATAAACAGAGAGCGGTCTCCAGCGCACGAGGCTGGCTGGCATCATACCCTGCTAACAACGACCCCTTTCTCGGCAAAAGCTTCCCCTGTTGGAGCGCAATTTAATCTAGAATGATAAAAATAGAGCAAAAATAATCTCTTGGCATTATACATGATTATTACTAACATTATTATTGGTATATCCGAACTTAAGGCCTTAGCAAGAAAGTCATGCTGACCACCTCTACATCTCAAGATTTATGCAGAGTACTCTGTATTACTAAATTGAAATATATCGTATGAGAAGAGATAGTAAACCAAAAATTTGGTGCTGTATTCTAAAGGAGAACACTGAAAGTGAACAAGACGAACAAGAGGGCATTGGGTTCCGATGGTTCGGCAGTTTCTTCGTTGATTATTGCAAGAATTGTATATGGGATAAATTGGTTTAACGTAGCAGCTATATTCCCATTTGTTGCATTAGAATTTAACAAAGATGTCTCTTTGCTTGGTTCTGTGTCTGCAGCGTTTTTCATTGGAATAGGCCTATTCCAAATTCCTGCCGGTATCCTTGCAGCTAGATACAATCCACGTACCACAGCCATTGTTGGAATAACAATATCTTCAACTGCTGCTCT
>DATDKS010000112.1:0-5342 GCA_036519825.1 Nitrososphaera sp. | reverse complement strand
TGGAATCATTTCAAATGAAACAGTAGGTGATGCACCAGCCACGTTTGAGTTTAAGGCGGATATAGCTGGCGGCACAGAACCATATACCTATAACTGGAACTTTGGAGATGACAGCCAAGAAAGCGATAAACAAACCGTTTCTCACACATTTGACGAAGTTGGCACATATACCGTCACTCTTACCGCCACTGATGCCGATGGTGAAACTGCATCGGACACTTTAGAAGTCACAGTAAATGAACCAACAGGAGAGGAGCCAGTTCCCCCAGGTGACGGAGGAGTCGACAAGTCGGGAGTAGACGAGCTCTATCCCACAGCAAGCAGCGGTCCAACGTGGTACATAAAAGAGCAAGAAGACCCTACAGCTGACGGATACTTGTACTATGGAATCTACCAGGGTACAACTATAAATTATAAGGGAAATGGAGTATGGACGGTAGATGCAACATCAGGCACTCAAGAACACGGAATAAGGATCCATGTAGATTCTCCAACAGGCAAATGGAAGAATACTGAAATGACAGGCTATTTCAATATTCACTCAGGAGATGACCAGTTCACAATGATCGCGAGACATGGACCTAGCTACCATGATAATGGAGGTTGTGAGGCCTATGGATACTATGCTTTGACGGCAGTAGATGGTAACGTCTTCTTCAAGAAGAAGCTCTACCATTTCAACAATGGATACACAAAGAGACTCGCACAAGTCCCTGCTCTAGGGGATCTCCATGACAAATGGGTGGGTATGAAATTTGTGGTCTACGACCTACCAAACGGCGATGTTAAGCTTGAGCTTTGGATAGACAATGGAGACATGACTAACAATTGGCATAAGGAGACGGAGCTGACTGACAAAGGAAACCTTGCGGTTGAAGGTGGTGATGACTGCGGCAGACAAGCTACCGACAAAATCGAGGATGGAACAAGGGTCTCATTTAGGGCAGACAATTCCTTGTTTGACTTCAAGAAGCTTTCAGTGAGGGAAATAGACGCTAGTTGATCGACTTCAAATCGGACAAAGACGATGCGTTTTCTGTTTAGCGATCGCTAAACAGAAAACCCGCCCTTTTTTAATTTATTTTTATCCTTTCATCTGATTTTTGTAGGACTTTTGATGTACACGCAGATGACACCGACACAAACACTCATGCAAGTTATGGGACAGTAATAAGTCAAAGCCCGGCCAATTCAACAAATCAATTAGCTCTGGCTATTATCTCAAGATAGAATGCAACGGACCAATGCAATATTAGACCGAAGAGCGACAATGAATGACTCAGACAACCAGACAATTACGTCGATGAAATGAACTGGATCTGCTAATACTGGATCTCACTCTTGGCAGCCTCCTTGGTTAAATCTAAGTGCTGTCAAGGCAGAAGGAGCAAAGAAACAATATCTATAACAAGGAAAAAAAAGTAAACTGTCAGTTATATTCCCCTTTTTCTTTTAGTCATCTCTCCAGCAAGTGGTGACATTATGCCCCTGGTCAAATTAAGATAATGATGATGTATCTTTTAGTCAAGAAAGACTCTTCCTCTCTATATACAAGATGTTTATGTTTATCATAGTTCCCGTATGACTACTGCGGCTCCGAAAACTACATTGAGCAGAGAGGCACTGCAAACTACCCATATTTCCCTGCTGAATTTAAAAACAAGCAGGTCCAAAAGGGCCTTAATTGATTAGACAAAATTCTGACACTAGAAAAATGAAGCTGAAAGTATATTTTATATCCAAAAGAACGATGACATAAACTATTCAAATTGTAAGACATCCTGTACACACATAATACATGCACATACCGCACCCGATATTTAGACCACCTCCAGATATGGATGGTAAAATCTGGCAATACATGGAATTAGCCGAATTTGTGAGCATGCTGCATCGAAAGGCGCTATTTTTCATAAAAGCAAACAAACTTCGCGATCCCTACGAAGGCTTTATTCCGAAATTCAATATTATACAAAGATCCTCGGAGTATGATAAGGAAGAAAAGGAAGAAGCAGAAAGACAAAATTTTCAGAGCCAATACCAATCTAATCGCTCTATCGACAAGCCGCCGCAAACAATGCTACAGCAATTTCAATTATATCGCGAACAAGTTGTGATTAACCCTTGGCATTATAACGAATATGAATCTGCAGCCATGTGGAATTTATACTCGCATGAAAATGCAGGTATTGCCATACAATCCACTACCAGAAGATTGAGCAACTGCTTTAGAGCCAACAATAAGGATACAATTTGGATAGGCAAAGTTCAATACTTGGATTTCTCGAAAGATTGGATGAAAGAATGGAACAATCTTTTTCAAGCATTTGTAACAAAGCGTAAGTCATTTGAATATGAGAACGAGATCAGAGCAGTGATATGCTTGCCTGATGATCGTTTGAACAGTGAATGGATAGTGAAAACAGCGAGCAGCGAAACGGTTTCTTCATCTGAATCGTCTATTGTAAATGCGGAGGAGCTAACGGATAAGGGAAAGTATGTCAAGGCTAATCTTCAGACATTAATCGAAAAGGTTTACATTGCACCCTATGCAGAATCTTGGTTTGAGGAAGTAGTACAATCTCTGTTATCAAAATACGAACTAAATGCCACCGTTACAAAGTCCGACTTATATACACTCTCATAAGATAAAATTGTGAGCTTGGTAGGCAAAAGACCGTCTCCAGAATTAGTTGGTTGGGAAAGTGCCCGCTCTTTTTTCCCTCATTGCACGATCATAGATCTCTAGATGCTGGTTCGCAACATATTCCCATGTAAGTTGCTGTCTGAAATTATCAACGGCACTTGAATACTTTTCGTACGTCTTACCAAGATTATCTATTGCCCGGGAGAAAGAAACAGGATCCCTTTTTGCTGTAATTCCAAGTCCCATTTTCTCAAATTCTTTGAAGAAATCTAAATCGGATGCCACAAAGGGCACCGTATGAGCGAGTCCATCAAACATGACACCTGAGCCGGATGTTATTTTGTAAGGCAGCACCACAACATCAGAGGCATAAAATAGTACAGAAAGTTCCTCATCTGTGAGAAAACCCTTCTGTAAATCAATGACTTTAGGTGTATTGCCATTATTAGGATTTCTTCTTCTTTTTCTTCTTTCCGGATTATCGTAGGCGAGATTTTGTTCTCTATTGAAATGACCTTTAGAAGAATTCAATACCATTGTCCACCCATTTGGCATAACTATTTTGCTCAAAATATCCCATCCCTTAGTTGCAGTGCTAAATCCAATTGCAACTGATATCATTTTGTCCTGTGGCAGAGACATCATCTCTCTTGCCTTGGCCTTTGAAACCGGTGGCGATATGGCAGGATCAGCGCCGTGGTAAATTACATACCCTCCTCCAATTCGTCTTGACATATACTTGGAAAAGCAAATTCCAGCGTTACTCAGCTTAAGTTTTTCCTTATTGATATCATGAAATGCCTTGTAGGTTACCAAGCGTCTCCATGTTGTTACAGCAGCTCTGAGAGGGATTCCAAGTTTTCCTATTCTTCCATCATGCTTGACCCTCATAGCCTGTCCCATCCATTCCTTCAAAGTATAGGCCGAATGAAAGGTCGTTACGATAGGAACTTTGCATCTGTAGTAGAAATCATCAATAAATGTCCGGCTCGCTGACAGCTTGGCCGAGTATAGCATCAGACCATAAAGGCCGGGCTCAAACTGAACATGAACCACATCAGGTTGGGATTGTTCCTCTACGATTTTCAGAAGAACATCAGAATTTCTCTCATTACTTGGAGAAATGCCTGTAAATTCACCCTTTCCATCTTCGTTGCAGACCACATCGACTAAAATTCCGTTGCCTGTTTTCCGCAGCGCTTGAACCAGCTTAGCAGTATACCGCCCAACACCTCCTCTCATAGGAGGATACTCTGTAGAAACCATTAGCACTTTCATCCCTTATCTTCCCTTGGCCAAATGGTACTACAAATAATCAGCAACATCAATATCCTAGTTCTCCCGTTTCTTCATTATGAAGGAGTAGTCACCCTCTTGGTTTTTGTCTTCGTAAAACTGCCTATTGACAAACCCTTGGAAAGCTTGATCAGATCTTGCTTAAAGGCTTCTATTTGCTTTTTCTTTTCTTCTGTCAAACTATTGTTTGAATTTAGGATTGCTTCTATCGCTTCCAACTGTAGTATTGTCACTGGTATCATCAAGTCCTTCTCTTTTCCTGGGGCTGACCTATACAAATATGGATTTTCTTCTGTGGCTACTGCCTGCTCTAACCTAAATTGCCTTTTTCTGTGTATATAATGACCGCCAAGTATACTTATTACTGTGAACAGTATTGTTGCGACAACCAGAAATACCCATAGCTGCGAGAAAAGCGTATTGAAAATAGGGATATTTTCGAGAAGTAGCCTGTACTGAATTGTTATCCAGTTTGATACTGCTATGAACAGTGCAATATAGGCTGAGTAGAACTGTCTAGATTCCCAGAACCTTCGGCCAGCCCATTCTCCTATTCCTATTCCTCGAGCGCGACCATTGCTTCTACCGAATAAATTCTTAAACATGTGTTTTGCTATCATATAGCAAGCCCATAGCACATATTATTCTTAGGAATAGAAGAATACACTCTAACAAGGAATGTCACGTTGTTATTTGGCCAGCTCATCAGGCCTGCCTTATTCTACTATTATCATATTTGGCAGCTGATTCATTGTTGTATTGAGAAATCAAACCTGAAAAGAATTCCATGTGTTTTTTTGCAATATCGCTCCATCGCAATTTTGAACGGAAATGCTCAACTCTTGTTTTGTATTCATCATACTCCGATGCCAGAGTCGATATTGATTGCTCAAATGACTGCATATTGCGTTTGCATACAATTCCCAGTCCCATCTCTGCAAACTCTTTAAAGAATCTTAGGTCAGAAGCGATAAATGGAAGCCCATGAGCCAAGGCGTCGAACATTACGCCGGAAACCGATACGATCTTGTAAGGGAATATTATTGCATCGCACGCAAAGAAAAGCTTTGACATTGTAATATCGTCCAAGTATCCTAGATTCAAACTGATGGCATTATCTCCCTTATTCTTGCCAATTTCTATGGGTTTCTCTGTCCCTCTTTCGTGCTTAGTCTGCTTTACTACTAAAGACCAACTTTCAGGCAGGCCAAGACTATCGAGTACATCAAATCCCTTATATGAGCCCGAGTATCCAAAAGCCAGCAAAAGCATTTTATCTAAAGGTAATCCGAAGTCCTTTCTAAACTCGTTTTTATCGTTCATCGCTGCTGAAGACGGAGATGCTAGTTCGAAAGCAGGCTCTGCGCCATGATAAATTACTCTTCCGCGCCTGACTACT
>DATDKS010000111.1:0-7933 GCA_036519825.1 Nitrososphaera sp. | reverse complement strand
TGCTCTCCTAACAAGTCACATTAAGCCTGTCAGGCCTCTGATAGACCCGGCAGAAAAGATATTTGTAATCGATGGTCATGTGGGTGCAACTGGCTCAGGATATATTGGAGACATACTGCAGCTGATAGATGAGCTGAGACTTGAGGCACAAAAGCACCGGCTCAACTTTGAAAGCCCGATAGACGTCGGCTCACTTGCAAAGCACCTTGGATCGTTCCTGCACAATTATACAGTGTACGCAGTTAGGCCACAAGCTGCATCTGTGATAATAGCTGGCATTGACCAGACTGGTGTGCAGCTTTATCAGGTTGACCCAAGTGGGACTTTCTTCCGCGGCTCTGGCTTTGCAATAGGCAAGTCGGCTGATGCAGCATTAGACGTGGTACAGAGCGAGTATAGTGCAGATATGAGCGTAGACCAGGCGGTAGCACTGAGCAACAAAGCGATAGAGAGGGCACTTGGTGAGCGGCCTATTGTGGAAATAGGGGTGGTCAGCGCGAATGACGGCAGGAGGTTCCAAAAGCTGCCCTAACTTTTCTTTTGAGCAGCGAGTGGCTTTATTTCTGGGCGCTTCCACCTGTTTGCCCAACGCGCCAGATCTTTTATTATCACTCCAAGCTCTCTTGCCTGAGGGGTAATACTATATTCTACCCTTGGTGGCACCTCCGGGTAGATCTTTTTTGTCACAAGTCCTTCACGCTCCAGTTCCAGCAGCCGCTCTGATAGCACGGTGCTGCTGATGCCGGGCAGCGATCTTTTCAGTTCGTTAAACCTAATGACTTCTTTTGTTTTTAGATTTTTCAAAATGTGGAGCGACCATCTTCTGCCCAGCAACTCCCATACATCCACTACTGTACATGTGGCGCCTGTCCTAACCTCTTCGTCTGGTTCTTCCGTCATACCTAGTAGCAATTACTTACTTGCTTGCTAATAAGATTATTGTAGTTCAGATAACGCAATTTAGAGTATATACCCATGCCAAAGGGATAAAATAATGGGTCTATGGTGGTAGGAGCATATGCGCTCTGCTGCCATGACGTTCTCGTCGGTCATCAGCCGCAGGTGTTATATCGAGCAGTAAGAAACTCAATCATTCACCTGCACTTTTGAAGCTATGTTTCTGCTGTTGGTCGAAGTAATAAAATGCGATATCATGACACTGATCAAAATATGCACACACATCTATTGTGTTGTCGTCGCAAAGACCAAGGGCTTGTAGAGGCAGCTATTTAGTGTTGTAGAACTTAACAACCAAGACACCTTAACTATTTGTTTGTATATATTAATAATACCTATTTTTATTTTACCATTACTACCAGTGTTGAGAAGAATTGAGTTTTAGAGTAAGACTTTTAATGCTTTTTTGACAAAATTACTAGTGCTCAAAGTTACATTAACTTATGATAAGGGTACCATAGTCATTAGAGGTCTTGCGCATATTCCATTTGCTACATTAGACCCGAGGACAAATGTGCTAAGAGCACTTGCTCTACACTACTCCAATATTGTACAATATCTCAAGCAGAGTGGAATAGAATATTCAGATTATGTTTTATCAGAAGAAACTACGATGATGTTATCATCGTCGCTTTCATCGCCCTCACAGCTATCATTGAGAGATTATCAGCACAGAGCTCTTGAAAACTGGCTCCGTGCAGGTTTGAGAGGATGCCTCGTTTTACCTACAGGTTCTGGCAAAACCATTATTGGCATCAAGGCCATAGAGAAAGCAAACGCCGCTTCGCTGATTGTCGTTCCGACACTTGACTTGATGGATCAGTGGACGACCACTCTCTCAAAATATTTTCCAAACCTCAGAATAGGAAACCTCGGCGGAGGTAATGATGACATTCAATCAATTACAGTATCCACATATGACTCAGCCTACATAAGGGCACCTTTTATTGGCAACAAATTTTCGCTTGCGATATTTGACGAGGTGCATCATCTTGCAGCTCTAGGTTACAGAACCATAGCGGAGCAAATGGCAGCACCATTTCGTTTGGGTCTCACCGCTACGATTGAAAGAGAAGATGATCTTCATAAAGACTTACCGAGACTCGTGGGTGAAGTTGTGTTTCAAGTCAGCCCTGATGAGCTTGCTAGAGACAAACATCTTGCCTCCTATGAAATTGAAAGAAGGACGGTGGAAATGCTGCCAGATGAGCTGGAAGAGTACAGAAGAAATATGAGCATCTATCAGCAATGCATAAAAAAACTCAGTTTTCAAAGGTATGCAATTACCCTTGAAAAGTTGATAATTATGTCTGGGAGAAACAGGACGGCAAGAGAGGCCTTGCTGGCAAGAAACAAGGCAATGAATGTCGCGCTGAATAGCAGGGCCAAAATAGAAGAGCTGAGAGAAATCTTTGCAGAGAACAAAGGTGCCAAGACGATAATATTTACTCAGCATAACAGTCTTGTGCACGAAATATCTGATAGATTCCTAATTCCATTTATTACACACAAAACAATCAAAGAAGAAAGACAGGATGTACTGAAGGGGTTCAAAGAAGGTAGATACATGGCCGTCGTAACCTCCAAGGTTCTAGACGAAGGCGTTGATATCCCAGATGCAGAGTTGGGGGTAATACTAAGCGGTACTGGAAGTGCAAGAGAATTCATACAAAGACTTGGAAGATTGTTGAGGCCTAAACCAGACAATAATAATAGCCCCAGCAGCACAACTCCTAGTATTTATAGAAACTACAAGAAAGCCAAGCTGATCGAGATAATATCTTCAGAAACAAAAGAAACGATTACAAGTGCAAGAAGAAAGAGGGCTTTGAAGGTAATTCGCGATAGTAATTATGATCATTCAACGGATGATGTTCATAGGAGGAGTATATAGAATAGGGCATGCTAACTCTACAATTACTTAGAGTCAGGACTAGAAACGGAGCGATATTTCCCCTATTCTGTACCAAAGACGAAGAGATAGAGCTAGCAAAGAAGATAATCCTAGAATTTGAGCATGCGTGGAAGAACAAGGAAAATAAGGCAGCGCTTGAAGACAGAATTGCAGCAATAGAAGAATCAGACGCCTGTGGGGGAGATTACAAACTTGTAAGGGGATTTTATGCTCTTCTGGAAAGGAGATGTACGTTCAAAAGTAGAGATAGCAATAGTGACAGTGATGGCGGAGCCATCACGATCAGCAATAGCAGCAGCACCATCCCTATTATCGATCCACCTCGCATTAGAAAGGCGGTATTTGAAGAATCATCAAAAAGGGGTTTTGCATTAACGGAGCTTGAGAGAAGGGAAATTGCGGATTTTGTAGCCTCTAAATTGAATCTGTCTTCTCATGATGCTGTCTTAAAAGCGATGTGGAGCGATTTGGATGATAATCTAATACTTGATCACTTTGATGCAATTGACCCTGAAGCTTTGGTTGGATGGTACAATTTGTCGCTCATGCAAACTTTGCTCTTTAATTGCACAAAGCTTGATTTTTACATTTCAGGCGGCTTGAATTGGAAACGTGTGTTAAGAAGCGTTAAGAGGCTTGGCTTGATGTACCATTTACAACAGCCACAACAACAACAACAGCAAGAAAAACGGATTATCTGTTCCCTTGAAGGACCACTGAGTCTCTTTAAATTGACCGATAGGTACGGGACATTGCTTGCAAAGTTGCTTCCATCCATAATTTTCTCTTCAGATAAAAGAAGAGAGAGTGATAGTGATGGTGAATGGCACCTTGATGCTTGGATCGTAAGGAAAACAATGGATGGAAGGAAAATGTATGAATTTAAGATTTCACAAGATGAAATTCCAAAACTGCTGACAGATCCATATGTTTTCTTTCCTCATATTTCTACTGCTGAAAAAGAAGTTGCAAAATCATTTCCCTACAATGATTCTAATTTTGATAGTACTGTAGAAGAAAAATTTGCCAAGAGATTTGAGCAGGCTGAAAGTGGATGGAGGATGACTAGAGAACCTGACCCTCTAGTGCTATCAAATGGCGGCGCTTTCATTCCAGATTTCGTATTTGAAAAATATGATAAAAAGATCTATCTTGAGATTGTCGGATTCTGGACAAAAGAGTATCTGGAGAGGAAACTACAAAAGTTAGCAGATATTTTTATTTCTGCCGATAGCAAGAAGAAGAAGAATAATAACACAGATCTTCTATTTATTGCATTAAATGAAGACTTTGCTTGCTCAAAATCCGCATTTTCTTCAATAATACCAAAAGGTCAGCTGATATTCTACAAAAATGATACGGTTCCGGTAAAACTTATTCTTGATTACTTGAAGTCAATTGATAGGGAAATGATTGAGAGAAAAGTCAATGATCCTAATTTGAAAATTGAATTGGATAACGACGATGATAATGCGATTATTTCAATCAACGGACTTGCACAAAAGTATAGCATTCCGGCGGAAGTAGCGCGACGAATTTCTCTAAGAGATAATAAGGAAAGGTACATTGAAGCAGGGATGTATCTAGTCCCCAAATCCAAAACGCACAAGTTGGAATCTTTGCTGGCGGGAACAAACAGGTTTATTGATGCTTGCTCAATTCTAGCAAATGAGGGCATACCAGAATCCTGCCATGCAGAGATTATCGTCAAGTTGGGTTATGATGTAAGCTGGCAGAGTATCGATGCAAGTACTGCAGTCATCGTAAAAAGAAGGAAATAATATTGGGCACTACTCGCCTCCAGCCAGTAATCATGTAAGATAAGCCGAAAGATAGAAAAAACCAAAACATTTTAATTGGTTCTACAAAGAGTGGGGTTACATGCGCCCGGGTAGTATAGAGATCTTTGGTTGCTTCTAAGTGAAAACCAGAATCGTACAATCCGGTCTAGTATGGGGGACTGTCACTCCTTCGACCCGGGTTCGAAATTCGGTTTGCGAAAACCGAACGAACGTCCCGGCCCGGGCGCTTACAATTTTTCAAATTTTTCAAAGTCCAATTTTAAAAAATTACAAGAAAATCATGTAAATCGTGACACTCCCCCATACTAGACCGGATTGTACAACACCGAACAACCCCAGCAAAATTATGCACCTCTAAATGAAAAGAAGGATAACCAGTTATAGGAGGAGATAGTTTTCAAATCCCACCCTGTCCACGCTACTCTATACTTTTTGCATGTGTTGCAGAGTTGTATTGTAAGGTGAAATTTAATAAAGAAGAGAGCCAGTCAAGACAGTAAAAACAATACAGGCGTAGGTCGTTTTGGTCTTATTTGTTTGACACATGAAAAAATCAAAAAAATAAAAGTCATCAGCTCCGCGCTGACTGTTTCAACCATCTTGCATGAAGTATACCGAGGTAGGGGGTATTCGCCTGCTTCATTGAAGTATACTCAAATGTTGCAGCTCTATTGGCCGCCTCCACCACCGTATAGAGCAAGCGGGCCGCCGACAGTTTGATTGCCTGCAGGTGTTCCGGCATCGCCTGTAGTAGTGGTATTAGTTGGATTACAGGTTCCTGTTACATTGGCATTAGTTGCATTACTGGTTCCTGTTACATTGGCATTAGTTGCATTACAGCCGCCTTCCACTGTAGTAGTGGCATTAATAGGAGCAGGTGCACCTGTGTCAGCTGGCTGAGCTCCGAGTACTGATTCGCCACTTTGCTCTCTTTCAAGGCCTTCAAGCAATCCTTGCGCGCTTGCATAATTTGGTGTAATTATAGCTATGGATGATGCCACGCTCAATGAAAGCAGCATAAGCGCCAAGGTTGCAAGTACAGCCTTATTGTTTTTCTTTGATAGCATAAGAAATTAAGCAAGAGTCATCGCTTTTAACGGTTCTAGCTTCTAGTTAGTGTATCTACTAATGAATCTTCACATTATAAAAATAATTCTAATTAAAATCCGATTCCTTGTCTTGATGTATTCCTTCTTTGCTAAATCGGCTTCCTTTGACATAGTGTCTTCAATCTCAATCCTTACACTCTTGAACGCAACTCGTGCTAGAAAACATTTGTTTCTCCCCTTGCGTTCGATTCATTAGAGCATTTTCAGGAATCCACATCGAGTATCTTACACTGCCAGCACGTCAAGTGATATTCACTTATCCCAGAAAACCTTAGCTTGTTGCCGCACAAATTACAACAACAGCGTCCTACTATTATATGCCACTGCTTCTCCCTATTCTTATTATTCAAGAGTATCTTGCGATTTGTCGCTTCAACCATTCCAAGCCGTCAAGCTCCGCAAACAACCTATCGGATTCATGCACATCTTTACTGTTCTTCAATAGAGCCTTCTTTTGCAAAATCATGGGTTCTATTAGTTCAATATCGTCTACAGACCTAATAGCGTCAATCTGTAGCTGGAAGGTGCTGTTCACTTTTGTCTTGTTATTGGGGTTAATTTGTTCCTTTAAGAAAGATATCTTTTCGTCGATTATTTGTTGGTGTTATTATTACCATGTATATCTAATGAAGCCGAACAGCGAGTGAGCTGGTAAGAAATCTGTCAGCACTGAAAGGGGAGGGGGTATTTATGATACCTTTAGCCGCAGTCATTTTACTATAAGAGAGGATTAAAAGCTCTCCCATAATGCATCTGACAAATCAGAAAGAAGAGTTTGATGATATGTTTGACATTCCTAGATTATACATCTCAGATCGCTCCTATTCTATTCAGTGGGTGAGACTACATCCAATACTACTGATGTCCATACTCCTATACCATTTCAAACAGCTAACTGACTACAGCGAACAGGTTAAGCAAATAGAGCCAGGTCGAAAGTTTATTGTTGTTAGAGAAAGAAAAAGAATGAGAAGATTAACAGCGCTCCCATCAATTGAAGTTGTTTGATTCCTAGCCCCTGAGCCGGATAAACCCGCCTGTGATAAGCTTCTTCCCCTGCGTGACTAGACCAAAGAACTCACTCCCAAGTGGTTCAATACTTTTGTCTTGCATCATCTTTGCGTAGACTTCCTCACAATGCTTGTGGTCTCTGAAGTATTGTTGCTCTATCCATACTTCCTCCTCATCTCCGTCGAGGGAAAGAGTCTTGGTAATGCTGTCCATAACATCCATGCCACTTTCTTTTGCAGAGTCTATTGCGCCCTGGGTCTCGCTTTTGCCAAGTTGGTAGTACTCAACTCTTACTCCATTTTTCTTGAACCATGGCACGAATTGCATTAGGTTCTTTGCTATGGCATCATGGTTCTTTCTCGGTGCTCGGTAAAGAAAGAGCTGAAGATAATTTCCAGTCTCTTCTTCTTCGATTTCTGTAGCGGTTTCAATTTTGTTTTCCATGTCGGTACCCCTATACTAAGTACAATAAATACGGCCAAGGGAGTAAAAGTATAGTTTCAAGAGACGCGTTCGAAAGAAGAATTCACAATATTGGATAGATTTATTATTAACAAAGGTCTGATAGTTAATGATAATAATAATATCATAACATCTTTTGTGGCTTCTAACACGAAAGAAGCTCAATAACTTCTTCTGATTAATTTGGCTTTTTCTAATCGCTAGGACATGACCATGATGTTGGCGAGCCCTTAGAATCATAACTAGCTGGTGTACATCCCAGTGCCGTTAACTGTTTTTGCTGTGTGACTGCAGGGCTCTGAAGTTCCTGATAGCCATACCACACTGCTACTAGGGTGATTAGGACTATGATAATTATTCCTATACGAGCGGCTAAGCGCATTGCTATTATTGTTATTATTATGTCCCTGCTGCTTCTTATGTTTTTTAAATATCGAGGGGGTCGAATTTGAGGGCAAGTTCGTCTAATATGAGCATAGTTTCAGGGGGTTATTGAATAAATCAAGGACAAAGCCCAAAGATAAAAGGAGGACAACATACGGAATAATATATACCGTCCGCTACTGATTATAATACAACTAAATAATGTGATTATTTGCTGAAACAATAAATGTGACTTAACTTCATTCTTTCCTGTACGGCTTTATCCAGTTCTCTCTTGATTTTGTTGATTTGAT
>DATDKS010000110.1:0-22023 GCA_036519825.1 Nitrososphaera sp. | reverse complement strand
CTTCTCGCTTGTTTCGTTACAAAAGCTTGCGGTAATAAAAAAGTGTTTCAGTCAGTCAGAATCTCGTTTTTAGTTGCTGGTAGTCTATTGCTTTAGAGCTTGCCGCAGTATGCCATTTTGCGGTGTCAGTGTGCTCAATTCTAGACTTGTAGTACGGTATTAGCAAATAGCCCATTGCAACTGAAAGGGCGCCAAGCGGATCTTTTGCAGCATTCTTTACAGCATTGGCAATCGCTACCTGTCGCGGCAAGCCAATGCCAGATGAAGAGACATAATCCTTTATCTGCTTATGCCCATTGACTGCCCTTACTACCTGCGATGCTAGATCATATATGTTATTAGCAGGTTTGAAAAATACCATCGCATTGTCATTATAAATTACATCCCTGCCCATTTCAAGAATCTTGCACTGCATGTAAAGATCAATTGCGATCACGTTAGTTGGTATCTCTACTTTTTTAGCTTCGCCAGAACTAATGGCAAGCGCCCTGCCCATCACCGTGTACTGAGACAGCTGCGCTAGCCTCACAGACCTGAGCCATTCTGAGATGAATACAGACGCCCTACCAGCTATACCTGCTGCCTGTACCGGCTGAGAGTTTGATGCGCAGATTCCAACATCCCCTTGAATGTGCGATGCAAGCTTCTCGGTGCAAGAGGGATGAGGAATGATATCAGCATCGTAAAGAACTATGATGTCGCCAGCTGCCCTTTGAATAATTTCATTCCATGCGGCTGCCGCACCTCTTCTTGTATCATGGTGGAAAAGTTGGATGTCAAGCAACGAATGAAGGGCGAAATTGCGCACAAGACTAGGCGTATTGTCAGACGAATCATCTGATATAAGGACTTCAAATATCTGTGTGTGCTGTTCTTCAATCGCCTGTAGAAGGTTTGATATGTTTTGCCTTTCATTGTATGAAGGGATGCCGACAGTTATCCTGCGCACATTAGCTTTCGCCATCTGGATGTCATTTGAGTTTTGTGATTGATTATTTGTACTACTGTGAAAGCATATATTCATAGAGAGCGCGCCAAGCGATGAGGACACCTTTTGCAGCGGCAAAACATGTGCAGGAATGAGGAAAGTTACAAGACAATATTTGCCTCCTCGGGTCTATGCAAAAGCCACCTTGTATTTCCAGTATTTGTTTCTGATAGTCCAAGCATGATAAAATCAATGCCAGGAATGGCTGTGACACCCGTTCAAAAGATCTCACAGCATATGCAATCAATTGTCGATAGCGGTATTTCATCAGTGATTATCTTTGGCATACCGAAGAGTAGGGATGCAATAGGCTCATCTGCCTCTGACAGGAAGGGCATCGTCCAAGACGCAATAAGGGAAATCAAGTCATCCTTTGGTAGTGCGGTGATTGTTGCAACGGATGTTTGCGTTTGCCAGTACAACCTGACAGGACACTGCGGCCTCGTCAGCCACGATGGCAAGGTAGACAATGACGCTACGCTAAAGGTCCTAGCGAAGATCGCGGCAAGCCATGCAGAAGCTGGCGCAGATGTAATCGCACCTTCTGCAATGATGGATGGGCAGGTTTATGCAATCAAGAAGGAGCTTCATAGCCTCGGGCTTGACGCATCAGTGCTCTCCTTCTCTGCCAAGCACGCTTCATCCCTTTACACGCCTTTTCGATCAGCAGCGTTCGCAAGAATGTCTAAACGGCTAGATAAATCAACGTATCAAGTATCCTATACAAACCCTAGACTTGCCCTGCAGGAAATAGAAACTGACATTAACGAAGGGGCTGACATGGTCATGATAAAACCTGCTCTTATGTACCTTGACATCGTCAGAATGGCAAAGAATAAATTCAATTATCCAATTGCAGTTCAGAACGTTAGTGGGGAATACGCAATGATAAAGGCTGCTGCAATGCGTGGGTGGATAAATGAAGAGGAATGGAAGGTTTGCTCTCTTGTCTCAATAAAGAGGGCTGGAGCCGACAAAATCATCTCTTATTTTGTGCTCGACGTTGCCAAGTATCTCTGACGCCACAATTATATAGCATTCTCGCAACAAACGGAAATGTCCCGCGGTAGCTCAGCCTGGTAGAGCTTTCGGCTGTAGATGTCGGCTTCTCAGTAGCTGACCGCGTGAAGCAGCCTATCGGGCGTACAATAATGCAGTAACCGAAGAGTCGCAGGCTCAAACAAACTGGTCCAAAACCATTTGGAGCAAATCCTGCCCGCGGGATACACATAATTTCTTATGTCTGGAAGTACAATCATTGTTCCGAATGTCAAAGATTGAAACTATCAACCCTGCCACTGGAAAGATACTTGCGACCTATGAAAATGTAACCGCTGATGAAGTCAGCAGGAAGGTCAAGGCCGCAAGAGGAGCATTTGCCAAGTGGAAAACTTTGGATGTTGCAGAGCGCGCTGAATATATGCGCAGGCTTGGCAGAGTAATGAGAAAGAACAGGGAAGAATACGCAAGGCTCGTCACGGAAGAAATGGGTAAGCCGATCAGACAATCCTTAGCAGAAATCGAAAAATGTGCATGGGTCTGCGACTATTATGCCGAACACGCAGAAGCGTTCTTGCGTGATGAAATAATACCAACTGAATTTCGCAAAAGCTTCGTGTCATTTGAGCCGCTCGGAGTTGTGGCTTGTATCATGCCGTGGAATTTTCCATTCTGGCAGGTCATGAGGTTTGCAGTGCCATCGTTGACCGCGGGGAACGTAGGTATATTAAAGCACTCAAGCATCTGCCTTGGAAGTGCATTAAAAATAGAGCAGGCATTCATGGATGCTGGTTTTCCAGAAAACATATTCCAGGCCGTAGTAGGAGACTATCGGGCTGGCGAGGCACTAGTGCAGTCAAACATTGATGCCGTTTCAGTTACCGGAAGCGTCAACACTGGCAGGCGAGTGGCCGAGCTTGCTTCTCAGGATCTGAAAAAGTTCGTATTAGAACTCGGAGGTAGTGATCCCTTTATCGTACTCGAAGATGCTGACCTTAACCAGACTGCCTACATGGCAACTCAGTCGAGGCTGCTGAACAACGGTCAGAGCTGCATAGCTGCCAAGCGCTTTATTGTTGTAAAGGAGGTTGCAGACAAATTCACAATGCTGTTTGTAGAAAATACGCAAGCGGAAGTCGTAGGCGACCCACTCGACTCCAAGACCACAGTAGGGCCCCTTGTTAGAGACAGTCAGAGGCACGCACTTGCCAAGCAGGTAGATGACGCAAAGTACAAGGGTGGCAGGGTTCTAATCGGTGGGAGACCTATCAATAGGGAGGGGTTCTTTTATGAGCCCACTATAATATCAAATGTGAACCATGACATGGAAGTCGTAAGGGAAGAAGTGTTCGGCCCAGCAGCTCCAATTATAGTGGTTAACAACGAAGAGGAAGCAATAAGGGAGGCCAACAATTCCGAATTTGGACTTGGTGCAAGCATATGGACAAACAACATCAGTCGAGGTATACGACTGGCGCGTCAGGTTGAAACTGGCATAGTGTCCGTCAATGAAATGGTCAAGTCTGATCCGCGCCTACCATTCGGCGGAGTGAAAAAGTCTGGTATTGGCAGGGAGCTCTCCGAGTTTGGCATCAAGGAGTTTGTCAATGTTAAGTCTGTAGTAGTAAAGGATATTGCGAGCAAACTGCTGGTAGAGTAGAGAGGTAAGACTCTTCCATTCAGGCACCCGGCTTTAGACGCTTAGCCATTGACAGTCTTGCATTGATGACATTAATCTGCTCCTCCAGGAGCTTTTTGTATCCGACGAGCAGCTTTTCCTGCTCATCATATGGCTCTTTGCGTATCTCTGTCATTGTATCTTCAAAGACTGTAATCAGCTTTTCAACGTCGTCACCCAGGTGCTGAATGTCTTGTGCATCTGTTTTCGTGCTAATGTCGACTGATTGGGCTTTAAGTTCCCGCGCTTTTTCTTCGGTTACTTCCTTTGTCTTTTTGCCAAGCGAGTAAATAAGATCTTTGAGTGATCTACCCGCCTCCTTGGCTTTTGTAGAGACAGACTCCTCCTCCGAGGTTGTTGTTCCTGACTGCACTTCATACGTCTCAACCTCGCCGGCTGGTACCGTCGTTATGGCTGTCTCTTCAGTAACTGTGACGTCAGCAGTGGGCTCTGAGGTTGTCCTGCTCACTGTCTCATCATAAGTATTAGTTTTATCCTCGCTTGCCACGATAGTTTTAGGCTCTTAAACTTTATAAGAAGTTCAGAGACTGTTGAAGCGTCTCATACAGAATTATATAGAATAAAAAACATAGGAGGCAGTTAGTACTCTGCCGCTTAGACCGGTCGCTGGGCGGTATCCTAGGCAACCCCTAGAAATATCTAAAGTAATAGGTTCTGCAACAGCAGATACCTCTCTACGAGATATACTACAAGAACCTTACGATCATTTAGGGATTGATTACTGACCTTCCAATAATCTTGCCTGCTTTGAGCTCTTCAAGCGCAGTGTTTGCCTGATCCAGCGTAAATTTTCTGGATACTAATGATTGTATCTTGTTCATCCTAGCCAAGGCGACCAATTCTACTAGGTCGGCGAACTTGCCAGTATAAGCTCCTGTCAATGTAAACGCCCGCAGCGGGACAAGTGGAAGGTTCAGTTCTAGCGATCCGCCAAACAAACCAACCATCACAAGGCGACCCCTTTTTCTCAGCATATTTAGAGAGTTCGGCGCGGTCTTGCCGTTGTTTACAAAGTCAATGACTGTTTCCGCGCCAAGGCCGTCCGTGACTTCCTTGACTCCCTTCACTGGGTCGCCATCAGCTGAATTGATAATTTCGTGGGCTCCTAGTCTCTTTGCCTCGGCAAGTTTCTTCTCGTCAATGTCCACAATGGCTATTCTAGCGTTTGTTGTTGCGTTGGCAAGTTGCACTGCCATTAGCCCAAGGCCGCCGGCTCCGACTATGACAACCGTTTGACCTGGATGCAACTCTGCCTTCTTGACAGCTGTATACGCTGTGAGGCCGGAGCAGGCAAGCGACGCAGAAGAGTTCAGATCGAGTCCCTGCAGCTTGACCAGATATTTGTGGCTTGGGACAAGAACCATTTCTGAATACCCGCCGTCTTGATATATTCCAAGGCTTCTTGGGCTATCGCAAATGTTTTCTTCGCTGACGCGACATGCGGGGCAAGTCCCCTCGCCTATCCAAGGATAGACTAACACTTTATCGCCTTTAGAAAAACCTGTGACTGATTCGCCCATTTCATCGATCGTTCCGGCAACTTCATGGCCAGGTGTAAGAGGGAACTTTACCCCGCGGTCTTCAACTTTCATAAACACGCCCTGCGGGCCAGCATATCCGCCTTCCCACAGATGGAGATCGCTGTGACACACCCCTGCACTTTCAACCTTTACAAGAACTTGATCGCTCTTTGGTTGTGGGATGTTGACATCCTTGATTTCAAGCGGCTCCTTCGTTTTTATTATCCGTGCAGCCCTCATATCTTATGAGGTACTAAAGATCGTTATTAATAGTTAGCAAAAAAGCTTTAATTGAAATTTTGACAAGGAAATTCTGATGCGCTTTACTCCTGTTGTCGTTATACTTGTGACAATAAGCATAGTGGGTGCAATTGCCGTCCCATTTGGCAATCCGCAATTCTTAGATAGAGCTATAGCACTTGAGATGTCTTTCATTACTCTAGCGATTCTGGCCTATAAGGGCTTTCGGAGCACTCTATGCGTGCATTCCACTTGCAGTCATTGTAATGGTGGGGAACTCGCTTGCATCCCCCCATGTCGAGATGATGACAACATTTTCTAGGCCATTCAACGCTGTAATGCTAATAATTGGTGGTTATGTTTTGCAGGCTGCACTTATTGGCACAACCATTCTACGCCTTGTAAGAACGCGCCAAGGCATTATTCAAAAGCAAGAGAACTAAAGGGTAGTACCAAGGATGTTTTCCTTTGATAACACCTTGTCAAGCTGATCCTTTGTCATCAATCCTTTGCTTAGAACCAACTCCCGAATGCTCTTGTTGGTCTCGAGCGATTCCTTGTATATTTCGGCTGCTTTTAGATAGCCAATATATGGGTTTAGCAGTGTGACTAATACAGGGCTTTTCTCTATGTACGATTCCAGCCGGTCCTTGTTTGCTTCAATACCGTCCACCATGTTGGCCGCAAATATCGGCAAGAAGTTCTTTAACATGTCAGTAGAGTCAAGTATACATTTTAACATACCCGGCAGCATAACATTCAACTCAAATTGACCCGCTTGGGCTGCCATTGCAACTGAAACATCGTTTCCTATTATATTAAAGCACACCATGTTAAGACATTCTGCAAGTGATGGATTGACCTTGCCCGGCATTATAGATGAGCCGGCGTGCACTGCAGGGATCAGAATTTCTGCAAAGCCAGCTACCGGCCCAGAAGCCATAAGTCGAATATCATTTGCCATCTTGTTGAGATCTAGTGCAAGATTGCGAAGCGCCGATGAACAATTGGCTACATCGTATTTACTTTGGAGGGAGTAGAACATGTTCTCAGAGGGCTTCAAGCCCAAACCTGAAACCGTTGACAGATACGGAATAACAAGCTGTCTGTAGCCTTTTGGAGTATTGGCACCAGTACCCACCGCCGTGCCGCCAAGGCCGACATAGCACAGGCCATCCATTGCCTGAAATAGGCTTGCCCTTGCCTGCGTGAGCGAATAAGCATACTGCTCAAACTCGGAGCCAAGAGTAACTGGAATTGCGTCCATCAGATGAGTTCGGCCAATCTTGATGAGTCCGGCGAATTCTTTTGCCTTGCTTTGCAAAGAAGCTATCAATTTATCAAGGGACGAAACCGTCTCCCTCGTGTTGAGCAAAATGGCGACATGCATCGCGGTTGGGAAGGTGTCGTTGCTTGACTGCGACATGTTAACATGGTCGTTTGGACTGATGATTTCATATTCACCTTTCGTCTTGCCAAGGATTTCTAGTGCCCTATTTGCAATGACTTCATTGGTGTTCATATTAAATGCAGTTCCAGCACCTGAGTTGATCGCCTCTACTAGGAATTCATCGAGTAGGTTCCCTGCCAAAATTTCATCGCACGCCTTTACTATAGCCTGCGCTATGTCATTATCCAGCACGTTGAGCTCCTTGTTCGCAAGCGCGGCCGAGCGCTTGATCATAACATAAGCTCTTATCAGGCTGAAATGGGCCTTTTGGCCAGTCACCTTGTACTGGTTGATCGCGCGAGCTGTAAAAGGGCCGTAGTAGGCACTAGTTGGAACTTTGACTTCGCCAAGAGAATCTTTGTCAATTCTGAACGACATAGTCAAATGCGCAATACTAATGAATCCGATGTAATAAATTAATCGACAAAAAAATTCCTCAGTATATGATCAGCCTTGCTCTTGCAAGCCGCTCAATTTGACGAGTATCAGAGCAAGGCAGACTGGCACCATGCAGCCCAAGAGTGTTCTGGCCCGCGACAGGTGTATGTTCCACTGCAACTGCAGGATAAAATCGCACCAGTATGGCAAACTCAATCTTGCCGTAATAGTTGTTTTCAAGACATAACTTTCTCTCGTTTTTTCTCAGCTCGCCAAGTGAGACAAATCTATCAATTTTGCCTGAGCCAATGAACGCAGACTTTCGGATAAACAGCAGCCTTGTAGCATGCAGCCAGTCGCGTTTTATGCTGACATAGAGTATGCGTTGGCCATAGAGCTGTCTTTCAAGATCATCACTTTGTATTCGGAGGATGTAACTTTCCGCTTCGCTTTCTACCATAATCAGAGCCACACTTTAAGCAGTACATCGATAGGCAAGAACTTATCGTCTATGCAAGAAAAATGCCTAATATCATTCTACATATCATCCTCCTCTCATCACATTGGCACATCCACTCCCAACAAGAACATTAAGCAAACTCTACTTCATGAAGTTGATAGGACAAAAATGGATAACTCATAACTCAAAGGTTCACTTCGCAAGAATTGCGCTATACAGGATTTTCAAATCAGCAGTATCCCCTGCATAAGAAATAGTAGGATGGGAAAGGTTAAAAATAATTTGATTTTTGATATGGCCCAGTATGGACGGGTCATAATCTAGGTTAGATCATAAGGATGCCTGCAAAAAATACACTCATTTGAGAGGCATTCCTCTATAGATACGTGACAAACGACTCCAGCGGGGGCCACACAGGCGAGATGGGTTATCATCAATACAGTTATTTTTTTGAGAAGGGTAATCAATCCTTCGTTGTAAACTATTACTAATATTCGGTAAGGGAACAAACATTATATTACTACTAAAATTCTCAAAACTCCGTGCAAGTCAGCGGCAAGGTGCTAGTTTGTGATTCTATTGATCAGGTTGGGATCGACAGCATGAAGCGCGCAGGGCTCGCTGTCCACTATAAACCAGACATCGGGCCAGCCGAGCTGGTGTCATCAGTTAAGGATTATGATGTTCTAATCGTAAGAAGCAGAAGTAAGGTTACCTGGGAGGTTGTTGACGCTGCTAGGCAAGCCAAGATAATTGCCCGCGTGGGCATCGGACTTGATAATATCGACGTCAAGGCTGCTGAAGCGAAAAAGATTAGAGTAATTAATGCGCCTGAAGCCGCTTCTATAGCAGTGGCCGAGCTTGTTATAGGACTTATGATATCTCTAGCAAGGAGCATACCAAGGGCAGATGCAGAGATCAAGCGAGGAAACTGGATCAAAAAAGACCTCATGGGCACGCAACTATCAGGCAAGTACCTTGGCATTGTAGGTGTTGGAAACATCGGGCGCACCATCGGTAGGATGGCAAAAGCGCTACGCATGAACCTAATCGGCTACGACCCGTACCCAATTAATCGTGAATTCATCAGCGAAACTGGCATGATAGTGACTGACTTGAATACCCTTCTGGAAAGTGCAGACTACGTAACGTGCCATGTACCAGGTACGCCGGAGACAAAGTATATGTTTAGTGCAGAGAGGTTAGCCAAAATGAAACCAACGGCTTACCTGATAAACACTTCGAGAGGGGAGATAATCGACGAAAATGCACTTTACGAAGTCCTAAAGAGTGGCAAGCTTGCAGGCGCAGCACTTGATGTCTTTGAGGTGGAACCTCCTACCAACAAGCAACTGATGAACCTGACAAACGTCGTGTGCACGCCTCATATTGGCGCGCAGACAAAAGAGGCGCAAGAGCTTGCGTCGAGGGTTATTGCAGAAAAGGTGATTCAGATTTTGCGTGGTGTAATATGACATATAAGGGGGCCGAAATTAGGAGAAGTAATATTATGCGCAGCTATATGGCCCAAACGTGGCATCGACTGTGGAAGGAGAATTCCGATCAGCTCAAATCCAAGGCTATAACCTGGAGAGTAGAGCCAACTATCCACAGGATAGAGAGACCAAGCAGGCTTGACCGAGCTAGGAGGTTAGGCTACAAGGCTAAACAGGGCATCGTTATTGTCCGAGCTCGTGTGGGCAGAGGTGGCATGAGAAAACAGCGCCCAGTTTCTGGTAGAAGGCCTAAACATATAGGAGTTGTCCATATCAAGCAGGGCATCAGCATGCGCAAGGTTGCTGAGCGAAGAGTAAGCGAAAAGTTCCCAAATCTTGAAGTGCTTGGCTCATACTTCCTTCACAAGGACGGCATGAACATATGGTACGAAGTCATCCTTGTAGATCCATCTCATCCGTCTATTTCGAAAGATAGAGAAATGAGAGGCAAGCTTAAGGCTTTTGGAAAGTGAAGAAAGAGGGCAAAGCTGCAAGTTTCAAATATTCTTCTATAAGTATCAATTCTTGCGTGGCGCAGCGATTTCTACCCATTATTTGGTATTCAAGAAATGTTCAAGCTTGTCCATTGCTTTTTCTAGTATTTCTTCTTGCGGCAGATAGACGATCCTGAAGTGGCCTGACCCATAGGCGGATCCAAAGCCGGAACCATGCACTGTAAGTACGCCAGTGTTATTGAGTAGGTCAATTACAAAATGCTGGTCGTCCTTCCAGCGGCCATCAGTGTTGATCTTGGGGAAAATATAAAATGCGCCACGCGGGACTTTGCATTGGATACCCATTGCGTTGAGCCGTTTGACAACGTAGTCGCGTCGTATCCTCAGCTTATCAACCATTTTGTATATATGGGCCTGAGAACCTTGAAGAGCCTGCACTGCTGCTACCTGGACAGGAAGATTTGCCGCTATACGCACTCTTGCAAGCTTCGGTATATCCTCGCGCAGCCCTCCAAGCTTTTTGGAGCTGCTGTTCAGGCAAATATAGCCGCAGCGCCAGCCAGTCATAAGATAGGCCTTTGAAAAGCCGTTGAGCAAGATAACAGGTGCATCCTTTGCCACTTTGCCTATCCCAGTAAACTGGGCATCAAATACGATTTTGTCATATATTTCATCGCAAATGACATAGAGATCATATTCAGTGGCGATATCTATTAACTGTTGAAGGCTCTTTCGATCAAACACTTCACCTGTGGGGTTGTTTGGGCTAATGATGCATAGTGCACGTGAGTTTGGAGTTATCTTGCCCCGTAGGTCCTCGAGATTTGGCCTTCCATCTTCATGAAGTTTGAATTCTACAGGCTTGCCGCCATAAAATTTTGCATATGAAGCATACGGAGGATAGTACGGACCAGGCATCAACACTTCAGCGCGGGGGTCGACGATAGAGGCCATAGTCATGTCAAGTCCTTCTGATACACCGTTGGTGACAGTGATATCTTCTACTGTAACATTGAACCCTTTTTCAGATTCTTTTTCCATAATTGCTTGCCGGAGCTCGGGCAGACCTTCAGAATCAGTGTAATAATTTTCATCACGCATAACGGCATCTATGAGGGCCCTCTTGATGTGCTCAGGCGTCTTGAAGTCAAACCTCACAGGATCTCCGATGTTGAGGTAGATTATCTCCTTGCCGGATGCCTGGTACTTGCGTGCATGAGTGATAATGTCACGGATTGCGTACTCTACCCCATGTGTCCTGTCGGATACCTTCAACCTGAGACCTAGGGGAATGTGACTGAGATAAAATGTTATGTCTTCGTAATGATCGTCTTTGAATGAAACCCCGGGCATAAATTTAAAGCCTCTCCGAGGTGTCTGCTCCTAGTAGATGGTGGCTAATTACGATGAGGTAATAAAATTGGCATTGGAGCGAGGATTCTATTTTCCAAGTTGCGAGATTTATTCTGATGCACCTGCAGGCTTTTGGGAATATGGGCCTAGGGGTGTTAACATGAAAAACAAGTTTATTGAGCTATGGCGGCGCGAGCTTGTACGGCGTGATGACATGCTAGAGATTGACGGTTGTCAGATAATGAGCAAGAGTGTCTTTGTTGCATCAGGTCATATCGGCAATTTTACCGACCCAATAGTAAAATGCACAAAGTGCGGATCTACCTTCCGGGCAGACCGCTACATCAAAGAGAAAACAGGTGAGAATGTACTAGAGAGGATGGCAGAAGCAGACATCGATGTACTCATAAAAAAGCACAACCTTCGATGTCCAAACTGCAAGGGCGAGTTTGGAGGGGTGGACAAGTTCAACATGATGTTTCCTGTTGGTATCGGCCCGGCAGCAGAGGAGGCGTATCTCCGTCCGGAAACCTGCCAGACAATATTTGTCGACTTTGCCCGTGTCTTTAAGACAATGAGGGGTCGCCTTCCACTGGGCATAGCACAGGTAGGCAAGAGTTTTAGAAACGAAATTGCACCAAGGCAGAGCCTTCTTCGCTTAAGGGAGTTTTACCAAGCAGAGATAGAGATCTTTTGCAACCCTGACAGACTGAATGAGATACCAAAATTCGAAGAAGTCAAGAACACTGTGCTTCGGCTATCAGATGGATCATCAATAATAGAAGTGACTGCTGAGGAGGCGATCAGTAAAGGATTGATACCGAACAAGCTTATCACATACTACCTCGCACTCCTCACGGAATTTTATGATAAGACAGGCATAGATATAAAGCGTAGCCGTTTCAGGAACCTATCAGTAGATGAAAAGGCATTCTACGCATCTGTTGCATTTGATTTTGAAGTCGAGACCAGCATTGGATGGCTTGAGCTCGTGGCATGTAACTACCGATCTGACTATGATCTAAAAGGGCACGCGATCACAAGCAAACAGAACCTCGAAGTATTAGACTCCGCAAACCAAAGCAAGGTGCTGCCGCATGTTTTTGAGCTGTCGATGGGTATAGACAGAAGCATCTACGCAATTTTGGAGCACTCTTACTATGAAGATCAGCAGCACGATGATAGAGTAGTGCTTCGCCTAAAGCCTTACCTTGCGCCAATTTTAGTCGGCATATTGCCGCTAATGAACAAAGACGGGCTTGACCAAAAAGCTCGCCAGATCAGTTCTGAGCTAAAATATGATTTCGACACGTTTTACGACGAATCAGGGTCTATTGGCAGACGCTATCGAAGGCTCGAGGAGATAGGGACACCATTTGCTGTAACTGTAGACAAGACTACAATGCAGGATGATAGTGTGACTTTAAGACACAGGGACACAATGCAGCAGGAGAGGATCAACATAGCTTATCTGAGTGAGTATCTGCATAACGCACTTAGGCGCCGCTAGATTCATAACGCCTATGCTAATCATTAGCAAGAACAAATGAAATTTGCTATCGACTGTAGTTTCACTCAAAGTAGTAGTAGTAGTAGTAGCTCCTTTTTTAATACTTACGTGATGAAAAAAAGGATGTGGGCTAGAATCGAAAGAGATTAAAATTGTAACCGGCAAGAAATACCATGAGAAGGGGAGAGGGGAACAGGAAAAAAAATATAGCATCTGACGACGACTTACCTGTAGAAAAATGGCTTGTCTCCTACCGAAACCCTGCGTCAAAAAAGCATCCCGGTGGCTCTGTCTTCATTCGTCAGTTCTATGCCGCAGGTTATTATGAAGCTTATGATACCGTTCTGACGTACGCTGAAAATATGAATATAGAAGTAATGTGGTTCCGCGAAAAGCGTTCCTGCGAGTCACTTCTTAACCGGGACTTTCCCGAACTTGAATTGCTTTGCACATATTGCAACAGAAAGTTCAATGACCTCGAGTCAGTGCCCTGCAGACATGAAGGATGCAAAGCAGAGTTTTGCTCAAGAGAGTGTATGGCATACCATATTGCAATACGGCATAAAGTTAGGAATAAGTCAGAGTGTAGTTAGTCTGTTCTCTCATGACCATTTGTCTGGCTGGCTGGCGCAATCCGCTCTATTGTAAAAATTCTGGTTTATACTAACAATTCTTCATAGGTGGGTCATATCTATTAGGAATCCGTCATCATCTTATCTCTCATGATGCGCAATTACTGCACATACAGTTATCGCAGATGGGAGGAGTTTCGTTGTCGGCAATATGATCTATTTCTGGCCTTGGCGTATCTATCTGCAGTGACGGAGCAATGATCAGCAAGAAAGAAAGGAGACAAGAAGTATGACCGCAAAGAAAAGAAAAGAATTTCACATGCCAACTGATGATGGCATTCCAGTATAAAGGCATCTTTAGCATGTTAGATATTAGTTGTATGAAGAGGCGGTCACTAAGAATTTTGCATCACGGCTTGATCAGGTCAAGAGTGATCATGCGTATGCGCTCGGGGTCTCCTCTGAACTGCTTGATGCAGCGAGACAAATATTGTCGTGGTGCGCCATCGCTCTGGCTCGCCAGTGCAAATCCAAGCGACAGGAAGCAGGACTTAAGCCAATCAGCCCATGCAAAATACTGATCATTGCTTACAGGTTGCAACAACTCATCAGTTAATTCTGTAACAAGCAGGAGCCTTCCCCCCTTTTTTAGTTTATAGTACACGGATTTGTAGAACGGCTTCCACTGCTCTTCCCTTTTCCCGTCAATGAATGCAGGATCGGGCAGCACCGCTAAGAATTGATCAATAGATTCATTCAAGAATGTTGGAACAATGTCTTCAAAAGAGATATTCATGATAATAACATTGGAAAGGGTAATTCTTGACCGGGCCTGTACGCACTGCTTATTGTTACGCTCGATCCCAATAAATATGGAATTGCCATCGCGCTTGGCAAGAGATTCAAGAAGTATGCCGTCACCCATGCCAAGTTCTACAACTAGCCGGGGATAAAAAAAGAAGAAAGGTCCATCCTTCAGTGTCAGGCCTTCAGAAGCTCAGCCTCAAGTAGTTGCTGCAAAAGCTGAACCGCCTCTTGCTCGACCTGCTGCCTTGGCATGCCAAGCTTGGCTGAGAATTGGTCGGTTATCTGGTTGATGGTCTTGGTTCCGTCGCACGCATTCCAGAATTCTACAATTGCTTCATTTACCATGAAGCCCTGATCCTTATCGTTTGCAAGCATCAGTGATCCATCCTCCTGCTTTGTAAATTTGCCCATTTTCAAGGGCTTGCTCTTTTCGTAGTCGATCTGGAAGCGAAGCTTTGGCTTGCCAAATCCCAGCTTCTCTCGCACATCCTGATTCATTTTTTCAAGGCTCCAAGGGGGATCCCATACTATGTCGACGTTTACATTGTTGACCCCATTTACCTTGCCTACGTAGCGCTTGACATCACTTACTAGAGTATCATGAAGCGGACAGCCTCTGGTAGTCATTGTCATCTTGATCGCTACGTCTTTACCGCCAGCAACTTTGACTCCATAAATGAGTCCAAGGTCTACTACATTGACCGGTATCTCCGGATCCATGCATTTTTTCAGTGCTGCATAAACTTGCTCTTCGGTGACTGTTTGCTGTGTTGACATGGCTCTATACCTACTATTCTATAGGGTTGGACAAAACATGATAAATACTTTATCAGCCAAGCAATGCTTTAATATTCTTCTCAAAGGGCGGCTTGAGTATGCCTTTCTGGGTAATGATGCCTGTGATAAGCTCCGGAGGCGTCATGTCAAAGGCAGGGTTGAAAACCCTTACTCCTTTTGGCGCAATCCTTTTTTTGCCTACCTTGACCACTTCGTCTGCTGATCTGTCTTCAATTATCACATCATCAGGATTACTTTCAAAATCAAATGTAGATAACGGTGCTGCGACGTAAAATGGCACATTATGTTTATTGGCAAGAATTGCCACTTGGTATGTCCCAATTTTATTGAACACATGGCCTGTGTGAAGCACTCTGTCAGCGCCTACGATAACGTGGTTGATTACGCCCATTGCCATCATGTGGCCAACAGCCGTGTCGGTTATCAGACTGACATCGATGCCATCATGCAGTAGCTCAAATGCAGTGAGACGAGAACCCTGCATCACCGGACGCGTTTCTGTGGCAATTACACTAAGGCGTTTGCCAGATTCCCTAGCAGCCCTTATGACGCCGAGGGCAGTTCCATAAGCGACTGTAGCAAGCGAGCCGGCATTGCAGTGGGTGAGCACCATATCGCCGTCTTTGAACAGCTTGAGCCCATGTGCTCCAATTTTCCTGTTGGTTTCGACATCCTCTTCTGCCATCTTGAGCGCCTCGTTAAGTACCGCTTTCTTTGCTTCTTGTACTGTCTTGGCATTCATGCCCTTTCCCATCACCCTCTCCAATGCCCAGAAGAGGTTAACCGCAGTCGGTCGAGTCGCATGCAGCACCTTGAACGCATTGTCGAGATCAGTCATTAATTCGGTCAATGTCTTGGCATTGCTATGTTGAGCCGCCAGGGCAAGACCGAAAGCAGCGCTTACGCCTATCGCTGGCGCGCCCCTTACTACAAGTTTTCTGATCACATCTGCCACTTCCTTGTAGTCTTTGCACCTTACGTAGACGAGCTTGTTTGGAAGCTTTGTCTGATCGATGAATACTACAGAATCATTTTTCCATGCAACTGTAAGCAAAGGATCTCGATTATGAGCCAAACATTGTGAAATCTTTTTTTAGGCAGTATTAAACCTAACTAGGCCTACCTATAGATGCAAATTTACGGGCAGTAAATCGCGATCTGTCAAGAATACCGCGGCCATCGTAGATGGCTGCTGCACTGTTGAGCTCTTCATTTGTAATGTTACGATATTCTGCATGGTCTGAAACCAAAATCACAAGATCAGCATTATTTGCCGCCTTTGACAAGTTCGACGTTAGCATGATATCGGGTGGTAGATTGGGATCGCTTGTTATAAACGGGTCATGGACGCGGATCTCTTTTACTTTCAATTTCTTTAGCTCTTGAATCACCTTGTAAGTGGGTGACAGGCGCGTGTCTGACACTCCACCCCTGAATCCCAGTCCAAGTAATGCTACGATACATTTTGAAACCTCAGGCACATCAATCAATTTCATTGCCTGCTCTACGCAATAGGCAGGCATCAAATCGTTAACCTCCCTTCCTAAGCTTATGATCGGGCACTCAACTCCATGTATGTTTGCAGAGTGGAGTATGAATTGAGGATAAACTGGTATGCATGCGCCGCCTACACCTGCTCCAGGCTTGTGTATGTGGCAGAAAGGCTGGGAGTTGGCAGCATCTCTGGCCACCCAAAAGTCAACACCTACTTTTTCGCAGAATTTAGCCATCTCGTTTGCAAGCGCAATGTTGACGTCGCGGTAGACTCCTTCAAGGAGCTTTTCAGCCTCTGCAGTCCTCATGTTACATATCTTTATCACTCCCTTCTTGGCCACCAAGGAATAGAGCTTGGCGCCAATTTCTAAGCTCTTGACACCAGCACCCGCCACAATTGCGGGATATCGCACTTCAATGTCTTCAATAGCCCTGCCCTCATAGATGCGCTCTGGATTATACACCATGTAAAAATCCTCTTCGACTTTCAACCCACTCTCTTTCTCTAAGAGAGGTAGGATAATATCTTCAGATGTGCCTGGCGGCACACTTGGATTGAGTGAAACAACGTCTCCTTTCTTCAGGCCTTGGCCAATGGCAGTTGCCACTTGCTTTACTGCGGTAAGATCTGCGGAGAATGAATTGCTAAGCAGCACTGGTACGCATATCAGCTTGAAATGGCTGTCTTGAGAAGCCTTGATGGGGTCGCCGTAGAGGTGAAATCGCTTTTCCTTGAGCCCTTTTGAAAAGGCTTCGCACACTCCTGGCTCATAGATGTGTGTTCTCCCCTTCCTTGCATTTTCAAGCACTTCAGACGAGTTGTCAACGCCTATCAGATGAGCGCCAGCTCGCAGCCATGTTGAGGCAAGAGGAGAGCCTACATGTCCAAGACCGTAAACCGCAATTTTAAATTCGCCTGATCTGACCCTTCTTGCAAGATCCGCATAGGCGTTGTTCCTGTTAGCTGAGACGGCATGCGTCTTGATGCTGTCCTTCATAAAGTATGACATATAGATTCTTTGCAGATATTAGAATTGATCTCTTTTATACCACAATTGATCTCTTGTATACCATCTAATGAGTTAAATTCATGAAGCGGCCATTGCGACATTATTGCATGAACCAATACCTGCAGCCATCAAGAAATTCGCTAGTGAAATCGTGTATCCAGTTGCGCTAGTCGGCTGTCGTACGTCGGAAATGTCGCTTGATTGCTGCGAATACGATCTAGCGGTATTTGCACTATCTCAAAAAGATAATTTAGCCAACCAAGTGATGCAGGTCGAAAACCGTCCAGTTGAGCTGGTGTATCTTACAGGGTCGATAAAAGATCACATCATTGATCTGACAGACATGGTCGTATTGAAGGATAACAATATGCTCATGCTGTCTTCTGCTGCCAAAGATGTCATTGCGAAAAAAACCAGAAGAATGCTGGCTGCTTCGGGTAAGAAATTACTGATAAGTTCCCTTTTTTGTCAGCAGAAAATGAGGTGTGCCAAGCATCCTATGGTTGCTGCGATGTGGCTCAAAGTTGCAGCTTATGAGTTTATAGATGGAATGCTTGCACTATCGGGTAAGAGGCCTATGCCTGTCCATATTTTGGAACAGGTGAGGCAAATTGATTCCAGAATGGCAGAAGGTGTCGAGGTTGCGCTAGAATGTATTGGGGCAGAGAGGGCCACCCGACCTGCTATATCTAGGTCAATGAAGGCAATCAGAGAATTAAAGTCAAATGACTATGATAAAGACCTTTTTATGTCAAAGGTAAGCCATCTACTCAACCGGCGTATGTTGGTAGACTGCTACTATTACGCAGGAAGAGTTGCAACAAAAAATCTTGTAAATAGAAAGGAGATATTCTACATCCAGTACTCGAAGCTTGTACAACTTGCACTAGACTTGGTTAGTGACTTGCAGAGCCTGGAAAAGATGCAAAAGAGGCTCTTTAGAGCCACAAACAGCAGCTTAAGATACTGATTACCTTTGTCTTACTTCTAGGACAGGGGGCGGAGATTCTTCGAACCTAGTCCGGTTTGTTCTTGCCCTCAGTTTTGCTTTATACTTTAAGTTCCTCGGCTTAGTCCTCAGTCTATATCCACAACATGGGCACCAAAGTCCGTCCCATTTTATAAATATCTCACATATCTGGCATCTTTTTTGTCCGCTGGCATACCTGCCTGAGCCAACTGGCTTCTGAGCCTTGTGACGAAGGCATATACCTTTACAAGTCATTTGCAAAAATAGGCGTTAAGTTTTCTATTTAATAGTTAGTAACAGTCGATGATGATTCTTAAGCAATGATTGTATAAAGATAAGAAAAAAAGGCGCGTAGCCTCTATTATTGGACTTTGATACTATTGGCTTGGAACGCTTCATTCATCGTTAGATATTCTTCAATTTTCGTCTTGATGTCATCCGGCTCTGTATCGTCCATGCCTTGAAATCCAGCCTTGAATGAGACTTTGTTGCCCGAGACGTTTACATCTTCAATCTGCATATCTGCGTAGACATTGGCAAGCTCGTTAACCCATTCCCGGGCTTCATTTGCATCTACACCTGAGGTTTCAATAGTTACGTTTAACATTTTGGCCATCCGAAATCACCTAAGACGCAATCTAGGCCGGCATTAATAAAGTTGACGCGCGCAGGGAACCAATATGCGGCGGAAATTTAAACTACGCCATTCTTTTAAATATAAAGCGCACATTATTTTTCCCCAAAACCCCAGTATTTGGTAAGTTCTTTCTCAAATTGCGAGAACTGGTCATCATTTAGAAAATCTCCACAGTTTTTATGATTTGCCACAACCTTCATTCCAACCAGCTTGAACTCAACTTCGTAAAAAGTGACCTTGGGGCAATTGCACATTTTCTATATACAATCTTTCTTTAGATCTACTTATCTGTTTATTTATCAAAGAATAACATTTATCAGTTGCCAAGTATAATTATTTGTGCGAGATGAATTCTAAATTTCTCACCTTTGCTTTGATAACTTCAGTACTCGTATTCGGAACTCTGAACAGTGCTTTCGCTCAAACACCCGAGTGGTACCCCGGCGAGGGCGTAAAACAGGGCATGTATGTCAAATATAGTATTCAAGACTTTGATACAAACGAAAAACAACCTTATGTGATGACATTATACTTCCAGCAACAGGATCAGGACGGCAATTGGATAGTTCCAGCCTTCGTAGAAGCTAATGGCAGGGTTCTCCAAGGGACTCTGAAGCTTTCAGATACCATGTCGCCCCTTTTAGGCGGGGAAGTTCCGCAAGAGATGAGAGAATTTATTAATGGCTACCAAAATTCGCTTCTCTGGTTAGACGCATCCACTACAAAAACTGAACCTCTTTCATTGACAGCAGGATCTTGGGGCAAGACAGCTTCAATTGGAGGCGGTGAAGTCAAACCAGCAGGGACACAACAAGTTCAGTTTGCAGCGGCACAGAGCTTGTGCGGCTCGCCTTCATGTGATGCCACGCTTATTACATGGCACAAGGGAGTAGATAGTAAAGTTTGGGTAGTAAACGAGTTTCCATTCCCTGTCAAGGCTGAGACATACGCTGACGTAACTACTCCTCCACAGCCTATTCAGTACAAGTTCGAGCTTTTAGAAACAGGGCAAGGGCAGCCACCTGCTCCAACAGGAACTGGACAAGCTTCTGGACCACCAATTGATCGAACAACAACCGATGGCTCCCATGTAATATTAACATGGGATCCTGTCAATATCCAGCCAAACAGCGCGGTGAACTTTGGACTTGAGTTTCGTGATGCACGCAATTCTCCCTTAACTGACGTTGCTTATGACTTTACTGTAAAGGATGCGAACGGCCAGATCATACAGGAATTGAAGAACCAACAGGCACAATCAGGAACTTCTGCGCATCAAGTCACATTTAACAGCACAGGTCCAAAGACTGTTACAATCCAAATGAACTCTATTGGAAATCGTGCTGTAGGACAGGTAATCGAAAGTACTGACTTTAATATAGTGGCCGTTCCAGAATTCCCAATAAGCGCAGCGGTAGTTTCAGCAGCTGTAATCGGTTTCATAGTCGTAATAATGAGAGCTAAGGGTTCGAGTATAGGCAACAGCGGCAGTGGTAGTAGTTTATTTGGCACGAAGGATGCCCTCTAACCCCTCCTTTTTCTTTTCTAAAAAGACAAATTTCTTTTTGTAAAAACTGACTGTATGCCTAACAGCAAAATTTAAAAAGCTATAGTCTGATCGTATAGCAAATGACACTACCAAAGGGATACGGAAGTGGCGGACGTAGAACAGGTGCAGGCGAAAGCCGTGATGATGTTGAACGCATGATCGGCCGCAGGGTTGAACATATGAATGGCATCTTCATCATTGGATTCGCGCTGACTTGGGCTGCAACGGCAGGCGGAGTCTATGTAGGAGTCACGGTATATCCGTGGGCATATCCATTGCCTAGCGGCCTTTATGCACTTAGCGTCCTAACTGTAATTGAGGCTCTGGGATTCTTCTTTATGTGGAAGATTTCGCACGAGAAGCCCGTTAGAGCATAAGTGTCCTTTTTTTCCTTCTTTTTGTTTTGTTTTCCGCCTAGGGAGCTGCCTCCTGAATGTAGGGGTTACCTCGAATAGGACCTCAAAATCCTTATGGGTGGTGGACCTACAGCGAGCCTAGCGTAGTTGTATGCATATATACGAAGTTTTTTTGGCTCGGCCTTTTCTTTACATAAAATTTTATATACTACATCTATGTCTGGGTAGATAATGGTCTGGCTTAGACGTACAACGCACTACTTGTTCATAGTGGTAGTTGCTGTCAACAGCACGCTGCTAACGATCAACGCAGGGGACTACATCTTCTACACAGACTGGGCGTGGACATCATTTGTCGTATTTTCGATCTCTCAATCTACAATGCTTGCCGTGGGAGCGATATACTACATGCTGTTCACAGGAGTTCCAGGAACTGCTACATATTACGCCACAATCATGACCATCTACACTTGGGTCGCCAAGGGTGCATGGTTCGCATTGGGCTATCCCTATGACTTCATTACAGTACCTATATGGATACCATCGGCGATGCTGTTAGACCTAACATACTGGGCTACAAGAAGGAACAAACACGCTGCTATAATCATAGGAGGAACACTGGTGGGCCTTTCAATACCTCTGTTCAACATGGTAAACTTGCTGCTCATAAGGGATCCACTTGAAGTAGCATTCAAGTATCCAAGGCCTACGCTGCCAGCATATATGACCCCTATCGAACCTCAGGTCGGGAAGTTCTACAACAGTCCTGTCGCTTTGGGTTCAGGCGCAGGAGCAGTGCTGACGGTTCCGATAGCTGCGTTAGGTGCAAAGCTCAACACGTGGACATATCGTTGGATGGCCGCGTGGAGTAAGTGGGATTAAAAAGCAAAGCTGCAACTCTACTTTCCCCCTTTTCTCTTTCTTTTAAATTTTAACGCAATCCTCTATATCATCATGTGTTCATCTTTAAGAATTGAATGATGAATTTGCTTGAGGTGAAACAGGCATCTACGTCCATTTTGAATTAAATTTGGCACCTTTTGGCACTAATTGTAAAAGTTGATGAGAATACCATTAATCAATAATACGTCAATTAACGATATTACAAATTAGATGTAGATATATTTTCTAGATGATCAAAGAGTCATACTCTGTTAGCATGATGTCCGCCGCAAATGCAGCAGAACGATAGCTTATGGTTTGAAGTCGGGAACTGCAACCGGCAGGCCTTTGGCTTTTAGCTCTTCTATCACCCTGGCGTATTGCTCTACTGCTTGTTTTC